>CAUPCB010000020.1:0-27561 GCA_963509715.1 uncultured Flavobacteriaceae bacterium | reverse complement strand
AAGGAAAGTAATGTAATTTAAATTATAAGTTATCAAAAAATATTGTGGGGAAAAAGCGGGTAAAATCTATAAACAAAAACCACTAACAAATTGATTTTCAATCTATTAGTGGTTGAATTTGTGAACGCGGAAGGAGCGTTTTCTGTTTTTAACTGATACTGATTATCAGTAAGTTAGGTTTTTCAATATCCCGTTTTAACCCCTATTTTTTACTATTTTTTTACTATTTTTAATCTCTCTTTGAGTTTGATAATATTCTTATAAAAGTCTATTTTAACCAGTTCTGGAGTGGTATAAATTGTTTGATTGTCATAGCAATTTTGGATTTCATCGGCATCTTCAGGATATTTTGTTTTAAGAAACTCTTTGCGGTCATATTCTCTGTTTTGCAAGTCTTCTATTTTATATTCTATACATTCTGCTTCTTTTTCTTTTTGTTTGGTTTTTCTGTATAAAATAATTAGTCTTCCCAATGTATCAAAATTGCCATAGTTGGTGTTTTTGATGCTTTCGTAAAGCTGTATTGCTTTTAGTGGGTCGGTTTTCTCTAATTTCCTTGCTTCAAATGTGATTTCACAAACTTTATCAAATTCCTGCTGCCAAAGTCTATTCTGATTTCTTACTTCTTCAAGTTCTTTATCAAATTGCTCCCAATCCATTTTTACCAGTCTTCGTTGGTTTTTGTAATTCCTTTAATTAGGGCGTTATAGAACTCATTTACTTCGCTTTCTGCAAGGTCTATTGCTTTTTGTTTTCTTGCTTCTCCTTTTTTATTGAAAAGGTTTTTTGCTCCTCTACTGCCGTCGTAGTCCATAACATTGTAGAAAGAGTATAGATAAGGCTTAACCATTACTTTGCCATCCTTGAAGTTTATTTCATATCTGTTATCTGCTCTCCAAATGTTGTTTCCTAAACTCAATATTATAGTGGCAGATTTGCTTCCTGTTACATTAAGCACCATTTGCTGTGGTTCAACTTCATTGTATCCATCTCCTTTAAGGTTGTTGTATTTGGATGTTATATACATTTTTGTTTTCTCAAATAATTGCTTTTGTGTCATATTAGGAACTTCAAAAACGATATAATCTTTATCTGGATTCTCTACGCTTCTATAATTGTCAGGAGTGAGTTTAAATTGTCCAAAGATGGAACATGATGCCAACATTCCAAAAAGTAAAATTGCTTTTTTCATAATGATTTAAATTTTAAAATATAGATTGTATTATTTTTCCTTTAATTGATTGGTATTTAAAGTATAAAATTGCTCTATACACTCAGCATTAGGATTGTCTTTTTCATAGATAACAGACATATAGTAAAACTGCTCATCAACACATATTTGTTCATCTAATTTTATTAACCCCTGATGAAAATTATCTGATAAAAACCATTTATGAAATAGCCTATGTCTTGCTTTTTCTTTTTTATCACCAATATCGCACAGATAAAAAACACTATATTTGTTACTACTGAAAAAATTTTTGAAAATCTCTATTACAGTGTGTTTTATCCTTTCATCAAAATATTTTTCATCGTCCATTTTGATTAAAGAGAAACTATACATTCCTTCTATTCCTTTATCAGAAATATCATCAAAAGCTATTTGATAGCGAATTTTGTTGTCTGTTAGGAACTCATAAGACATTTTGTCTTCCGAAAGATTATATTTATAATATGGATAGTGGTGTGCTGAGTTTAACTCCTTTTTCATCTAATTCTTCCTTTGTAATGTTTCCTTTCAGGTATTTTTCTACAGCTTTTTTACGAGCAATTAAATCCCTTATATCTTTTTCTGTTAAAATTTTTACTTTTGTGTTGTTCCCTTTATTTGTCATATTATAATCTTTGTTCCAAATTTATCTATTTATTTCAGGTATTGATGGTCTAAAAGACACTATTTTTCTGTAAATGAATATCTGTAACACTTCGGATAGGTTTATCTTATAATCTTTATATTTTTGATTATAGGAATGGCAAATGATGTAGCCCTCTTCTGTGTTATGCTCTATGATTTGCTTAAATACTGTTCCTTCTGTGGATACGATCACAAATAGATTTCCTCTAATAGGCAGTTTTTCTCCTTTTTCTAAATGATATTCTTTTATCAGTATTTCTGTTCCATCAGGGATTGAGATACTTGTTCCGTCATCCATAGAGTCGCCATCCACACGAACGACAAGGTAGTTTCCTCTGTCAAATTCTTTTGGGATTAGTCTTCTTTTCATCTCTGGGAGCGTGGCAGGATTGTATCCTCCTAATCTTCCAGCAACAGTAGAAAGGTCGGCATATTCCACTTCCATATAGTTATCATAAGGTATTGGCGAAACCTCCTCTACATATTTCTTTTCTTCTTTGAGCATTTCGCCCTCGCCAGTTAGTATAGAACCTTCATCAAAACCGTATAATTGACTTATTTTTTTAGCCATTTCTTTCCCAACTCGCTTTTTTCCATTCATCAGCGCAGACACATAAGCTTGTGAAACTCCCAAATCTTTAATGATTTCAGATTGTTTCTTGTTAAGTTTTTCAAATGCGGTTTTTAAATACGCGTTTATATAACTATTTTGGTTATTGTTTTTATTATCTTTCATATCTTTGTAAAAAAATAATTAGTTATGTGTAAAAATAAAAAACCCACAAGAGCGGAACTTAAAGAGTATATCTTTAATTTGGAAAAACTATTATTTTATTCTTCTATAAAAAAGGGAATTAATAATAATATTCCTTTTAATTTAGTTCCTAAAAATCTTCCTTTTGAATTTAAAAAACAATTCGCTAAAAATAGTGTCGCTATCTTATATAATAAGGAAGAAATAGAAATAGAGACTGCTCATTGTATGCTTTTATGCTCTCCTCGTTTTGATTAGTAATTAAAATGTTATCATTCCTAATGATTCTGCTTGTTTCTTCTGAGCTTCTTCAAGGAGACCATCAAAAACAGGTAAGGCAACAGGAACACTAAAAGACACACGGCTGACTGTTTGGTTAGCCGTTTTCGTTTCTCTATCCGCCTTTCCTGAAAGAACATCAAAAACAGCAATTTTGATTCCCTTAGAGTTTGCTCCCTCTTCTGTAATGGTTACTCCTACATCAAAATTTACATTGATTACTTTTCTACTCATTCCATCTATATAATCATCTTTTATTGTTGATGGATTTACAATAGCACTGGTGTCTTTTAAAAGGTTTTGGCTTTCATTTACCCCTGCTACCACACTAATAATAACTTGTTTTACAAATTCATCAAGTTGCATACTAAAATTTTTCTCACTGATTTTCAGTTAATTATATTTTATTAACCAAAATAGTTATAATTTTATTTTGAAATATAACCATTTTAGTTATATATTTGCAATATCAAAATGATACAAAAAGTGATACATCATTTTAATAAACAAAAATAATAAAAATTATGAGAATAAAACAAGAGGTAAAGAAAATTATTCATCAGAACATAGAAGAATACGCCTTAAAGGTTAATAAAAGTTCTTCAACAGTTAAAAGATGGTTATACACAGACAACAAACAATTCAGAAAAAGAAAACACGCCCAAATATTATCAAAGGTAATAGGGCTTACAGAAGACCAAATTTTTGAATCAGAAAGCAAATGAACCAACTGAATAAAATAAAAGAACCCACAGCGCTGGCGGTTGGCGAACTAATTAAAAATTGGAGCGTAAAGAGTAAAGAAAGTTTTATCAAAATATTAACGAGGGAGGTTGATAATGAGAAACTTACAGAAAAACAAAAAGTAAAAAAATTCAAACAAGAATACGCTTCATTTTTTAATAAAAAAGCCCCCAGCGGCAACTGAGAGCAACATTAACTTTAAAATCATTATCAATTATGAGAACAACTTTAAAACAAATAACGATGGCAAATTTACAAAAAAAAGCAGAAAAAACAACAAGAGGTTGTGATTTATACAGAGTAGCTTGGGAAATGATAGAAATCCAAGGGTTTGAAAACTACGATAACAGCGAATTTGAATGGTTCCAATTGTTCTTCGATGGGCTGGGTAGACAATGGTGCGTAGAAGAAAAAGTAAGCAAAAATAAATGCGAGTGGATACTCACAAGAGATGGCGAAGAAATCTCACCACTTGGGAAACACTCAAAGTTCATTGAAAACTTCATAGAAAGCAAAAAAGAAGAAGAATTAGAATACATATACTGATAATTTTTAATAGATAATTTGATTTTTCCACCGCCCACAATCTTTTTCATTGTATTCATAAATTAACTTAAACAGGGCGGTGGTTTTTAAAAGATAATAAGATGAAACCGATACACAAGATACACAAATTAAGGCTTTGGAAAAAATGGGTAATGAACAACAGAAAGTATGATTTAGCTTATTACCGAAACCTATACGACAATAATACTTATGAAAACGAACTACAAAGAGCTGACCGAATTCTTGCGGTTCTTAAATAAAATCTACATAGAATATAAGGGCGAAGAATTTAAGCCAACAGCAGAAGAATTTAAAAAAGTAAAAGAACGATTCACAACAAGATAAAGTGCTGTTTGGATTTAACACAAAATAAATGTTAGAAATCTGGTAACAGACAGCGCAAGCCCTGATGCGAGTAATCTACCAAGAAAACAAACAAATGCAGGGTAACACAGCCCAGTTGTCCGAAAACTGGAAAACACGAGCAACGCTGGGCTGTTTTTAACTTAAAAATCAATTAAAATGGAAAATAATTTAATCACATTACAGCAAGAACCTGTAATTATTTACGAAAAAATTAAGAGTGTAGGTGTTGAAGTTCAAAAGAGAATTTCAGATTTGAATTTAGAAAATCAACTTGTAACAGAAGACACAATAAAGGCGGTTAAAGGCATCAGAACTGATTTAAACAAAGAGTTTGCAGTTTTTGAAGAACAAAGAAAATTCATCAAAAACGCTGTTACGAAGCCTTATCAAGAGTTTGAGGAAAAGTATAAAGAGTTTATTGCGACTCACTACAACAACGCAGATAATACCCTTAAAAACAAAATCTCAGACTTTGAAAACAAACTAAAAGAAGACAAGGCGGAAAGACTGAAATCTTACTTCACAGAATTGTGTCAAAGCCTCCAAATAGACTTTTTAACCTTTGAGCAAGTAAAACTAAATGTTACCCTTTCGGCTTCTGAAAAGTCACTAAAAGAAACCATTACGGCATTTGTAGAGGGTGTAAATAAAGACTTAGACTTGTTAAAATCTATTCCAGAGTCTGATGAATTTAAAGCCGAAGTTTTACACGACTACAAGAAAAGCCTTGATATGGTGAATGCTTTGAGAATAACCCAAGAGCGAAAGAAAGCCAAAGAGGAGGAATTGAAAAGAATAGAAGCAGAAAAAGAAGCCCTTGCTAATCGTATAGAAACGCCAGTTACAGAAGTACCAAAAGAAATACTACAAGCGCCAAAGGTAGAAGAAACACCAAAACTGGTAGAAACACAATTCCGAGTAAGAGGAACAATAGAACAGCTTAAAGCACTAAAACAATTCATCATAGAAAATAACATAGAAATTTTATAAAAATGGAAACAAAAGAAATAACAAAACAAGAAGAAAAAAATCCAAAAGTAACTTATGATGTAGCAGGGCAAGAAGTTACCCTATCATTTAGAATAATTAAGGATTATTTGACCAAAGGAAATGGAGCTGTTTCTGACCAAGATTTAATGCAGTTTATGAGCGTATGCAAATTCAACCAGTTAAATCCATTCCTAAATGAAGCCTACCTTATAAAATTTGGAGATAAACCAGCCCAAATGGTGGTATCTAAAGAGGCTCTAATGAAAAGAGCAGAAGCAAATAAAGAATACGAGGGTATTAGAGCGGGGCTTATCCTATTGAGAGAAGGGAAAATCACAGAAGTAGAGGGTGCTTTTTATTTGAAAGATGATGAGATTTTAGGAGCATGGGCAGAAGTTTATAGAAAAGATAGAAAATTCCCTATCGTGGCAAAAATTCCTTTATCAGAATATGACAAAAACCAATCTACTTGGAATGAGAAAAAAGCTACAATGATAACCAAAGTAGCCAAGGTTCAAGCATTGAGAGATGCATTCCCAGCACAATTAGGGGCAATGTATACCTCCGAAGAGCAAGGTGTCATAGATATAGAAGCCACAGAAGTAACTCCAAGGAAAGTAATAGACACTAAAATAACCCAGCAAGAAGAACCAACAGAACAAAAGCAAACAGCCGAAGAAGTAGATTTTGATAATGTTTAGACTATGAAAACAAGATATTTTTCATTTGGACAAACCTACACACATTCTTTTAATGGACACACCCTTGATAAAGATTGTATTGTAAAAATAACAGCAGAAAACCCAAGAGAAATTATGGTTGAACATTTTCAAGATAAATGGGGGTTTGAATATACAGATTTCACAGAGGAAAGTTTAAGGTATTTCCCAAGAGGGGTTTATAACCTAACAGAAAACAAATGGGAATAGCTAATGTAATCGGTTCAAGCAGTGAGGGGAACGCCGTAGTTTACAACAAAAACATAATGGTGGATTGCGGTGTTTCTTTCAAGGCTTTACAAGGAGTAAAGGATGATTTGCAGCTGGTTTTGCTTACACACAAACATAGCGACCATATCAATTTAAAAACACTTCAAAAATTACAAGACCAGCGCCCAAGCATTAGAATAGCTTGTTGCGAATGGATGATAGAGGAACTGCCAAACATTAGAAACATTGATGTTTTAAAAATTGGAAAAATCTACAATTACGGAAAATTCAAAGTTTCGCCTTTTAAACTCTATCACGATGTGCAGAACTGCGGATACAGGATTTTTATAGAAAATTATAAAATATTGCATGCTACCGATACGGCACATTTAGAGGGTATTTCAGCTAAAGGATATGATTTATATGCAGTAGAGCATAATTATGATGAAGACAAAGCGCTGAACGCTATAAAGGAAGCACAAGAAGAGAGTAAGTATTGCCACGCTATCGGAAGCATAGAAACTCATTTGAGTTGGCAGCAAGCAAGAGAATTTATAAACAATAACAAAAAAGCAACGAGCGAGATTTTGGAGTTGCACAAGAGCAGAAGTTTTTATTGAAATGAAAAAGGAATTAGAAAAGATACAGGAGTTTTTAGAAGTAGATGTTTCGGAGAATCCAGAGGAACTAATAGAGCGGATAAAAACACTCAATGTCTATATGGCACGAAGCGGTAGAATGTTAGCGGAAGCAAAACAGAGATTAAGAGAAAAAAAAGCATCCGAGATTTCTAAAACGATTTTAGAAATAGCTAAGCAGAATTTTTTAAGCGCCAAAGCACAAAATGCACTGGTGGATAGTATAGCCCAAGAGGAGAATTTTTTGGTAGACTGGGCAGAGCGAATTAACAAATCCTGCACTCATCAGGTGGATGCTTTGAGAAGTCTATTAAGCTATGAAAAAGAGCAATTAAGATTAACACAATAAAACATGGAACAAACAGGAATATTTTTAAAAGCAGGAGAAATCAAAACCTTTGATAGCGGGTTTAAAGTGCAGGAATTTTATTTGGATTGTAGAACTTACAACCAATTCACAGGAGAACCAATTGAAAATTTACTAAAATTTCAAGTTTCAGGAGAGAAGATAAGTCTCCTAAATGGAATTGAAAAAGGCGATTTGGTTAAGGTTCATTTCAATATCAAGGGTAGACTATATGATAAAGAAGACGGAACAAAAGGACACGGGCAAAATCTAAATGTATGGAAAATAGAGCCAGTAGATAGAAAAAACTACACGCCAGAGCCATCAGTAAAACCAGAGCCGACAACTAAACCAACAGCAGAAACCGAAGAGGTAGAGGATGATTTACCATTTTAAAATGATAAATAACATCAATAAGACTATTTTTTAACCAATAAGCATTGTCAATAATGTTTATAAAAGCATTTTCAAAACAATAAACAATGTCTATAACATCAATAAGAGCATTTGTAGAAATTCAGGTAAAACTACCTGAAAGGAGAAGAGAAGTTTATAAGGCTATTGCAGAAAACCCTAATTCATCATTTTATGATATAGCCGATGTTTTAGGCTGGAACTTAAACCAAGTAAGCAATAGGATAAACGAGTTGGTAAATTCAGGATTGGTAGAAAAAACAGGTTCAGAAATACACGGAAGATTTGAAAGAGACTTGTTTTCTGTCATCACTGATATGGAAAAGATAATTGCAAAACAAAGACAATTATACAAGGGATTTCTTTCAGCAAAAGAAGATTTAGAGGCTGACTACCAAAACTGCAAAACAGAAAACGGAAGGAAAATTCTAAAAAACAGAATAGAATATTATAGGACTAAAATAAAAGATTTAAAGAACATATGAAGATAGAAATTGAAGATTTAATAATCCTTGTAAAAAGATGGGCGCATAGAAAAGGAATACTTGAACACGGAACACCAGCGAAACAGCTTTTAAAAACGCTGGAAGAGATTATGGAACTCCACACAGCAATAGAAGATTACAATTTAAAGGAAATAGAAGATGCAATCGGCGATGTAGTGGTTACTTTGATAATCTACGCCAAAATGAAGAATATTAAGCTTTTTCCTAATGGTAGCGAAGAGCTTTCAGATTCCAAAGGAACAGCACAAGACCCTTATTTCCTTTTGGATAACTGCAATAAACTTATGCAGTTGGAGAAGTTCACTAATGATTCAGTTGAGAAATACCACGCAGTTCAGATGATGTTGTTCTTGCTTAATCAAATCGCCAACAGGTTTAACCTTAAAATTTGGGAGTGCTTACACTCGGCTTACAAGGTTATAAGCAAAAGAAAGGGAGAAATGGTTAATGGAACCTTTGTTAAAGACTAATGGAAGCAGGACAATACGCTACACTGAACAAAGATGTAGGCTTTAAAAAGGTAGTTTACAGCAAAAAGGGAACGAAGGTAAAAATCATCAGCATAAGCGGAAATGCTGTGATTTACGAAACAGAAAACGGAAAACGCTTTCCGTGTAACATTAAAGATTTAGAATAAAAAACAAAGATTAAACAATGAAAGTTACAGCATTTGAAAACGAAGAAGGACATTTATTAGAAGTGCGTGCTAATTCATATGGCAAATTAAGTGTGTGTATTAAATATGATTTATACCAAGAAAACCCTGAATTAGATGATGAATCTAAAACCCTTTATAAAGAGCACTGGATATCATTAGAAAAAGAAGATATAGAGCCGCTAATAGAAACACTGCGAGAATTAAAAGCAGTTCTTGACAATAAGTCAAAAACAGAGGAAAAGTAAAAACAATTAGACAGAGTAGAAGTTCTTTAAAACATTAAAACCAATAAAAAATGGAACGAGAGAGTTTTGTTTTTTATCGCAGTTTTTTTGAGAGTATCAGGGATTTGCCGAGGGATATTCAGGGAGAAGTGCTTACAGCCATAATTGAGTATGGCTTATACGGAGAAACAACTGAAAATCCAAAGCCGATAGCAGGGGCTATTTTGAAACTTGTAATACCTCAAATAGAAGCGAATAACAAACGATATAACAACGGAAAAAAAGGGGGAAGACCTACAAAAAACAAAACCGAACAAGAACCAAAACAAAACCAAACCGAAACCAAACCAAAACCTAATGTAAATGTAAATGTAAATGTAAATGATAATAAGAATATTATTAAACATACTATACACATAGATAATAATATTCTTTTCGAGCAAATTAAAAATTTGCCCGAGTATCTTAAAAATTTTCAAGGGAATAAACTTTATCTCTTCGTGGCTTATCGGTTTTGGGAATTGTGGAAAAAGGAAAACCCTACCAATCTCACAGTGAAGAATGCTAATGTTTCCAAGTGGTATCATGAAGTCCGTAAAATCGTAGAAATAGACAAGACCACGATAGAAAGACTTATAGGCATCTACGCCTACTTTAAGCAAATCCAAAAGGGAGAGGCTGGTTTTAGGCGGTTTTGGTTTGATACGATAAAATCCATTCACGGCATCAGGAAGAAAAACAAAGCAGGGGAATACTATCTGGACAGAATCATTACCGAGGTAAATGAAGAACTGGAAAAGAACGAGGATTTTGAAAGGCTGGTAGTGGATTTAATCCAAAAAACGAAAGATTATGCGAGCAATAAGATACCTAAAAAACAGATTTGAGTTTGCTGCAAAGAATGGGAAACCGCTATACATCAACCAAAACGATGTAGATGCTCTAAATCAAATCATAGAGTTTGCCAATGGAAAGCCGAAAAACACCGCGCTGGAAGATAGTTTGATGCTGTTCTACATTCTGCAACACTGGAAAGTAGAAAACAAAGAAAATCAGAAGCTGGTGGCAACGGAGAACAAACAAGGAATTTTTGAAATAACAGGGGCGGATATTATTCTTAAAAAACTTTCTATGATGTTGGAGCCCAAAAGTTGGATTATTGAGCAGATAAGGGATGAATTGAGAGTTCATCAGGCGATGAATGGGATACCGAAGGAAGAAAGGATACCTACTAAAGCAGTAGCGAAATTGTTAGATGAGATTTTAGAAATAGCAAAGAATAACTTTCCATTGGCAAGGGAGCTAAACGAATACGATGTAAGATATGTTGATAGAGCCGATAAAACTAAATAATATTCCAGAAGCAGAATGCGATGTTCTCAATCTTGAAGATTTTAAAATCAATCCTGATGAGGATATACCAGAGCCGATACCGATTTTGCACACTTGGGATGAAAGAGGAAACCTCCTGCCGATATTCACAGAAGATAATATTTCTATGATACAAGGGAAAGCGAAATCAAGAAAATCAACCTTTATCAGGGCGATAAGCACGGCAGTGATGGGCGGTAAATTCGGAATGCTGGAATGCACCTACCGAAGAAACAGAATGGCGATTTTTGACACAGAACAGGGCGCTTATCATTGTTCAAGAGCAGTGAGACAGATTAAGCAGTTAAGCGGAAGAAATGTTGATTATTACAAACTCGCAGGGCTTCCAGCATCCAGCAAAAAATACTTGGTAGAAACCCACTTAAAACAGAATCCAGATTGTGGATTTGTGATTTTGGATAACATCGTGCATTTCCTGCTGGATTTTAATTCATCAACCGAAAGTTCAGAGCTTAACGAATGGCTGATAAAACTCAAAGGAGAGTATAACACTCACATTTGTGTTGTGCTGCACGAAAACGGAAGTGATATAGGAAACGGAAAAGCAAAAGGGCATATTGGAACTTTACTTGAAAACACCTGCGAAACTATCATCCGAGTAGAAAAAGACAAAGATGATAAAGGGCAAAGTATCATAAGTCCAAAGGCAATGAGAGGATTGGAATTTAACCCCATTCTGATGCAGGTAGATTATCAAGGAGTGCCTTATCTCTCTTGGTATGAAGAAACAGATAAACCTAAAAAGATGAGATTATGACACTGGAAGAACTCAAAAAAGACCCAATAAAACAGATTGAAAGGGTCGCTAAAAGCAAAGATATAAATGCCCTTATAAAAGTCTATGAGGAGCAGAGAAAAGAACAAAGAAAAAGATATAAAAACAAACAAAATCAAGATGAACACGGATATAGTGAAACCTAATATACCTGATGGATACATTACAAGCGTCTGCTTGTTCAAGGAGTTCATTAAGCGCTTGAGTTACAGAAAGGGTGAAGCCGCGATAAAAGATTATCAAGCGATTAAAGGACATAAAAGGTTTGGAAGAAGTATAATTCAAGAATGGGACAAAAACCTATTCGATGAGTTGGTAGATAAGCACATCACAATAAGGGCAGCCAAGAAGAAAGGATACAAACAGCGAGAGATTCCACAAGGCTACATCATCGCCACCCAGTTGTTTGATAAGCTTTCCAAGATTTTAAAGCCGACAAGGGGAAAAATGGCTTTAGCGGATTATCAGGCAGTGAAAACGCCTCAAAAATACGGAAGACACCAAATTCAAGAGTGGGATGAGAAACTATTCCAAGAGTTGATTGAAAAATACGAGCCTAAAAAGAAAGAAGTTGTCAAGAAAACCAAAAAGCCTATAATCCACGCAGGATTAAGCGAAAAAGAAATCCTTGAAAAAGCCAAAGAATTAAACCGAAAGGTAAAGTTTGTCCCAATGGGATATTCGCCATCTTGGGAGCGAGAAAAGGAAGTAATCAAAGCCAAAAAGGAGCAGATAGACAAATCAGCATACAAGCCAAAAGATTGCAGCATACACACGCCAAAAGGAGGTAAAATCCATGTTCCAGAGGGATACCTCAAAGTAAAGGATTTGCGAGAGAAATTCTTGGAGAGAATAGGCTCTTATGTCACAAGGCTGGATATGGAATACCGAAGCCGAGTGAACGAGGTTATCTTGGGTTCTGCAAAGGCTTATGAGTGGAACGAGGAGATTTTCAAGGAAGTAACAATCAATTATAAACGAAAAAAGAAATACAAAAAATGATAGTAATAGTTTCAATCCTAATCTTATCAATCGCCATTGTGATTATAGCATGGAGCAGCGATATTAAGATGTTGGAAGACCGAATAGAAGAATTAACCGAAAAATTAGAGCAATATGAAAAGGCTAAAATTTATAGCGCTGGTGCTGTTTCTATGCAGCTGCAAAGCGAAAGACCCTTACAAGCAATTCAAAAAGGAGATAAAAGTAAATAAACCAAGTAAAGAACAAGTAAACAAACATTTAGCATGAATACAGCAGGACAACACCTTACGGAATACCATAAAAAGCTCTTGAAAAAAGAAGCAAAATACGAAAAGAAAGTAAGAACAAGAAGAATTGAGAGTCTTACCATTGAGAGAGCATGTAAAATTAAAATCCATCATGTCGCAGTTCTACTGCACGGTAGCCTTGCAGATTGAGTTGGTAGATGCGCTGGAAGAAATGAAGATGCTAAATGGATATCCCTTTGTTGAAGACTTAAGAAAGGCGGTTATATTCATGAATAACAGCATGTATTAAAGTGCTGTGAAAAACGAAGAAGATGATTTAGTAAGGCAGGTATGGGAGAAGAAGATGGAAAACATCGTGAAAATTATGCCTCAGCTCAACGCGAAGCAATTTGATATGCTGGAAGAATTTATCAGGAATTTGAAATATAAGAAGTAAAACAATGGAATATGAAAACAATAGGAGAGATAAGATGTAATATTGATAATCTAAAAACAGAGCCAAGTTTAGTAGAAGATGTAAGGTCTGATTTGGCAGGTATTATTGATATGTTAGAAAAACAAAGGGGTGACAAAAACACTTCACCCGCAAGTGCAGAAAAGCAAAGACTGATTTCTATCGCACAAACAAAGTTAGAGGAAGCGTGTATGTTCACCATAAAGGCTTTATATGCCAAATAAGTAACTTACTAAATAGTAACATTAAAGATAAATAAGATGGAAATAAAAGAAATGAAAATACAGGTGCCAGAAGGCTACGAAATTGATAGGGAAAAATCAACTTTTAAGAAAATAGTTTTTAAGAAAATTGAAAAGAAATTACCTAAAAGTTGGAAAGAATTTGGAGAAGTACAGGGGTGGTTTGTTAGTGAATTATCTGATATTGATTATAGTGAAGGACATTCTACTGATTACAGAGATAAAAATATATTCCCTACAAAAGAAGAAGCTGAAGCATGTTTAGCACTTGCTCAATTATGTCAGCTGAGAGATAGATACAATGATGGATGGAAACCTGATTGGGAAGATGGTACTGAAAAATGCACAGTAATATATAGTGATAATGAATTAAAGGGTAGTTTTAGTATTTATACACAGCGAATTTTATCTTTTAAAACACAAGAACTTAGAGATAAATTTTTAGAAAACTTTAGAGATTTAATCGAAATAGCAAAACCTTTGTTATGATAGACTACGAAGAATTTTTAGTTCCAGTTCAGATAGCGAAGGAACTTAAAGAAATAGGATTTAATGAACCGTGTTTATTTGTGTTAAATCCTCATAATACTTTAATACTAAGTTCAGAGGTTCATGACAAGGGAATAATTGATATTAGAAAAATCAAACCTTGTAACAATGGTAAATTAGGAGAAGATTTTTGCTCAGTCCCAACCTACGAGCAAGTATTTGCTTGGTTCAGGAAAAAAGGTTTATTCCATAGCATTATTCTTACAAAGGATTTTATTGAAAATGACATTTTCTTTTCTTGTGAAATTAGAAATGCAAACACAAATATAATTACAATGTTTAGCAGTAATACTTATGAAGAAGCAAAAATAGAATTATTAAAAAGGTTAATTGAAATTTATAGAAATGAAAAAACAAATATTTAAAATAGGCGATAAAGTATTTGATTATAGTTTCGGTTGGGGAAAAGTTATAGATGTTACTGAAGAGATTTGGTATCCTGTAGAAGTAATGTTTGATGGTAAAATAAGTAAGGTGATGTATACAAAAGAAGGTAAACGAAGTTTAGAGGAGAATGAACCAGTGTTATCTTTTACTGAATATACTTTGCGAGGTTTCAGCCAAGAAAGACCTATAGATTACAATGATTATTTAGGAAAGTGGGGTAAGTTTTGGGCTGTGATTAAAGATGTTGGAATACAAAATACAGTTATAGGTCATTTGAGTGATTATAACGAAAATGATATAGAAGGTTTCCCTTTCGCATGTGAAGAAACGGGAGGGTATTATACAAACTTTGAACCACTTACAGAAGAACAAATAAAAGTTTTAGGATTATGAGAAAATTTATAATAGTAATTATAATAGCCAATATCATATGCTATTTAAGTGTTTCTATATTCAACTTGTCATTCAATTTATTGAAATGGAATAAGGAAAGTAGAGAAGCCTACACTATTCTTTTTGGATTTTTAAATTTAATATTTGTATTAATATATTTAGTTGATTTTTTATTTAGTGATGAAAATAAGGGAAAAATTAGATGATATTCTGAAAGAATACATCAGGCTATTTGAGGAGAAACACGAGGTGTTCTTTGATTATGCCGTAGGAGATGATTTGACAGGGCTTTTGTGCTTCGGAGAGTATTTATTCACTGCAAGAGATGTAATCTACGATATAGACAACGATTTGCCCAAAAACCTCATCTTCCAGTGGCAGGATGATACTTTTGATAGCATTATAAACCCTCAACATGCAAAAATAAATTTCCAATCCTACGCAAGAGGATTAAGATTTGAACATTTAAACAAGTAAATCATGAACGACTCAGCATTTACAGAAGAAAAAGTAGACCACCCAAGCCATTACAACGCTGGAAGGATTGAAGTAATAGACTTTATTGAAGACCAAAACCTAAATTTCCACCTCGGCAACGCTGTGAAATACATCAGCCGAGCAGGAAAGAAAGACCCTAAAAAATTCAGAGAGGATTTAGAAAAAGCCATTTGGTATCTTAACAGGGAATTAGCAAAAAATAGTGAGGTATAAACTTCGCTATTTCTTTTTCCTGAAAATTACAACAAGACCAACTGGTTTTGAAAAATAACGCTGATATTTTCAATAAGAGAAAATAATACAATTTTTTGCAAAAATTATATACAATAATATTATATTTTTTATATATTTGCAGTAATAAAAAATTCTCTGTGGAGGCAGAGAATTAGGAGTTTTCAAGAATAATTTAAATTATTAAAAGAATATGAGTAGATTATTTTTGATAGGCAAAGATACGAATTCTTTGCGAAGGATACAAGGAAAAAGGGCGTTAGCAACGCTTGATGCTTGTAAATTAGATTTAAAAAAAGATTTGCCACGAATGTTTGGTGTTTTTAATACAGCGTTGAACAGGGCAAACAAAAGCATCAATTTATATCCGCCAGAATCAAGGGCGAGAGGTTTTGAGGCTGCAATCATGCAAACTTCTTTTATGGATGAATTGCAAAAAGAGTTTGGAAATAATACTTTTTTTGGTAAACATAAAAGGATTGTTTTTAGAAAGAATGGATATATTATTTTGTTTAAGAAATTAGACAAAAAAGGGTATCCAATGAACATTAAAACGCAAAATGTTCAATCTATCCTTAGCCAAAATCAGGTTTTAGATTTATTTGCTGAATCAGGCTATAATGAAGAACCTATTTTATATTTTGGCTATCAAAGGGATAAATTTGGCAACTTTGTTAATCCTCAATTGATTTATATTGATGATGGAGAGATAAAGTTTAGTATAAACCAAAATGATGTAGGAGTAATAAAACCAATTCTGAAAGTAGAAAAATCTGCTAAAGAGGTAAATACTCCAAAATTAAAAAGCGGCTTGAAGAAAAAACAAGCTTAATGTATAACTAATTATTCTTGGAAACTCCTTTTTTTAATTTAAAACATTTATGGACAACAAACAACTTGTGTTCGCACGAGAATATAGAGGGCTGACACAATCAGAATTAGCAAAAAATATTGTCGGACTGTCACAATCTAACCTTTCCAAGTTTGAGAAGGGGCTGGATATTTTGTCCGATGATGTTCAAAATAGGATTGTTAAATTTTTAGGGTTTCCTAAAGATTTTTATAAGAGAAAAACCAATATTTCATTTGACAATAACAATTATAGAAAAAAAGCAGGAATAAGTAAAAAAGATATATCAAGATTTGAAAAACAATGTCAGATAATAGGATATATAGTTGATGAGATGTCTGATTCTGTGGAGTGGGTAGACTATAAAGTAAAATCTTTAAATGTAGATGATGGTTTTTCTACTGATTATATAGCAGATTACACCAGAAGAACGATGGGAATAGCTGAAGATGAGCCAGTAAAGGATATTATATCTGCCCTTGAAAATGTAGGAATAATCGTTTATGAAATAGAAGCATTAGAGGGGTTTGATGGAATTTCTTTTTTTACTAAAAAAGGTTATCCTATTATTATTATCAATAAGAACATGTCTAATGACAGAAAACGATTTACATTAGCGCACGAATTGGGGCATTTGGTTATGCATAATGAAAATGAATTTCCTATTTCGGAAGATAGAAACAAGGAAAGGGAGGCTAATAGGTTTGCAAGTCAATTTCTTATGCCTGAAAAGCATATAAAAAACTCACTATATGGCATGAAAATAGGAGATTTAGCAATATTAAAAAAATATTGGCTTACCTCCAAAGCATCAATTATTGTAAGAGCGGAATACCTGAATTGTATAGACAAACAAAGAGCAATTTATTTTAGGACAGAATTAAGTAGGAATGGAGAGAGAAAAATGGAGAAAGAGAGTGTTTCTATTGATGCTCCTAAATCAATAAAAATGGCATATTCTTTATTTAAAGAGGAATTAGGATATGGAGACAAGGATTTTGAAGAGTATTTTGCCCTTCCAAAAGACATAATAGATGATGTTTTTAAAACAGACAAGTTGAGGGTTATTAAAATGCTCTAAAATACAATCCCCCTATTTGGGGGATTTTTTATTTGTCTTAGGTCTAATTCAAGTTAGACCTTGTCTCATTGTCTATATTATTGTCTTCCCATCTTAGATAATCAGCATACCACTCCCACGCTTCATCCAAGAACTCTGCTTCGGATATTATGGGAGACATAGCGCCTCCTGTGGCTTCTACATTGTTCTGAATTAAAACCAATTCAAACACCTCGCTTCCGTAATGATAAGCCTTGCGAGGCTTATTTAAGTTGTTCTTGTTGAGGGTAACCGTGGCTATTTCCTCTGGAATAATCAGCACCAGAGATAAGTAGTGAGGAGAATAGATATATTTAAATACTCTATCCTGCGGTTCTTCTGCCAAGAGGAATTTTGGCATTTTTATTTCTGCTATTTTCATGTTTTATTTTTTTCTGATTCCCTGCCAATTTCCGTTTTCATCATAAGAGTGATAAAAGCCTTCACCCACTGGAAGAAGCTCTGCAATCTCACAGTTTAACGCTGATGCTATCTTTTCCAAAGTAGAAAGAGGAGGCATTCTATCTTCTGAATGATAATTCGCAACCTGCTGGGGTGTCATATCTATAATTTTAGCGAGTTCAACATTTTTAATGTTCTTTCGCTGCTGAACTTCTTTTATTCTTAGTTTCATTTTATATTTTTTTGCTTTGACAAAGGTAATAAAATTATTTGTTATACAATATTAGTTTTTATCAAACAAAAAGTTTTAAAATTATTCTTATTGAAAATCAATAACTTAAATAAATAATGCAAAAATATTCATATAATTATTTGTTATATTAAACTATTTGTTATATATTTGCATAAGAAAATTAAAACAAAGTATAACAATTAAAACAAAAAGATATGGCAACTGCAATGATAAACAGATTTAGAAAAACAGAAACTACTAACACAGGTGTAATGGTTCAAACTATGCAAGTAGCATTCGACCTGTTCAGAACAGTTGCTTATGATGCTGAACTGAATGTTTTAGAAGTTAAAGAGTGCGGGCGTGGGCAAGTGGCATTCAATGGCATTGCTATTCAGCAGCACAATAATGTTGTTGCAAAATACGCAACAACTGAAACTGAAAAAGTAGAAATACTTTTTGAAACAATGGGGCAGTATAAAAGCCTTTATACAAACCTTGAATTGAAAGGGCGTGGGGTATCATTCTGCTACCTTTCAGACAAAGGTTACAAGGTTTATACTGTAACAAAAAAAGCTTTTGAAAAAATCAGAAGCCAGCACACTGCGAAACTCGTAGAGGGTGCATTAAACTCACAGCTAATCGCTTAATTTTAAATATTAACTTAAAAAATAAATCAAAATGAAAACAATAGAAGAAATGCAAAACGAAATCAACAGATCAAAAAACTTATTTAATGAGCTTAAAAAAAACAAGGGTAACTTTGGTTATGAAGAATTAAGAAGCCTTACAGATGATTTGGCAGCTGAAATTATAAAGACCGACAACAGACTATTATCAATAGGCAAAAAGTGGGTAAATTATGGCATTTTTGCTTCAACAGCGCACGCTAATAAGTATCACTTTGGCGAAGAACTGGCGCAAATCATCGAAGAGGTGCTGACTGGTAGAATTACCCACGATGAAGATCACGAATTTGAAGTGAAAGACTACGAAGAGCAGATTTCTGAAAGAATTTTTGAAAAATTATATTAAACCGAAACAAAATGAAAGCAACAAACCTAAAAAATATAATGAGCCTTGCTTGGCAGTTCTTCAAACAAACAGGCATCAGCTTTTCAGAATGTTTGAAAAAAGCGTGGGCAAATTTCAAATTAAAAAAAGAAATGCAGACTAAAATAGTGCGGTTTTACTTTCAAAAAGTAAATGGCGAAATTCGTGAGGCGTGGGGTACATTAAGCCCTGATTTGATGCCAAAAACAGAACAAAACCAGCGCAAACAAAATGACACTGTTCAGGTGTATTTTGACACTGAAATAAATGAATTCAGATGCTTTAAAAAATTTAATTTAGTGTAATGTCACAAAAAGCGGTTTTTAAAATGTAAAAGTTTGATTTTTCGTACTTTAAACCGCTTTTATTTAACAAAAATAATTATATTAGTGCGACCTTTGTAAGGTGATAGAAGCAAAAACAATACAAAAGTATAAAAACAAGAAGCTGGGCAAGTTGATAGAAGAAGCCCAAAAACTTGTAAATGCCTATGTAAGGCAAAGAGATGCGATAAATGAACAGGGCGATTTTATTTGTATATCGTGCAAAAAATTGAAATCAAAAAGCCAATGCAACGCAGGGCATTATTTCAGCAGGGGTAATTATGGCAGTGTGAGGTTTGACCTTGATAATATTCACGCACAATGCCAGCAATGCAATCTCTACGAACACGGCAATTTGATACCATACAGAGAGAACCTGATAAAGAAAATAGGCGCAGAAAGATTTGAACAATTAGAACAATTAGCCAGATTAAGAGGCTTTAAGTTCGACCGAATAACAATAATAGAAACAATAGAAAGATTTAAAAAAATAAAAAAATGAAAGCAAAAAAAAGAGCATCAACGCTGATTTTAACCTACCATTGGTTTGATGAAATATTATCAGGGCGTAAGACCGAAGAATACAGAGAATTTAAGCCATTTTGGATTGATAGGTTTTGCGTGGTAGATGAAAAAGGCGAAATAGTAGGCTTACAAAAATATGAAACACTGAAATTTCAAAGAGGTTACGCAAAGAACGCACCGCAAATCGTAGTAGAGGTTAAAGATATAGAGTTGAGCGGTGAATTTGATATTAACGGCAAAATAATACCTGATGAGTCAGTATTTACTATTTATTTAGGCAAAATCATTGAAAAAATAAATATCTAACCATTAAAAAAAACTAATAACCAATTAAATTTAAATAATATGGCAGAACCAGCAAAAAAAGGCGGTGGCTCTTCAAAGAAGGCGACAACCTATTCTTACCCTAACGGGGCGAAAGTAAAGGGGTCAAGTTTTTCATTTAGAACAAATGCTTCGTAATGTTGTTAAATTCTACTTTGAAAAGCATCAAAACTCTTTCTGAAAAAACAGAAAGGGTTTTGCTCTTTCATTCAGGCGCAGGTAAAGACAGCATCGCTCTACTTGAGTTATTAAGCCCTCATTTTAAAGAGGTAATTTGCGTTTATATGTACATGGTTAAAGACTTGAACCATATTAGCAAATACATAAGATGGGCTGAAAATAGATATAAAAACGCTAAATTCATACAAACACCGCATTACGCCTATTATAATTACAAAAAAATGGGTATCGCAGACACAGAACAGATACCATACGCTGAATATAATTTGTCAAAAATCACTGATAAAATCATAGAACAAACAGGTATAGAATGGGCGGTATATGGATTCAAGCAGTCTGATAGTCTCAACAGGCGCTTAATGTTAAGAGGCTACGAGAACGAGATAACCAACGAGAAGACAAAAAAGGTGTATCCTCTCTCCAAATGGAAAAATAAAGATGTATTAAATTTCATCAAGAAAAAACGCCTTATAGAGCCACTAAAATACGGCAACACAGGAAACACCAGAAGCCAAGGGACTGATATAATGGATTTATCTTTTCTCCTTTGGTGCAGACAAAATGAACCGAACGACCTTAAAAAGGTTATCGCAGAATATCCTGATGTAGAAAGAATACTATTTGAATACGACTATGCAGAACAAAATAAAACAAAGTGAAACCAAAATAGTTTGGAGAAGTGAAATAACTCCTGCTGACTACAACCCTCGTAAAATATCCGAAGAGGCAAGAAAACAACTCAAAGCCAACATAAAGAAAAACGGAATTATAGGAGGCATGGTATGGAACGAACAAACCAAAAACCTCGTTTCAGGACACCAAAAACTATCCATAGCAGATGAAGTTAATAAATACAATCCCAAAACAAAAGAGAACGACTATGAAATAAAAGTGGAAGTTGTCAATGTGGATTTAAAAACAGAAAAGGAATTAAATATCTTCTTTAACTCTAAATCTGTTCAGGGAGAAATGGACTACGCTAAATTAGCTTTAATGATTCCTGATATTGATGTAAATCTTGCTGGACTGGATGAAGTAGATTTGTCATTCGTGGAAGTAGAAATCCCAATAGATATTAAAATAGACATTCCGACATTTGAACCACAGGCAGAGAAGAAAGAGGCAGCAAGAGAGGAAGAGCAGACAGAGAGCGACAACGAACCTTCCGATGAAGAAAAGAAAGCAAAAATCAAAGAGATTAAAGAAAAGGTAAAAGAAGGCGCAGTGCATGAAGGAGACCCATATTTCATGGTTTCTTTTGACAGCTATGAAAATAAAGTATTCTTTTTAGAAAGATTTCATTTAAACGGAGATACTAAATTTGTAAAAGGCGAAGAACTCGCAGAATTGATAGACAATGAGTAATATGGGAAGACCAACAAAATACAATAAAGAATACCATGTTCCGCAGGTTTTTAAATACTGCTTGGCAGGGCTTACGGATACTCAAATAGCAAACTTGTTTGAGATTTCAGAAGCGACTTTGAATAATTGGAAGAATGAATACCCAGAGTTTTTAGAGTCCCTAAAAAGAGGAAAAGAGGATGCTGACTCTAATGTAGCATCAATGCTGTATAAAAAAGCAGTAGGATACAGGGAGAAAAGACAAGTGCCGATTAAGGTCAGAGAAACGATAAATGGAGAAAGTTCAAAGGAAAAAGTAGAAGTAATAGAAGTAGAAGACTACTATCCGCCAGAGACTTCGGCACAGATATTTTGGCTTAAAAACAGAAATCCACAGATGTGGCGAGACAAGAGAGAGGTGGAAATGGAAGTAGAAAACAAAAATCGTTTTGATTATTCCAAACTTTCTGATGAAGCAATAAAAGAATTGATAAATGCAGAAAAAGGGCTAACGGATGCAGAACATTCTGAGTAATATTGACCCATTAGGTTTGAAAACCCACGCTTATACTCGTGGGATTTTTGACTTTATAACAATTCGTGAGGGAAAGAAAAACGAAAAGCAAGAACAGGCTTTAAAAATCCTTACGAACAATATTACTCGTGAGTTTCTTTATGGTGGTGCAGCAGGAGGAGGGAAGAGCTGGCTTGGTGCTTCGTGGTTGGTGTTTCAGTGCTTGGCATTTCCAAAGACAAAATGGTTTATAGGCAGGGAAGAATTAAAGCGACTTCGTATGTCTACCCTTATTACTCTTTATAAGGTTTGCGATGCTTACGGCATCCCTAAATCAGAGTTTGCCTACAACGGACAGGATAACTTTATTCGCTTTAAAAATGGCTCTCAAATAGATATGTTGGATTTACGATATCTTCCGAGAGACCCTCTATATGAGCGATATGGTTCGGTAGAATATACAGGGGGCTGGATAGAAGAAGGAGGAGAGGTTAATTTTGGTGCGTTTGATGTTTTAAAAACAAGGGTAGGGAGGCATCTTAATGATGAGTATAACTTGACGCCTAAAATCTTCATTACCTGCAACCCTAAAAAGAACTGGATGTATTCTTATTTTTACAAACCATCTTTGGAGGGAAAACTCACAGAAAAACAAACCTTTTTGCAGGCTTTCGTGCAAGAAAATCCGTTTATCGGTCAGGATTATATAGAACAGCTGGAAAGCACATCAGACAAAGCGAAGAAAGAAAGGCTTTTGAAAGGTAATTGGGAGTATGATGATAATCCATATAAACTTTGTGTTTATGATAGGATTTTAGAAGTCTTTACTAATTCTCACATGGAAAAAGGAAAAGAGAAATATATCACTGCCGATGTAGCAAGGTTTGGTTCTGATAAGGCTGTTATTGGTGTTTGGGAAGATTGGGAACTGATAGAAGTTTATGAATTTGAAATAAGCAAAACCACAGAAATACAATCCTGTATACAAACACTACAAAGCAGATATAACATTCCTAAATCTAATTGTATTGTGGATGCTGATGGTGTAGGTGGTGGAGTAGTAGACAATTTAGGGGTGGTAGGATTTGTGAATAACGCACGACCTTTTGATGAAGAAGTCAGCGAGGGAAGAAAAGACACTCCCAAATACAGAAACTTGCAAACTCAAATGCTAGTTTATTTGGCTGAAAAAATCATCAATGAGAACAAAATGTATATCTCCGCTGAACTATCTGAACAGCAGAAAGAATACATAAAAGAAGAATTGGATACAATAGAGCGGATTCCTGACACTGATGTCGTTACGCTTTTAGGGAAAGAGAGTATAAAACAGAATTTAGGTCATTCTCCTGATTATAGGGATATGATACTAATGCGCTGTTATTTTGATTTTAAAAAACCTGTAAGGAACAATCTAAATAGTCTTGCATCATTCTTATAAATATAATTAAACTTTTACTTTAAATGAAAATATGTAATCATTTATTTTTCATATATTTGCTAAAAACAAAACCATGAACACTATTCAGGAAATTGAGAAGTATAAAAACAATAGAACCTTACCAAATATTGAGAAATTCAATAAGGAATATATCGTAACAGAACATGAGATTTTCAAGAATAAATACCGCTATCCTGATAGAGAGGTAACCTCTGATTATATTGATGAAAACGGAGATAAAAAAATCGAAACAACTACTATTCCACTTAATAGAATTGGGCTTCCTTATCAAAAGAAAATAGTAAGCATTGCAACCACCTTTCTATGTGGAGAACCTGTAAAATACACTAACAACACGCAGGATACTAATCTATATGATGCCTTTATAAAGGTTTTGGATAAAAACAAAATGAAGTTCATGGATAAGGAAATCGTTACCGCTGTGGGCAGATTTACAGAATGTGCAGAGCTTTGGTATCCTATCACAGAACCTAACGACTATTACGGATTTAATTCTAATTTTAGACTTAAAGCAAAGGTCTTAACTCCTGATAAAAACAAACTCTATCCTGTATTTGATGACAATGATGATTTAGTAAGTTTCAGCAGGGAATTTACCAAAGATGAAATCAAATATTTTGAGGTCTATACCAAGGATGAAATCATAAGGTTTGAATATAAAAATGAATGGGTAGAGATAGAGAGGAAAAATAATCCGATAGGGAAAATCCCTGTGGTATTCTATAAGCAGGATGCCGTAGAGTGGGCAGATGTTCAGACAGCAATAGAAAGATTAGAGCAAATCTATTCTTATGCAGCAGAAAGTAACGACCGCTTTGCTTTTCCTATCCTAAAATTAAGAGGTAAGGTAGAGGGGCAGATGAGTAAAGATAAATCAGGCAGAGTTCTCCAATTAGGGGAAGATGCCGATGCTGATTTTGTAACGCCATCTAACGCAAACGAAAGCCTTGCAAAAGAAACAGATAGATTAGAAAGGGATGTCCACGACTTTACAGCAACACCTAATATTTCATTTGATAAAATGCAGGGATTGGGTAATATGCTGGCAGGAAGTTCAGCCGAGTTCTTATTCTTATCCGCTCATCTTAAAGTAATGGAGAAAATGGCAATCTATATTCCAGCGTTCCAAAGAAGAGCAAGTATTATAAAATCTTACCTTCAAATGATGAATGTAAGCCTTGCAAAGGAAGATTTGGATGTAGAGCCAGTAATCACTCCTTTTGTTATCAATAACGAGGCGGAATTTATCCGTTTCTTGATGGAGGCAAACGGCAATAAACCTATCTACTCTCAAAAACATACAATGGAGCGAGCAGGCGTTAAAAATCCTGAAATGATGATGCAAGAAATAGAAGACGAACAACTCCAAGCCACAGAAAAACAAAACGAAAAGCAATTTTTATAAGATAACAGACTTTTAAATTGTTTTTGTATTTTAGCACGATAAAATTATAAGACAATGAAAAGAAATGTATGTTTGTTTTTTGTGGTGTTTTTATCCCAAATACTTTTTGCTCAAACAGGGAAAGATGTTGAAAAATATTTTGCGATGATAGGAAGCGATATTAAATACACAGGGAAACATTTAGGGAACAGAAAGCCATTCATAAATAAACAAGAATTAGGTATAACAACCAAGGCTTATTTTATAAATTCAAATTACGGAGTTGGATTTATGGAGTCAGATAAAGATAATTCTTTGATAGGAAAGGTAGATGTATTTAAAAGGTCTGATAAAGATAATTCTTCAAGTAATTCTTGGGTAGATGTAGTTTCATATTATGATAAAAAGCAAAACTATGTTTCTGCAAAATTTGGATTAACAACAGATGGGGATTTTGAGACAGGAAAAACATTTGATACTTTAGAAGAACTTTTGACTGAATTAAGAGGTGCTTATAGTCAAAATCTACAAGATTTAACTTATTCTGCAGTCTATGAGGATGACAACTACACATATAGTTTTATGGTAATAAAAAACAAATTTATTTATACTTTGAAACAAAAATGATAGATTAAAATAACTTTATGCAACCCTGCCTTTTGGTAGGGTTTTTTCGTATATTTGTGTTTAACTAATAACTTGAAAACTAATTTGATTTGAACCATGATAACCTGCACCGTATTGCTACGGAGCATTACATCCGTGATGTAGAGAAAGCCTTTCAAAAGCTTATCTCTCAAACGGCTTCTGTGGTGGTAAAAACTAAACTCAAAAAAGAACTATTCCAGTTTAAAAAGAATCCGAAAATAACAGAAAGGATAGCCCAAATATTATCCGAATACGAAAACAGCCTTTTGGGAATTATCTCTACTGGTTCAGCAAGGCAGTGGAATTTTGCTAATGAAAAATACAATTATCTGAAAGCCTTAACACTGAAAAGAATAGCCAACAAAATCCCAAAAGAAGTATTCCAAAAAGAATTGCTAAAAGTTGCAGCAAACACACAAAACGCAAGGGCTTTATTGTCTTTTCAGCAAAGGAAAACAAACGGATTTACGCTTTCTGATAGAGTTTGGAATATTACTAAACAAGCCAAAGAAGAACTGGAATTAGCCATAGATTTGAGCCTTACAGAGGGACAAAGTGCCAACACTCTCGCAAGAGCAATACGAAAACACCTTAACAATCCTAATTCCTTATACAAGAAGATAAGAGATAAACACGGCAATGCTGTTTTGCTTAACAATACAAATTATTATTATGTAGGTCAGGGAGTGTATAGGTCGGCTTACAAAAATGCAATGAGACTTGCACGGAATGAAATCAATACCGCATACAGAACATCCGAACAACTCCGAATAGAGCAGAATAACGACATTGTAGGAGTCGAAATACACCTTTCGCCAAGCCATAGAATTTATGATATGTGTGATGAATTGAAAGGCGTATATCCCAAAGATTTCAAGTGGGACAAATGGCATGTGAACTGCATGTGCCACCGCAGAACCATTATGAAAACGGATGCAGAATTTATCCATGAGCTTAAAAATGGAGAAAACCTGCCGCCTGAAACATCAGAGAATTTTGTGGCTGATGTGCCAAAGCAATATAAAGACTGGATAAAGGAGAATGAGGATAAAATGCAGAACTGGAAGCGTAAGCCAGAGTTTATGGAGCGGAACGAAAAGTATTGGAATGGGAACGACAATTATTTAGAAAATAAATAAAAGATAAAGATTATACAGATGTTGCGTTTAATCCAAGGAACGGAGGGCTTAAAGCTACTCATAGACTACATAGTTTTGACCCAAATAGAGGTCATTATGAAAAAGAGGTAAGAGATATACTTTTTGGAGCTGGAAACAAAATAATATTAGCTAAAGAAAGAGCGGATGTGGGAGAGGTCGTAAAAGACGGACAAAAACATATAGATGGCTATTTGAATAATTCGCCTTGTGACATTAGCACAATATTAGGAAGCGGTAAAAACACAATAAAAAAAGCATTTCAACATTCTTATAAAAAAGGGGCTGAAACTGCTATATTGTATTTCCCTGATAAAGAAATATTTTCAGCAGAAAAAATATCTTTTGGGCTTAAAATGTTTAACAGCCATACGGATTATGAGTTTAAGCAAATATTGCTTATTGTAGACGGTAAAATAATTTATCATAAATAAAAAAGACTACTTCAAAAAGTAGTCTTTTTAAAATCCCTCTATTTCAAGGGTGGCACAGTGAGCGGTCTTAACCTACTCTCTGTATTGCAAATGTAATACAATTTTTTAAATTAGCAAATAAAAATATCGTTTTTTGTTATTTTTTATAAAAAAAATAACTTAGAATTGAAGAGAATTTTTTTTCTTTTTTTTATTTTTTATTTATTGATATCGGCCTCCCTTATGGGG
>CAUPCB010000019.1:0-28414 GCA_963509715.1 uncultured Flavobacteriaceae bacterium | reverse complement strand
CTTGGTATTCCAGCGGTATTTTTCACAAGTGTGCTGCACCACCAGTACCACCAGCCGCAGGACGAATCAGAAAACATAGATTTCAAGAAACTTTACAAAATGACAGAATGGATGTACAGAACTTCTTGGAAAGTAGCCAACGAGCCACAAAGACCAAGACTTCTTCCCAATGTAAAATTTGAAAGATAAATCCTAAAATAGTCCGCCTCTTTTCTCAATGAAAAGAGGCGGATTTTATTTAGTTTAAATTGGAAAATTAGTGTCTGTGTTCTTTTGGAGGGTTCGGATAGTGTCCTTTATCAGCTTCCTCCACTTTGTGCGCTGTGTTCATGGCAACTATCAAGTCGTTCAGCATGGAATTGGCTGCCATTGGTGAATTTGGAAGAAGAACCAAATTAGAACGATTGTTAGCTCCTATGGAATGAAGCGTGTCATAATGCTGGGTAACTACTATCAGCGCTGATGCCTCCTGTGCATTGATGTTCACACTATTAAGCATTTTTACGGATTCTTCCAGACCTTTCGCGATTTCCCTTCTTTGGTCTGCTATCCCCTGCCCTTGTAGTTTTTTAGACTCGGCTTCCGCTTTGGCTACAGCTACGATACGGATTCTTTCTGCTTCAGACTCATACTCGGCAGCAGTTTTTTCTCTTTCCGCCGCGTTGATTCGGTTCATCGCTTGTTTTACCTGCTCATCTGGGTCTATATCCGTCACCAAAGCCTTTATAATATCATATCCATAACTCTGCATTGCCTCCTGAATTTCGGCTTTTACAGCGATAGCGATATCATCTTTCTTCACGAAAACATCATCTAGTTTCAGTTTTGGAACTTCGGCTCTTACCACATCAAAAACATATGAAGTTATCTGATTATGAGGGTCTTCCAGTTTATAGTAAGCATCACTTACCTGATTTCTAATTACCTGATACTGAACCGAAACCCTCATCTTAATAAACACATTATCAAGGGTTTTGGTATCTATCAACACATCAAGCTGCTGGATTTTTAGGGTTAATCTTTTGGTAATGTTATCTATAAACGGAATTTTGAGATGAAGCCCCGCGTGGCGAACGGAATGGAATTTTCCCAAACGCTCTATGATTGCCGCAGTCTCCTGCTTCACAGTAAATAATGATGCCATAAAAAACAATACAGCAACAAATGCAAAAAAACTAAAAATAAGTAGTCCCATAATTATAAAATTTAATTTCAACTTATTAGTATCAATGTCTAACGAAATGTTACAAAAAATGTAAAAATTTTACATCGTCATTCCGATATCTATTCCTTTTATTTTTCGATAAAGGTCCGTGGCGTAGTTATCCGTCATCCCAGAAACAAAGTCCAAAACGCCCATTATCTTTTCATAAGGTTCGATCTTTTCATAAGGTTCGCTATTATACCTGAACTGTTCGGGCAGTAATTGAAGGGCTTTTTTATCGTAATTTTTAGGATTTTCTTTTATTACTGATGGAATAAAATGATTGAGAAGCTCATACATCACATTATACCCTGCATTTTCTATCTCTACTACCGCTCTGTGATTGTAGATTTCGTCAATGGAAAACTGCTTTATATCCTGCAAAGTTTTATTTTCTTTTTTAAAAATAGAAAGCAGCGACTGGTCTAAATTTCCTGTAAGAATATCATCTATTTTTTCCTTGTAAAGCCTTATGGAAACATTGATTAGAGAATTGATAACCTTTGCACGGAGGTAAGATATTCTGTCATTTTTATCAGAAATTACGGATAGTTTATCCTCTACTCGTTTTATGTTTTCATCCGTGGTTTTGATGAGTTCTAAGATGAGGTTTTCGCAGTCGGAAGCAGAGATGATTTTCAGTCTATGGGCATCTTCTATGTCTATGATATTGTAGCAGATATCGTCCGCTGCCTCTACCAGCCATACGAAGGGATGCCTTTTATACACCAGCGGCTCTTCCTGCTCTGTGATAAAAGCCGTAGCCTTGGCTATTTCTCTGAAAGTCTCTTTTTCGCTTTGGAAAAACCCAAATTTCTTTCTGTGAAGCTGTTTTTTGTCCTTTGCGATGGATTCACAGGGATATTTAGCAATACTCGCCAAAGTCGCCATGGTCAGCTGAAGTCCGCCTTTGTCCTTGCCTCTCTGCTGGTGGGTAAGAATGCGGATGGCATTGGCATTTCCTTCAAAATTGATAAAATCTGCCCATTGTTTCTCGGTCATCAGAGATTTTAAATCCTCATTTTTCTCAAAATAACTTGCGATGGCATCTTCCCCAGAATGCCCGAAAGCAGGATTTCCTATATCATGGCAGAGACACGCTGCTGCTATCACATTATTTAAATTATGAAGATAAAAATTCTTTGAATTCTCGTTTAATTCTTGAGCAAATTTCTCCACAATAAACTCCCCTGCAAGAGTCCCCAAGCTCCTGCCCACCGAAGCAACTTCCAGCGAATGGGTAAGCCTATTATGCACAAAAACGCTCCCTGGGAGAGGAAAAACCTGCGTTTTATTCTGCAGCCTTCGGAAAGAGGTGGAGAAAATAATTCGGTCAAAATCCCTCTGAAAATCAGTCCTTGAAGCACTAGTGCTATCCGAGTTTCCTGTTCTCCGATTGGTATATAATTGATTAAGCATAAATTAAAAATAATCCCAAATATCGGAATTTTTTAAATTATAGTAGCAAAAATTAATTACCTTTGTTAGAAAGTTTTAAAATATGAGAAAAATAATCCTTATTCTCATCCTATTAATCGGGAAATTAGCGTTTACACAAGAGAAATTATATTATTTTTATACTTCTGACAGCACTTTGGTAGGTGTGAAAAATGAAAAGGGGAAAATCATCATCCCTGCTCAATTTTCGGGATTTAGAATCTATGATACAGAAAACCCTATAAATGAACCTACAATAGAGTTTTGGGGGACTTCCTTTAAAAATAAAAAATATGATAAAGATAACCCACGAATAGAGGCAGGAGAAGTCTATGATAGAAATGGAAAATTTCTATACTATCCACAGTGGTTTGATAATGGAAATGATATTTGGGAAGAAGGACTGAGACGATATATAGAAAAAAATAAAATGGGATTTGTAGATTGGTTTGGGAAGAAAGTTCTACCTGCAAAATGGGATTTTGCAACTCAATTTAACTACGGCTATGCAATAGTCTATACAGGTGGATGGAAAAGGGAATTTGACAAAGGAGGAGAACATTGGTTTATAGCCCCTATTTCCAAAAAATCAACCTCTTATCTCATCAATAAAAAAGGAATAAAAGTGAAGCCTCTGAAAAAATCCAATAATCCAAAAGACTATTTATATGAAGGGAAATACTACTTACCCTTTTGTTTATAACAATATTGAACAAAAAATAGTAGATGAAATCAATCAATTAGAAATCCTAACAGAAATTAATCATCCTTTTGACAAAAAAATTATAAACCATTACGAAATTGTAAATCGTCCTAATAAATATCTGCCCTATTATGAACTAAAAAACTTCTATGGTCAAGAGAAATATAATAGCCCAAACAATAGTCTCTGGGTCAATAAAAAAGGAGAAATATTTTATAAGAACTATGATTATAAATTCATCCCTTTAAAAGAATATATAAGAAAAATACTAGAACGAATCATAGAAGACCAAAAACAAGGCTATAAAACTAAAGACTACCCTATTAATGCTGAAAAACAACTAAAAGAAATAAAAAAGATAGATTTTAAAATAAAAATGTAAGCTAAAATAAGCTTACACTTTTATTTATCATTACGCTTCACAACTTGAACAATTCATAAAATTAATAACTAATTCCTTAGAAACAGACTGCGAACGCTGATAATAAAGCGTTTTCACTCCCAATTTCCAAGCGTCTATTATCACTTTATTCACATCTTTTATCGGCATAGAAGATGGAATATTTAGGTTTAATGACTGGGCTTGGTCTATATATTGTTGTCTCTGTGCCGCCTGAGTTACGATCTCCAAAGGAGAAATCTCCTTAAAGGTCTTAAACACATCTTTTTCCTCCTGAGTTAGCTGGGTCATATGCTGAACAGAACCATGGTTTAACATAATATCTCTCCAAACATCTTCCGTATCCAACCCTTTCTCTTCCAACAATTTAGCTAAATATTTATTTTTTCTAATGAAATTTCCTTTCGCCAAACCAGCCTTGTAATAATTAGACGCAAACGGCTCTATCCCTGGCGATGTCTGCCCTAAAATAGCCGAGCTAGATGTCGTAGGTGCTATCGCCATAGTAGTGGCATTTCTGACTCCATAGCCTTTCAATAATTCTGGCTCTCCGTAGATATTTGCTAATTCTTTAGAAGCGGCTAATGACTGCTCTTGGATTTGTTTAAATACTTTTGCGTTAAACATTTTTGCTTCCATGCTTTCAAAAGGAATCATATTTCGCTGTAAATAAGAATGATATCCCAAAACTCCTAATCCTAAAGCACGGTGGCGAATTGCAAAATTTCTCGCAGCAGAAAGATAATAATTTCCTTCTGTTTTCTCAATAAATTCAGATAAAACTGCATCAAGGAAGTAAATGGCCAATTTCACCGCGTTCGTATCTTTCCACTCATCATAAAGCTCCAAATTCATAGAAGACAAACAGCAGATAAAACTTTCCTCTGCCGTAGAAGGCAGCATGATTTCAGAACAAAGATTAGAAGCATTGATAGTCAATCCTTTATCTTTATAAACTTGCGGTTTATTTCTATTTACATTATCCGTAAAGAAAATATATGGCATCCCTTTCTGCTGGCGGCTTTCCAATACTTTAGCCCAAATTCTTCGTTTGTCCGTGTCGCCCTCTATCATTTCATGCATCCAGTAGTCTGGTACACAGACACCCATGAACAAATTCTGAATAGGATTTCCGATGTCTCGGATTTGCAAAAACTCCTCTACATCGTCATGGTCAATATCTAAATACGCGGCAAAAGCTCCTCTTCTCACGCCTCCTTGTGATACCACATCCATTGCGGTATCAAATAATTTCATGAAAGAAACTGCCCCAGAAGATTTTCCATTATCCGTAACGGCTGTTCCTCTGTGTCTCAGCTCACCAAAATACCCAGAAGTCCCGCCACCTATCTTGGTCTGCATGATAACTTCTCCCATTTTGTGGGTAATTCCCTCTATGCTGTCTGGCACATGGACATTGAAACACGAAATAGGAAGCCCTCTCTGCGTCCCCATATTTGCCCATACAGGAGACGAAAAAGAAATCCATCCTTTGACAATCATTTCCTTAAAAGCCTCCTTTAATTCTGGTTTATACAGCCTCTTCGCCGCGGCTTCAGTTATTCTATCTATTGCCCCTTCTAATGTTTCGCCTTTTAGTAAATATCCTCTGTTAAGCATTTGTTCTGATTCTTCATTGAACCACCAAATGTTTGTCTTTTCTTCCATCATTTTTTCTCTGTTATATAAATATAGTTTTATTTTAAATTTTTCTCAAATGCTTTTCTAGCGCTGCCTCGGAAATACACCTCTCCTCGGTATTTATAGCCTTCTTTTTCTATAATTTTCAGCATCGGAATATTATCAAAATTAGTATCTATGCGGATACTCTCTATTCCCTTTTCTTTTGCTAATTTTTCCGCTTCCTGCAGAATTTTTTGCCCCAAACCTTTTCCTTTTGCTTCTTTGGAAACTGCTATCCTGTGGAGTGTAAGATAATCTCCCTGCCCTTCCCAGTTTTTTAGCTCTTCATAAGCAGGTTCTTTGTCAAAAATAATGGCTGCATAAAGATTCACAACACTCTCTTCTTCAAAAACAAAACCATATCCTTTCTGAATATCATTTTGTATTGTTTCTTCATTTGGATAGCCGTCCTGCCACTGGGTGCTGCCTTCGTTTTTACGAGTTTCCTTTGCAAAGGAAATTATCTCCCAAATCTGCTCAAAATCCGCTTGCTCCGCTTTTCTAAACTCCATCGGAAACGAATTACAAAGTTTCTAAGAGCTTATATACTGATTTCAACTTATCATCTACCTGAGTCATTCCGATAATTCCTCCTGAAAATCCCGTAGTTTCTTTTTTTACAAATACTTCTATTTGATTATTTTCATTTTCACTGATATGGATAGAACATTTAAAGTAATCAACAAATATCCCAAATAAAAGTCTCAGCGTTCTATTTCCTTTTTCGTAGATTGTATTTTTAATACTTTCAGAAAGCGCTTTGTAGCCTGCATCTGCCATTCTTTGCTTAATCTTTTCGTGCAGTTCTTCCTTAGATATATTTGCAAATACGCATAGAATTTGTTTTTGTGCTCCTACTTTATTTTCTACAAAATGTCCCATAATTTTTATTCTATTTCAAATTTTTCACAAGCTTCCAGCTCGCCTACTTTCACTTTATTGACATGGGTAAACTTTACATTTGGGTCTGCTTCCGCAAATTGTTTTGCTTTTTTTATGCAATATTCTATTTTATAACCCACTGAAATACACACTCTATGCTCTCCTACTAATCCCATTCCCATATAAATATACTCACCCAAACGGAAGTCATCATTTAGGCTCAATTCTTTCTCTTGTTGAATTCTACTATACATGGTTTATTATTGTTTTTTTTTAGAGTTTAGAATAAATCGTCCTCCGTGATGGATTTATCATGTTTTGTGTAGGCTGTTGGTCTTTTCGCAAAGAAGTCATCTAGTTCATTCGCGAAAACTTCTTCTTCAAACCAAAGCATCGGCTTTATTTCATCTCCTGTTATTCCAAAAGGTCTGCCCAATCCCAGCTGTACCAAAGAATCATCCAACCTGTATCTCATATAATTAGCCAAATCTTTTTTGCTGAAAAAGTCAAGTTCTCCATTTTCAAAAATCCAATCTAACATCTTGTCTTCCAGCTCTATATAATTTTTCATAAAGCCTTCTATCTCCTTCATTCCTCTTTCCTTCATGTCTGGATTTTCCTCAAAAATCTTTTTGATAATAAAAATTCCAGCATTGGCATGTGTCTGCTCATCAACGGATGTCCAAGCGATGATGTTTGCTACATTTTTCATGTATCCCTTAAAACGAGTAAATGACAAAATAGTCGCAAATTGACTGAATAACGAAGCGTTTTCTATAATCAAAGTAAAAAACAAAATTCTCTCCAAAGCGTTTTCTTTATTCTTAGAAAGATACTCCTTCAAAACTTGATTTCTCTCCTTGAAAATAGGAACTTCTAGTAAGTTTTCAAACTCATTATTGTACCCTAACACTTCCAATAGTCTAGAATACGCCTCTGAGTGGCGGAACTCACATTCTGCAAAAGTAGCTCCAAGTCCATTAAACTCTGGCTTTGGGAAAAGGTCGTAAAGGTCTCCCCAAAAAGTCTTCACAGAAACCTCCACTTGTGCTATTCCCAGCAAAGCTCTCTTTACAGCTTCTTTTTCTATCGGACTCAAATTCGCCTTGAAATCCTGAATATCAGCTGTAAATTCCACCTCAGAATGCACCCAGAAGGACTTATTCATGGAATCTACAAACTGCATGATTTCTGGATATTCAAACGGCTTGTAATTTTCTCTTTTATCAAATATTCCCATGATGATACTTTTTCAGATTAGTATTTGCAAAAGTAGAAATAAAAATAGAAATAAATACTTTCTTAAAAAGTTATCTCTCTCAAAAGTTTTCCACACCTTGGCAAAGCCTTATAAATAAATGTGTTATAAAATACAATAGTGTTTTACCTTAATTTACAATTAAACAACATTAAAAATATTCGATGAATAAACAAGATAAAATTAAACAATAATGATTGCGCATAAAAAATGAGTATCAGAAAAACTGATACTCATTTTCAACTTTAAAACCTTATATTATGATATAATCTTATCCTTTTTTCAATGCTTCCGCACCAGAAACGATTTCCAAGATTTCATTAGTAATCGCTGCCTGACGAGCTTTGTTATAGAAGATAACCAATTCATTTTTCAGGGCATTAGCATTGTCTGTCGCTTTATGCATCGCGGTCATCCTTGCTCCATGCTCAGATGCTATAGAATCTAATAACGCCTTATAAACCTGTGTTTTTATAGACTTAGGAATCAATGTTTCCAATATCGTCTGCTTATCAGGTTCAAAGATGTAGTCTGATTCTGCATCCTCTTCAGCTTGTTCTGGCATCGTAATCGGTAGTAACTGCTCAGTTCTTACCTCCTGTGTTGCTGCGTTAATAAATTTATTATAAACCAAATACACTTCATCAAAAATTCCTTCGCTGAAGTCTTTCATCACAGCACTAGTCAGTTTAGAAACAGCCTCAAAACTTACACTATCGTAAATAGAACTTTGGTTATCATATACCGTTCTCACCCTTCTTACTGCATCGAAAACTTTTTTCCCTATCGTAAGAACTTCTATTTCTACATCTTCTTTTTGTTTATAATTAGCATTCAGCTCTTTAATCACTGATGAGTTAAAAGCTCCTGCCAAACCTCTATTAGAAGAAATAGCGATATAAAGTATTTTTTTGACTTCTCTTTTCTGAGCATACTCTGACAAACTTCCTTCAGAACCTGTACTCACTTTTTGAATAAGTTCCTGAAGTTTTTCAGAATAAGGTCTAAGCATCGTAATGGCATCTTGTGCTTTTTTTAGTTTCGCTGCCGAAACCATCTTCATCGCACTCGTAATCTGCATCGTAGATGATATAGATGTTATTCTGCCTCTAATCTCCTTTAAATTCGCCATCTGATAAACTTACTTTTTTATGTTCCAAAAATTTAGAACAAATTGGTTTATATTTTAATTATTGTATTTCGCTACTAAATCTAATGCCACTTGTTTCAACACATCTGTCAAATCTTTATCGATTTTACCAGCTTTTAGTGCAGACATTACCTCTGGATGTGCAGTTTTTAATAATCCTACATATTCTTTTTGGAATGTTCTCACTTTTGCTACAGGAATATCTTTTAACAAGTTTTCTGTTCCAGCATAAATCATCGCTACTTGGTCTTCCACTGGAAGCGGTGAGTTTACTGGTTGTTTTAGAATTTCCACATTCTTTTCTCCCTTAGAAATTACCGCCAAAGTAGCAGCATCTAGGTCAGAACCGAATTTAGCAAATGCTTCTAATTCTTTATATTGAGCTTGGTCAAGTTTCAATGTTCCTGAAACTTTCTTCATAGATTTAATCTGAGCATTACCCCCTACCCTTGATACAGAAATACCCACATTAATCGCAGGTCTTACCCCTGAATTGAATAGATCAGACTCCAAGAAAATCTGTCCATCTGTAATGGAAATCACATTGGTAGGAATATATGCAGATACATCCCCTGCCTGAGTTTCGATGATAGGAAGCGCTGTCAATGAACCACCACCTTTTACCATAGGTTTCAATGTTTCTGGAAGGTCATTCATTTGAGATGCAATAGTATCATCTTTGATGATTTTCGCTGCTCTTTCTAACAATCTTGAGTGAAGGTAGAATACATCCCCAGGATAAGCCTCACGCCCTGGTGGTCTTCTTAATAGAAGTGACAACTCTCTATATGCTACCGCTTGTTTAGATAAATCATCATAAACTATCAATGCTGGGCGTCCTGTATCTCTAAAATACTCACCGATAGCAGCCCCTGCCATTGGAGCGTACACTTGCATTGGAGAAGGGTCAGAAGCGTTAGCTGCTACTACTACTGTATAAGCCATAGCACCCCTTTCTTCTAGTGTTCTTACGATTTGAGCTACTGTAGAACCTTTTTGTCCTACTGCTACATATATACAGAATACAGGCTGACCTGCATCATAAAATTCTTTTTGATTCAAGATTGTGTCTATTGCTACCGTAGTTTTACCTGTCTGACGGTCACCAATAATCAACTCTCTCTGTCCTCTTCCGATAGGAATCATAGAGTCTATCGCAACAATACCTGTCTGCAAAGGCTCATTTACTGGCTGACGATAGATAACCCCAGGAGCTTTTCTCTCCAAAGGCATATCGTATAAATCTCCTCCAATAGGACCTTTACCATCAATAGGATTACCCAAAGTGTCTACTACTCTTCCCAAAAGTCCTTCTCCTACTTTGATAGAAGAGATTCTTTTAGTTCTATTTACTGTATCACCTTCTTTTACTCTCTTAGATTCTCCAAGTAGAGCCACCCCTACATTATCCTCTTCAAGGTTTAATACAATTCCTTCAACTCCACTTTCAAATTTTACTAATTCTCCGTACTGTACATTTTCCAAACCATAAATACGAGCAATACCATCTCCTACTTGTAATACGGTTCCTACCTCTTCTACATTAGACTGAGTATCAAAATTTGCTAACTGTTGTTTCAATATTGCAGATACTTCTGCTGGATTTATTCCTGCCATTTTATTGGTTGTTTTTTCTAATTAAGTTGAAATTCTTTTCTAAGATTAGCCAAGTGGGTTCTCACTGAGTTATCAATCTGCTGGTCTCCTACTCTTAGGATATATCCACCGATAAGTTCTGGTTTTATTATAGACTTTATCTTATACTTTTTATTAACATCTATCAAAGATGAAGTTTTTACAATCTGATCTAAGCTCTGTTGAGAAAGTTCTTCAGCAGTTGTAAGGGTTACCTTTTGCACCCCATTCATCTCCTCTACTTTCTCTACATATTCTTTAGCAATATCTTCTAAATATTTCTCTCTTCCCTGCTTGATAACAAGGGTAATCATGTTTTTAGTTACAACAGAAAATTTAGAAAAAATCTCACTTGCAACACTCTGCTTTCTTCTGTAGTCTATAATAGGCGTAGCGAAAAAACTTCTCAATTCTTTAGAACCAGAAATAGTTTCTGCCACATCTTTCATTTCATTGAATACAGTCTCCGTGTTGCCAGTTTCTGTTGTAAAATCCAACAATCCCTGAGCGTATCTTTTAGCAACTTTTGTTGTGTTACTCATAAGGATTAGTTTAAGTTTTTATCATTTAATAAATTAGCCACTAAATCATTTTGGGCATCTTTATTATCCAATTTTTTCTTCAATATAGTCTCAGCAATATCTACAGATAAAGAACTGATCTGCTTTTTCATATCATCTATAGCAGCAGCCTTTTCCATAGCGATAGAATGTCTAGCAGCCTCTATCATTTTCTCTCCTTCTACTTTAGCTGTATCTTTCGCTTCGTTAATCATTCTATCTCTGATTTCTCTTGCTTCTCTCAATATATTATCCTTTTCTATTTTAGCTTCTTGGATAATTCTTTCGTTTTCAGCTTTTAAATTCTGAACTTCCTCTCTTGCCAATTTAGCTTGGTTAAGAGCATCTACGATTGTTGTTTCTCTCTCATTAAGTGCATTAAGAATTGGTTTCCATGCATATTTTGCCAAAAGAAACATCAATACAGCAAAAGTAAGAGTCATCCAAAAAACTAAACCTAATCCCGGTGTTATCATTTCTAAATTATTTTATTTTTTTATTTTACTTTAAATATTTTTTAATACAAAATTTTAAAATAATCTTGGTAAGCACCAACCGTGTTACCAAGATTATTAGGATTTTTGATTATCCTTTCATGAACGGAGCACTGAAAATCAATCCGATAAGTCCAGCACCTTCGATAAGACCACAAGCGATCAACATCGCAGCTTGTACCTTATCAGCCGCTTCTGGTTGTCTAGCGATAGCATCCATCGCATGAGAACCAATTTTAGAAATACCGTAAGCTACTCCTAATACAGCAAGTGAAATCGCTGCATAATTCAAGTAAGACATTGCATGTACTGTCTCTTTTACTGCTTCCATAATAAAAAATATTTAGTTAAAATTATTGTTTAAAATTAAAATTCTTTTTCTTAGTGTCCTTCTGCATGCCCATGCGCATCATCGTGACTATGTTCTGCTACTGCAATACCAATATATAAAGCTGATAATATTGTAAATATATACGCTTGTAAAGCTGCAACTAACAATTCCAAGATAGAAACGAACAACGCCAATGGCACAGAAACTGCTCCTAAAGCTGCATTTTTGAAAATAAATATCAATGAAATAATACTTAAAATCATAATGTGCCCTGCTGTAATATTCGCCATAAGACGCATCGTCAAGGAGAACGGCTTAGTGAAAATACCTATAATCTCCAATGGAATCATAATTGGCTTTAGTAAAAATGGTACTGGCGGCCAAAAAATATGTTTCCAATAATCTTTATTCGCGTTCAGCAAAATAGTAAACAGTGTAAATAAAGAAAGAACTAATGTAACCGCTATATTACCTGTAAGGTTAGCCCCACCAGGGAAAAACGGAACAAGTCCTATCAAGTTATTTAACCAAATAAAGAAGAATATAGTCAATAAGAACGGCATAAACTTCTTGTAATGTTTAGAACCGATATTCGGAATTGCAATTCCATCTCTTACCAATAAAACAACAGGTTCGAAAAATCTCGCTACTCCAGTAGGCACTAAAGACTTCTTGTAAGAATTTGCCATCGAAATGAATAATCCTAAGATAATCAAAACAGAAATGAACAATGCAAAAACATTCTTAGTAATAGAAAGATCGTAAAACACTTTTTCAGTTCCTTTGAACAAATCTGGAATTTGCGCTTTTTCCAAACCTTCTTTATTCACTAAAACACCATGCTCCAAAGTATATCCATCTATTACTTCTCCATGAGCCACACTACTTGACATGAAAAAATGCCAACCTTTCTCATCCTTTACAATTACTGGCAATGGAATAGTAACATGAAACTCCCCCTCTTCACCTTCATTGAAGGTAGCAATATGCCACTCATGAGTATCATAAATGTGATGATTGATAAGTTCAGAAGGATTAAAAGCTTTTTCACCTCCATCTGCATGTTCACTAGCAAGAGCAGTATTCCCAAACAGCATGAACATCAAAACAAAAAATAGTGAATAAATTCTCTGGTTCATTTCTTATTTTTATTGATTTGCAAATATACTTAAATAAATTAAGTTTTAAAAATAATTATAATTGATTTTTATCAGATTTTTGATTATTCTTTATTTCCCTAAGGACAGAATGGTATAGAGGTATGGATAACAGAAGAAAAACAAGAGCCAAAAACATGACTAAAATCTCATTTTTCTTAATCACAAACATCCACAAAAACGCCCAAAGAATATCTTTCCCAAAATTCATAGCCATGAAAGCCATCACTGCCATAGACATTTTCTTTAATCCTTTATACATCCTAAAAATTAGAATATTAAGGATAAGAAACGAGAAAAAAATCCCTATAATATATATATAATACTCAGGATATTGATAGAGATAAATCCCCATGAATACAGTCGCAAACGCGTAAATAATGGTATCTATTTTATTCAAAATAAAGTTTTTGCAAAGTTATGGATTTTCTTTTTATAAATACAAGGTTTATTCTTCGTCTTCTTCATTCTCTATATCGAGAAAAAAAGCATCCCAATCATCCTCTTCTTCATTATCATTATCTAAAAAGTCACTCATATCCCTACGGTCTTTTTTCGTGGGTCTTCCCTCTCCTTTCTGGCGATAATAATCCTGCGAGAGCATTCTCATTTTCAATATTTCATATTGCTCTTTATCGGTAATATCTTTGATATGAAGTGGAACAAGCTTGGCACCGAGGCGGTTTTTAGGAATCTGCAAAACCTCTATTTTATAATTGATTTGGTTTTTCCTAATCTCCACCACATCTCCCTCATGGACTTCCCGAGAAGCTTTCACTGGCTGTCCGCCGATGGAAACTCTATTTTTTTTGATTTCATCTGCTGCGATGCTCCTTGTTTTATAGAAACGAACACTCCACAGAAATTTGTCTACACGCATACCTTATTTTATTATTCAGAAAAAATTTGCCTCAAAACATCCAAAGATTTTGGGATTTTAAATTCTGGAAAATGACAACTATAATATACCAGCACCGAATCCAAAAAATCTTCTTTCATGCTGTTTTTTATCTTCACATCATAGATTTCTTCGTTTGAAATCATTTTTTTCCAATACTCAGAAACCTGCTCATCAAACAAATGATGACAAATACTCTCCGAAAAAAATCCAGACTCTGGGTCTAAAAATTTTTCTTCCCTACACAAAGGCGCCACTCCCTGACTTCTAAGATATTCAACCAAAAAAGCATAATGAGCCTGATAATTTTGGTTCTCTAACTGATGCAGAAAAACCTTTATATTGGTATAAATCTGAGTATTTACCAGCTCTGTTTTTAAAACCTGATGAAGGAATTCCGCCACAAAGAACAAAATAGATGACACCCGAATATCTTCATAATTTTCCAAAGTTTTTACTTTCTCTATTTTACTGATTGTCTGTATATTATATTTTTTATGAAAATCAGAAATCGTAAAATACAGCTCTGTCATGGGAGTAAGATAAGCCTTTTTCTTGTTTTTAGGCGAATAAATCCCTCTCATGAAAAAACTCTGAAAACCAGCATTTTCGGTAAAGCAATGTAAGATAGCATCATTATCACCATATTTTATATATGACAAAAGAATTCCTCTATCTACCATATTATCAAACGATTATCTTGTTATCTATGAATTGGTTTTGGAAAGATACTTTGCTAATTTTCTTATCTTTATCAAAATAAAAATCTATTCTTCCCAGCAAAATCCCTGCCCATCCCACTTGGTTCACGAGAACATTCACACCCTTGCTGTTTTTAAGAACATTCGGTTCTGTCAAAAATGTGTGCGTATGCCCTCCTAAAATAATGTCTATTCCGTGAGTCTGAGCCGCTAACTTTCTATCAGAAACCAAGTCTTCAGCCTGTCCGTAATCATATCCCAAATGCGAAAGACAAACAACCAAATCACATTTTTTGGTATTTCTAAGGAAATCCGCGTATTTCTGCGCTGTCGCAACAGGGTCAAGATATTTAGTTTCGCCGTAATATTTTTTCCCGACAAGCCCTTCCAATTTCACTCCCAGACCAAACACGCCTACTTTAATATTTCCTTTTCTAAAAATCTTATATGGCTGTGTTTTTCCCTTTAAAATCGTGTCCGAAAAATCATAATTAGAACAGATAAAAGGGAATTTAGCATTCGGTAAAACCTTTAAAAACCCTTCCAAACCATTGTCAAAATCATGATTTCCCATAGTAGCCGCATCATATTTCATCATGGACATGAGCTTAAATTCCAACTCGCCGCCAAACATATTAAAATAAGGCGTTCCTTGGAAAATATCGCCGCTATCGAACAAAAGCACATTCTTTTCCACGCCTCTAATCTGCTCTATCAGAGTAGCTCTCCTCGCAAATCCCCCTTGATTGGGATATCTGCTGTGCCCCTCCTCGAAAGGCTCTATCCTGCTGTGCTGGTCATTGGTATGAAGAATGGTGATTTTTTCAGGTGTATCTTTTGCATCAAATGTCTTTGCTGACAAAACATTTGGTGTAAGTGTCGTCGCCAAAGCTCCTCTACCCAGTATTTTCAAAAATTCTTTTCTATTCATTTTTGCTTGTCCTTATTGGTTATTCCCGATAAATTGCAGCCTTTGTTCCTGCTTTATTTTTATCTCTGGATTTTGTTTAAATTTCTCAATAAATAAATCCCTCAGGGTTATTTCCGTTAGTATAAGCTGTTCTCCTTTTAGGAAAAATTTCATATAATCTCCTCCATAAGCCAGATAGTCCGATGTCGCGATGTAGTAGTACTGACCAGCTTTTGGTTTTTCGCCGTTTATCAGCCCTTGTGTCAATTTTCCATTTTCTACTACTATTGTAAAACCTACCACGGGATTATTTCTTTTTTGTTTTTCGTAATAGTCAAACACATCTTGTATGTCTTCGCCCTTCATTTTAACGATAACCAATTGATTTTCAAAAGGCATCACTTCAAAAATATTTCTCAGCAAAATATCTCCCTTGCTGATATCATTTCGGATTCCTCCTATATTTAAAATCGCTGCATCTACCCTAGGAATATTGTTTTTCGCACCCCAGTCATTCGCTCCTTCCAGCACGAAATCCGCCAAAAGCTGCCCGAGCGAACTATTATCTCCTTTCCTATTAAGCTCCACTTCAGTATGGGAAATTTTCTGGTTCATTTTATTTTCCAATTCCTTTTTATATGGCGTGATAACGGAAACCAACTCTTTTTTCTGGGCTATTTCTCCATTTATCAACTGATTTTTCTGAGGAGAAACTTGGCTTACATTCAGCTGTGTGGTACATGACACCACAGCCATCAAAACTGCTCCTAATAATATGCTTTTATTTTTCATTTTTTCTTAAAATACAGCCACAAATATATAGATTATTTCGGGATTTTCACTCAAATATAATATTCAAAAGCATAGAACGAAAAGAAGAAACAGCAAAATACTAAATTTTACTTAAAAAGTCCCTGCTTATTTTTATCTTTTTAAATAAAAACCTTAAATTTGGCTTCAAAATTTTAAACAATGAGTAATTTAAAAGGTCTGGGAGTAGCTTTGGTTACGCCATTTAATGAGGATTTATCCATAGATTTTGATTCTTTAACCAAATTAGTAGAATATAACATCGCCAATGGAACGGATTTCCTAGTCGTTCTGGGAACTACAGCAGAAACTGCCACACTTTCCAAGGCTGAACAGACGCAAGTCATAGAGCATATCGTAAAAGTAAATAACAAAAGACTTCCACTAGTTTTAGGTATTGGAGGGAATAATACTTTGGCTGTTAAAGAACAAATAGAATCTACGGATTTAAGCGACTTTGAAGGCATTCTTTCTGTTTCACCATATTATAACAAACCTAATCAGGAGGGGATTTATCAGCACTATAAAATGCTGGCTTCCACAGGGAAAAACATCATCATTTACAATGTTCCTGGGCGAACAGGGCAAAATATAGATGCCGCAACGACACTGAGACTTGCCAAAGATTTCCCAAATCTTTTCATGATAAAAGAAGCTTCTCCAAATATCAGCCAATATTTTGATATTTTAAGAAAGAAGTCTGCTGGTTTTTCTCTAGTTTCGGGTGATGACGAGTTCACTCTTCCTGTTACTTTGGCTGGTGGCGATGGTGTAATTTCGGTAATTGGGCAGGCTTATCCTAAGCTTTTTTCAGACATGATAAAACTTGCCAAAGAAAGCAAAGTAAAAGAAGCATATACTATTCACAATCAGCTCGTTGGAATCATAAGACTTATCTTCGCGGAAGGAAACCCTTGCGGTGTGAAAACAGTTTTAGCAGAAATGGGCATTATCAAAAACCACCTAAGACTTCCTCTAATAAAAGCTTCTGAAAATCTGCAAGATAGAATAAAAGCTGAAATGAAAAATTTATAGAATTAAATCTTTTTTTGAAGTTAAATTTTAATTTTAAAAACTATTAATTTTAAGAATTTATGTTGTTAAAGTTTTTATTTTTCTTACCCTTATTTTTCATTGTAAATGGCAAATGCCTTGCTCAAGAACAACAAGGGCAGGAAATGACAGAACAGGAAATAAAGGAAACACAGGAAACCCTCACCATAGAACCCAAACAAGATAGTGTAAACCTCATCGAAAGACCCAAATTCAGACCCAAGGAACTCTATATTCCTGCTGGGCTTATGGCTCTTGGGCTAATTTCCGAAGGAAAAACCAAACAGGAAGTTCGCGAATGGAGAAACAAACAGATTCCTCATTTTAGAAATAAATTTGATGATTATCTCCAATTTGCTCCTCATATTGCTGTCTATGGCTTTGAGCTGATGGGAATGAAACCCAAAACAGACTGGAAAAACCGTCTAGCCATACACGCCAAAGGACACATCATCACTTTGGGACTGGCACATTTAATGAAAACATTAATCAACAATGAAAGACCCAATGGAGCCCGTATGTCCTTCCCTTCTGGGCATACCGCATACGCTTTTAGCGGGGCTACTATCCTTGCCATAGAATACAAGGATGAGCATCCTTGGGTGCCTTATGCTGCCTATGGTTCGGCTAGTGTAGTGGGAATCATGAGAATAGCCAACAATAGACACTATGTGAGTGATGTCCTATTCGGTGCTGGACTGGGGATTCTCTCCATGAAACTAGCATACTGGACACACAAATACAAATGGAACAAACCTAAAAAAGAAAAAAAAGACCCTTTCTTGGGCGTAGTTTACTAATAGTTTAATAATGAAGATTACAATTTTTGCCAGCCTGTTTCTAAGTTCTTTTTTCATGGCGCAGACTAATGATAGTTTGGCTGTGGAAACTCCTTTGGACAGCATACAAACTCAGAATATAAAAATTCAGAAAGTAAAAATATCTGAAAACGAAACTTTTATTTATCAAAAACCAAAGTTTTGGGATATTGTCAATAAAATGCCAAAAAACATCGCAGGAACAGCCACAGATATAGTTTCAAAAAAATACTATCCATACGGACTTGCCGCCTTGGGAAGCACCGCTGCTCTCATTCCTGCCGACCCTTGGGTCATTAGAGAAAGCCGAAATTTTGGCGAAACTCTCGGTATGAATGAAGCCCACACCTACCGCAAACTCGGATTTCTAAAAATAATCCCTGTGGATGTGAACTCTGCGCTGTATTTCATCGGTAATGGAACTACTGTGATTTTAATCAGTGGAGGACTTGCCACCTACGGTTTATTTAAAAACGATTATCGGGCAATCAGCACCTCTATGCAGCTCATAGAAAGTATTGCGCTATCGGGAGTTTTTGCTCAGTCTATAAAGCGTATCACGGGAAGAGAAAGCCCGTTCATCACTTTTGACCGAAATGGATGGCACAGCCACTGGACTTTCGCACCGAGTTTTGCAGCATATCAGAGAGAGACTTCTAAATATGACGCCATGCCCTCTGGACACCTTACCACTGCAATGGCAGCCCTCACGGTACTTACGGAAAATTACCCAGACAAAAAATGGCTAAAACCTGTGGGATACACTCTTTTAGGGCTGATGTCTTTTGAAATGCTTCAGAGCAAGGTTCACTGGGTTTCAGACTATCCTATCGCTATTTTCCTCGGCTACCTTATCGGAAAAAATATTGCCAAAGCGAGAATCACGAAAATAAATAACTCTCCTATGGCGGAAAACAAGAAAAAATACGACTTGCAGCTGTCTGCTGGTTCTCTGTATGGATACCAGACCATAGGCGTGAATATCAAGTTTTAAATTTTAGAATTAAATTAAATTAAATATAAAAAACATCTTACTCAAAAAAGTAAGATGTTTCGTTTTTTATTGTAAAAGACTTTTTAGTATTGTTCTAAGAAGTATTTCAATAAATCTGTTGTAGTGATTACTCCTTTCAGTTCACCATTTTCTACTACTGGCAGAGAGTGGAAACTTTGTTTTGCTAAAATTTCAGTTACATCTCTCACTGTTTGATCTGGTGACACACCTACTGGATTTTTCGCCATCACCTGCTCTATAGTGTATGCGTTATACACTGTAGTGTCTACTTTTTCCTCATTATCCGACAATTCTGAAAAACTAATTCTCAACAAATCCGAATAACTCAAAATACCTATCAGCTGGTTTCCGCTCACAACAGGTAAGTGTCTGATGTTATGCTCTTTGAAAAGTTTTTCTGCATCAAACAACGTGTTTTTTGTAGTAAGCTTAACTACATCCTTTGTCATAATCTGAGATACTGGAACTCTGTGTTTCATAATAATTTACATTTAAGATTAAACTTCCTTTTTTTCTTTGATAAAGGTACGACTTTATATTTATGCCAAAGAATTTTTTTTAATGACATTTAACATCTTTTGCAAATTTCCTTCTATAAATAGTTTAGAAATTGTATTTTTACAAAAAATTTTGGTTATGAGAAAAATCCAGATGGTTGATTTACAAAGTCAATATTTCAAAATAAAAAACGAAGTAGATAACGCGGTGCTGAATGTCTTCGAGTCGGCAGCCTTTATCAATGGTCCTGAAGTTCAGTCTTTCCAAGCTGAATTAGAAGAATATTTAGGCGTAAAAAATGTGATCCCTTGTGCGAACGGCACGGATGCTCTGCAAATTGCCCTAATGGCGCTTGATTTACAGGAAGGCGATGAAGTAATTACGGCAGATTTCACCTTTGCGGCTACGGTGGAAGTTATCCATTTATTAAAACTAAAAGCAGTTTTGGTGGATGTAGATTATGACAATTTCACTATTGATATTGAGCAGCTTAAAAAAGCCATTACGCCTAAAACTAAGGCTATCATGCCAGTGCATCTTTTCGGACAGTGCGCGAATATGGAGGCTATTTTGAAAATCGCAAAAGAGCATAATCTTTTTGTAATCGAGGACAATGCACAGGCTATCGGCGCTGATTTTATTTTCTCTGATGGAACTCAGAAAAAGGCTGGAACCATAGGAACCATAGGGACTACATCGTTTTTCCCTTCTAAGAATTTAGGTTGTTACGGAGATGGCGGAGCTATTTTTACCAATGATGATGATTTGGCCTACAAAATGAGAGGAATCGTAAATCACGGAATGTACAAAAGATATTATCATGATGAAGTAGGCGTAAACTCCCGATTGGACAGCGTACAAGCGGCTATTTTGAGAAGAAAACTGCCTCATTTAGAAACCTATAACGAAGCTAGAAGAAAAGCCGCTAACTTCTACGATGAAGCTTTTGCTGGACATCCACATTTACTTATCCCAAAAAGAGAGGAAAATTCTACTCATGTTTTTCATCAGTACACGCTGAGAGTTTTAAACGGAAAAAGAAATGAATTACAAGAGTTTCTTGCTTCAAAGGAAATCCCTGCGATGATTTATTATCCTGTGGCGCTTAGAAAGCAAAAAGCATACTTCCAAGCAAGTAATGATGCTGATTTTAAAAACACTGACAAGCTTCTAGACCAAGTAATTTCCCTGCCGATGCACACAGAGCTGGATGAAGAGCAGCTGAAATACATTACAGAAAGCGTTCTGGAATTCATGAATAAATAAATTTTTAAACACTATAATTATGAGAGTATTTTTGTTTTTAATGTTATTTTTCAATTCTTTTGTATGGGCACAAGAGGAGGGTAATAAATTTTTAATCAATAATGACTATTTAGTCCAGTTTCCCGAATCTGTAAAATACATCAGAACGGACGAAAATTCAGGAGCATTTCTATTCCATGACAAACAAAATTCAAACATACAGGTTTCTGTTCGTCCTTCACAAAATATGGAATTTTACAAGGAAGGACTTTCTCAAACTGAATTATTAGAGGCTTTTTATAAATGGGATTTTGATTTTTGGAAAGGAAACACCATCAATGCTAAAGTTACCGAAATCAGCAAAAAATTATCCGAAGGCTATGTTTTGTGGAGTATCGAACTTGATTATGAATCTCAAAAAATCAATCAAATCATACTTTCTGGCGTAAAGGAAAACAATGTGGTATTTATCTCCATTATCAATCCTAAAATGAAGATGAACGAAAAGAAAAAATTCTTGATAGACTTATACAAAAAAGGAATTTCAAAACATAATTAAGAGTATGACAATACTAGTTACGGGCGGTCTAGGCTACATCGGTTCGCATACCGTGGTGGAGCTTTTAGAAAATGATTTTGATGTGGTTATCGTAGACAACCTCTCTAACACGGACAAAAAAATACTAGCTGGAATAGAGCAAATCACAGGAAAAACTCCAGCTTTCTATCCTTTTGATTTAAAAAACCGAAGCCAAATAGCACAAGTTCTAGATGCTCATAAAATAGATGGCTGTATTCATTTTGCTGCTTTCAAAGCTGTGGGAGAAAGCCAAGTAAAACCTATTGACTACTACGAAAACAATATGTTTTCTCTTATCAATCTTTTGCAGGAATTCAAAGAAAGAAATATTTCTAATTTTATTTTCAGTTCTTCCTGCACTGTTTATGGACAAGCTGACCAGATGCCAATAAACGAAGAAGCATCTATAAAACCTGCCGAATCTGCCTATGGACGAACCAAACAGATGGCAGAAGAGATTCTAAAAGATTTCGCTGCTGCCCACCAAAAGAAAGTATCATTATTAAGATATTTCAATCCTATTGGGGCTCATCCTTCGGCTAAAATAGGCGAACTTCCTCTCGGAATTCCTAACAATCTCGTTCCCTATGTGACCCAAACCGCAGCAGGAATACGAGAAAAACTAAACATCTGGGGAGATGACTACCCTACTCCTGACGGCACTGCCATCCGCGATTATATCTATGTGATGGATTTAGCCAAAGCTCATGTGAAAGCCCTGCAGAAACTAACCTCAGAAAAATCAGAAACTTTGGTTGATATTTTCAATCTGGGAACAGGGAAAGGGTCTTCTGTCCTTGAAATCATAAAGGCTTTTGAAAAAGCAAATAATCTAGAAATCCCTTACCAAATCTGCGACAGAAGAGCAGGTGACATTACCATCGCCTATGCAGATGCTTCCAAAGCCGAAAAAGAACTTGGCTGGAAGGCGGAAACTCCATTGGAAGAAGCGCTGAGAACCACTTGGCTATGGCAGAAAAATCTGGAACAAGAAAAATAAATTTCAATAAAAAAATCTCTTTCAAATTGAAAGAGATTTTTATTTTTTTTAGAGGAAAACTCCACTACTTTCAGAATTAACTTTTGAATTCAATTTTGCATTTATATCTGCTTTTATTTCAGCTTCTGTAACTCCAAATTCCCTCATAGCATCTTCAATTAAGCTGTCTTCGTTAATTCTATCTGTATAAATATGAACAGGGATTTTGATATCCAATTTTTTATCAAAAGAAGCCGAAGAAAGTTTATCATACTCCAAATTATCTGGTTTTTGGCTGAACTGAGCCAAAACAATTCTCAAATCAAAATTCAGGTATGGTTTTTTCACATCGAAAAATCCTTTCAGTCCTATTTTTTCTGGTCTTATTTTGGCATCACGCTGGCCTCCAAAGCTTTTATAGATATATTTGTTCTCAGGATTAGTATCACGGTATTTATAAGTCATGATTTCCTTATTTGGAACTACTGTCCCGCCACTTATAGCTACTATATTTTCCATTAAAAAGAAGTGCTGATATTGCTTTGCTGCCTCATTAGATGCCAAAACACTGTTGATTCGCTCGCCTTTTTCATTGTAATAGAAAATCTCCAATCCATAGAGAGACAGCCCTCCATCAGCAGACATTACACTAAGGGCAGCAGGATTATCAGCCGATGGAACTATCTGACCGTTTTTATTCTCAAAAAAGAATTTTTGTACAGATTTCAGATATTTCACACCTGGATATTCTGGCGAACCATGAAAATACCCGTGAGAATGCCCTTCTGTAAAACGAAATTCCACCTTACTCCATTTCAGTTCCGTGCTGGACTGCTCTGGTTTTGGCTTTGGTACCACGATATCATCATTCTCCTGACTTCTACAAGCCAAAAGTGAAAAAACAAAAAACACTACTGCTAATACAACTTTGATTGATTTTAAAAAACTTTTCATATTATTAAATTTTTATTTGTTTACTTTATTAAATTATTCTAAAATATTATTGAACTATTTTCACTGGGACTTTCATATCTGTGTCTAAAACAAATGAACCGCTATAATGCAACGCATTGTATTTTCTGGCTCTTCCTGTCTTAGGCTCTAATTTACTTTTAACTAAGAAATGAGCTAATCTTATCCTTAAATCAAAACTCTGAGTTCCCAAACCAGTCGTTTTTATGGTGAAAACTCCTTTCAGTCCGATAGGGTCTACTTCCGTAGGGTTCTGCGTATCCCACGAACGACGACGAAGGCTCACTCCACTCTCTCCCAAAACTCCATTTTCAGGGTCTGTATCCTGATATTCATAGCTTACCAATTTATCCATTTCCGTTTCTTCTATCGACTGTCCGTTTTTGTTTAACTGAAAGAAATGCTGATGAATAGGCGCCATTTCCTGTGAAACAAATTCACTATTAAGTCTCCTTCCATTATTATAATACACTATTTCAAGGAGATAGCTGTTTCCTTCTTTCCATTCTACGGCTTCTGTATTGTCAAATTTCAATCCATCTTTGGTCAGCAATGCTGCTCTTCTTTGCTCCTGTGATGTCGCTGTATTTTTAAATATAAACTCCACTCTATCAGGCATTTCGTGCCCTCTGTCTTTGGTTTCGTCCGTTGGCGCCTGAGGGCTATCACCATCTCTGCTACAAGAAGAAATACTGAAAATTGCTAAAAACAGCATTAGCATTGTCAAAATTTTGTTTAGCGAAAACTTATTTTTCATAATGTTAAAATTTATTAGAATTAATGATTATTAAAAATTAAATTGTGTTTTAAATTGAATGTCAATCCCCTTTCCATGAATAAAATACCTCAGTCTATCGGTATAATTTTTATAAAGTGCATTGGTAAGATTTTCCACGCCCAAAAAGAATTTCACACTTTTCTTGTTGTTGTATTCCAGCTCTGCACCTATTTTCAGACCCAATAAATGGTAAGCATCAGGAGAGTCCGACACGAGGTCAAAATCAGGATTAAACCTTCTCTGCTTCGCAAAATACTGGTGCTCCACCTTTGCATAAAAATTCTTGAAAACAGAAGTCGGAATATTCCATTTTAAACTCTGCGAAAGCTGTAATGGCGGTATCTGCGGAAGATACGCCTTGGTATGCTGGTCGTCCGCATAGACCAAAGAAAGATTGGAATGGTATTCTAAATTTTTAGAAATAGGAATTCCCACCGCTAAATCTCCCCCTCGGAAAAGAGCGTCGCTCTGCACAAACTTAAATAGTGCTGCTGGACCAGAAAACAACTCCCTATACTGATGCGTAGGAATGCTGTAAATAAAATTATTAATCGGCTGAACGAATGCAGACATCTCCGCAAAAAATCTATTTTTCTTGTAAGACAATTTATTGACGATTTTCAGCCCTTTTTCTGCATTTAGATTTTTATCTCCTACATAATAGATGGGAATTCCGTGCTGTTTTCCATTGATATACAGTTCATAAGGCTCTGGCGCACGCCACGCATATCCCGCATGAGCCACATATTCCAGATTATCAGTAATCTGATAATGAACTCCCCCGCTGTATGAAAAGCTTGAAAAATCTCTCTTTCCGCCATAGAGCTGACCGAACATATCGTATCCCAAAGAATTTATCGTTCTAAAATCAAAACGCGCTCCCAGCTCTGCCAGCCATTTTCCTCTTTTAAACTCGGAAATGAAAAATCCCGCATAATTATTCAAAACAAAATTCGGAATCGTAGGAACTACACCTGTTCCTGGCACATTGAAATTTTCTTTCCTCAAATAACTTACCCCAAACTGTGTTTCCAATCCTCTAAAATGCGTATTTTTCCAAATCGTTTCCACAAAATGAGAATCAAGTTTGGTATCCTGCGTAGGAATCGTAGTTCTGTCTAACCTCCTGACATCAAACTCTTTTCGATGATTATTTTGATAAGCATAAACCAAATCAAAATGATTATTCGGACTAAGCCTAAATTCTGTTTCACTCTTCAAGAAATAATGAGCCACATTATGCTTTGGAGCTGTAATATCATAGGAAAAACCATATGTAGTAACCGGTCTGCCCAGTTTCAGTCTGCTTTCAAAATCATCTATATTGCTGGACGCCGAACCATAGAAAATCCCTAATTCTGAGTTATATACACTAAAATACAAATTAGATTTAAATTCATTTTTGCGGTATTCCAGCTCAGCAGAATAATTCAACTCCCGAATTCCTGTATTATTGACATAATAATCTTGAGTTTTATAATCTCCTGCATACTGCGCATTTACCTGCGTTCTCCACGCCCAGTTTTTTCCCAGCGCTCCTTCCAAATAACCTCCGCCAGAGACTTTCCCAGAATTAGAATTTCCAGAAAGCATCACTGCACCAGCCAGTTTTTCACTATAATTAAGGTTTTTAGGAGACAGCAGAACCACTCCGCCAAGCGCCCCAGCACCATATCTCACGCTCTGAGCGCCTTTTATTATGCTAATATTCTGCGGAATACCCATGCTGATTTCTGGCGCATGGTCATCAGACCAGTCTTGACTTTCCAGTTTTACGCCGTTATTTAGAATTAAAATCCTTGTGTTTCCCAAGCCCTCTATCACGGGTTTTGCGACTGTGGCTCCTGCCTGTCGAAGGGTAATTCCTGCCGCTTTGGACAGTACTTCTGAAAGATTTTGACCTATATTTTCCGAAAGATTTTCTTTAGAAAATTTTACAAGATTATCGGCCGATATGTTTTTATTTACAATTGTAAGCGTGTCAATGTTTTTGGACGATACTTCCTGTGAAAAAAGCATATGAAATCCACAGAAAATAATCCCAAATACCAATTTTTGAGTCATATAAAATGATTTAATACAAAAATGAAATGGATGATTTCTTTAAACCGAAAAATATTTTGTTTGAAAAAGGGAATGCCTTGGTTTTAGCTAAAACCAACTATAATATTGACTTTCATCAAAATCAATAAACATTCAAACAAAACTAAAAAAGTATAGGAGGAGCACGAGACTGCCATAGAAGAATTATCCTCTCTAATACGAAAATTTTATACGATGAAAAATATGAGAAATATTCATTTACATGAAACTCTGTCTGAGGCTTTTCTGGAAGAATATAGAAATAATTCAATGTGCATAAAAACCCACAATCACAGTCGTTCTTGGTCTGTAAATGCGCTTTGTGATAGCAGACTTTGTCATTGCATTCTGCTATTTTTTCTGTTTTTTGATGAGTTTCCTGATGATGCAAACGCACAAACAAGCCCGATACATTCATCACAAAAATGAGTAGCAGCACCGAAGCCAAAAAAGTTTTAATATGTTTTGCTGTTTTTATCATCATTATTTGATAACGGACACAAATATAATCTAAATTTCCGAAAATAAAAATTCATTACTCAAAAATTTGCCAGAAGCCTCCTCTACGCTGTACTTCCCTATTTTAGTTCTTCTGAGTTGAGTAAGATAAGCGCCTACGCCTAGTTCCTGCCCTATATCATGAGCCAAAGAGCGAATATAAGTCCCCTTGGAACAGCCCACTAAAAAACGAACATACGGAAATTCTATCTGAATATCTTTGATATAGTGAATTGTAGTTTTTCTGGATTTTATCTCTACGGAAGCCCCTGCCCTTGCCAAATCATAAGCCCTCTCACCATCTACCTTTATTGCCGAAAAAATGGGCGGTTTCTGAGTGATTTCGCCTAAAAATTTTTGTAAAACTTCTGTCACAAAATCCTCTGTGATGTGGCTGATATCCGTAGGGAGGATTTCTGGTTTTTCGGTGTCGTAAGATTCTGTCTGCACACCAATTTTTATTTCTGTCCAGTATTCTTTCGGTGCATCTTGGATTTCGGATATTTTTTTGGTTGCCCTACCTGTGCATACCACGAGAAGCCCCGTAGCTTTAGGGTCAAGGGTTCCTGCATGCCCTACTTTTATTTTCTTAAATTTAAACTCTTTTTTCAGTTTAAATTTCATTTTATTGACCGCTTGAAACGAAGTCCAATCCAAGGGCTTATCAACCAGAAAAACCTGACCTTCAAGAATTTGCTCCGCAGTCATTTATTATTTGTTTAAATAAAAATAAATCAATAAAACTATTCCGACAATGATTCTATACCAGCCCCAAAACTTAAAGCCATATTTCGCAAGAACATTGATAAAAGTCTTCACTGCTATCAGCGCCACAATAAAAGCCACGATATTTCCGATAATGAAAACCATAATATTTTCTGTAGAAGCCAAAATCATCTCATATCCCTTCTGGGCATTCGGCGTTCCCTCTCCCCAAGTCTTGATAAATACAGAATAAAGCGTAACTGCCATCATCGTAGGGACAGCTAAAAAGAAAGAAAATTCCGCAGATGCCTTTCTGCTAAGCCCTTGGCTCATTCCCCCAATGATAGAGGCCGCCGAACGAGATGTCCCAGGCATCATAGCCAAACACTGCCAAAAGCCAATGGTTACAGCTTTTTTAATAGATATACCTTTCTCGTCATCAATTTTTTCCTTGTTATCAAACCATTTATCTACAAAGAGTAAAACCACTCCTCCCAAAACCAAAACAAAAGAGATAACTATCTGATTACCAAGAACTGCTTCTATTTTATCATCAAATAATTTTCCTAAAACCAAGGCTGGAACAACGGCACAAGCCAATTTGATATAAAAATTAAAATTAGAAAAGTCAAAAAACTTTTTCCAATACAAAACCACGATAGAGAGAATCGCCCCAAACTGAATGGATACTTGGAACATTTTAAGATATTCCGACTCTTCCATTCCGAGCAGAGCCGCTGTAAATCCCATATGAGCTGTAGAAGAAATCGGAAGATACTCCGTAAGCCCCTCTACGATTGCAACAATAATAGCTTTTACTATATCCATTATTTATTTCTTTTTAGTATAGCGACCACCTGCACCACAAAACCAACAATCACTAATAAAGGCGCTATTCTGATTCTTACCACAGAAAAAATATCATCATTCCAGTAATTTGGGTCAAAAGAGCCATCTGGTTTGGTATTCGCTCCATAG
>CAUPCB010000018.1:0-28697 GCA_963509715.1 uncultured Flavobacteriaceae bacterium | reverse complement strand
AAATGCAAATAAAATATTAGTGTTGAAAGATGGACAAGTGATAGAAATAAAATTATAAGAAGCAAAAAAGAGTGAATATTCACTCTTTTTCTATTTAGTCTATGATTAAACCATCTTTCATGGTTAGTTTTCTGTCTGTGCTTTCTGCCAATATCGGGTTGTGAGTGATAATGACAAAAGTCTGATTGTATTTTTCCCTCAAATCAAAAAACAACTGATGCAGAGAATCTGCATTTTTGGAGTCAAGGTTTCCCGTAGGCTCATCAGCAAAAATGATTTTAGGTGAATTTATCAATGCACGGATAACGGCCACCCTTTGTGCTTCACCGCCAGAGAGCATTTTAGGCTTGTAATGGATGCGGTCTACTACATTTAGATCTTCGAAAAGCTGAATTGCTTTTTCTTTGTAATCTTTTACATTTTTCCCAGCGATTCTTATCGGCATCATCACATTTTCTAAAGCCGTAAACTCTGGCAAAAGCTGATGGTGCTGAAAAACAAAACCAATGTTTTCGTTTCGGAATTTTGATAATTCTTTGTCATTCATTTTTAGGAAAGATTCTCCGAAAAGAAGGATTTCTGTTTCGTGTTTTTGAATATCCGAAGGCAAGTCCAAAGTCCCTAAAATCTGCAAAAGCGTGGATTTTCCTGCTCCAGATTCTCCTACAATAGAGACAATCTCACCTTTGTGAATTTCTAAATTTACTCCTTTGAGAACTTCCAGCTCTCCATAAGATTTATGAATGTTTTTTGCTTTTATCATGTTTGAATTTAGCATAAACTGATTATGCCCAATGGCAAAGATAATAAACTTTTTAGTTTTGTGGATTTCTTTTTTGTTTATAATTTTGAGCAGGAATGTTGATTTTAGAATGAAAAAAGAATTATGGTATTTAGGTTTTCTGAATCAAAAGGGCATAGCTTTATCTGTTGATTATCAGAGCAAAGAAAAGGCTTTGTCGATAGAAGATGCTTTACGGGCGATAGAATTATTAAGCGAAGAAAAAATCGCAATCTATGGAGGAGATATTCTCACGGAAGCCGATGGAGAGCTTGTTTATGCTCATGATATTTGGGGAATAGAGTTTCATTATCTAAACTGGTATTGTGATAAATCAGAGGATGAAGATAGAGCAGATTATTTGCAAAGAAGCTATGATAAAGCCAAAGAGGGAATCATGGAAGCGAAAAAAGTAGCTGACCGATTGGGTAAAAAATGTTACATTGTGCTGGTTACAGAATATATTCATTTAACCTAAAAATGATAAAATATTATTATTTTTGTGGAAAATTCTGATTTATGAGGATAGATATCATCACTGTGGTTCCAGAACTGATGGAAAGCCCTTTCGAGGTTTCGATGCTAAAAAGAGCGATAGAAAAAGGGCTGGCGGAAATACATTTCCATAATGTAAGAGATTATTCCACGAATAATTATAAACAAATAGATGACACCCAGTATGGTGGCGGTGCAGGAATGGTAATGATGGTGGAGCCGCTGGATAAATGCATTTCTCAGTTAAAATCAGAGCGAAACTATGATGAAATCATCTATCTGACGCCAGATGGCAAGACACTCAATCAAAAAATAGCAAACAGCCTTTCACTGAAAGAAAATTTGATTTTAATCTGTGGGCATTACAAAGGTATTGACCAGAGAGTGAGGGATTTACATGTAACTATGGAGATTTCTATTGGGGATTTTGTCCTTACAGGAGGGGAGCTGGCGGCATGTGTCCTTGTGGATTCTGTGGTCAGACTATTACCAGGTGTTCTGAATGACGAGCAGTCAGCCCTTACGGATAGTTTTCAGGACAATCTTCTTTCGCCGCCGATATACACACGCCCAGAAGTTTATAAAGGACTGGAAGTTCCGAAAGTTCTTTTGAGTGGTAATTTTGCGGCGATAGAGCAGTGGCGACACGAAAAAGCGTTAGAAATCACCCAGCAGAAGCGCCCAGACTTATTGGATTAAATAATTTAAATTTTCAAAGGATTTTTGCTAAAAAAATGATACCTTGCGGTATATTTTAGGATAACGATGAAGAGTCATAAAGAACTGGCGGTTTTTTATAATGTGGAAAATCTTTTTCCGCCCGATGAGAAATTTGTAAAAGGGGAGAGTAAAAAATTCTCTGGCCTGAAAAAATGGAATGAATGGCGGTATAAACATAAATTACAGAGGCTTTCTCATGTCTTTGGACTTATGAAACATGAAAAAGGCGAGCTTCCTTTCATTATTGGTTTGGCGGAAATTGCTGATAATACGGTGTTGGAAGACTTGATTCAGCAGCCTGTTTTTGATGGCAGATATGCGTATGTGCATTATGATTCTTTGGATGAAAGAGGCGTGGATACGGCACTTCTTTATGACAAAACCAAAATAGATATTATAGATTCTGATACGATAAGTTTTATTTTTGAATTTGAAGAAGATGGTGTGGATGGCATGGATACGACTAGAGATATTCTTCATTGCAAAGTCCGATACAGAGCGGATATTCTTAATATTTTTGTTCTTCATCTGCCATCAAAAAGAGATGATGGTATAAACCAGCCCAAAAGGGACTATATCCTAAACGAAGTGAAAGAAAAAACATTGGCTCTTCTCAAAGACAGCCGAGAAGCCGTGATGCTTTTGGGAGATTTTAATGAAAATCCCTATGCAGAAAATATGAACTTTTTGCTCTATAATGACGGCTCGAAAAAGATTTTGGAAAATCCTTTTTCAAAGTTGTATCATGAGCGTAAGTTTTCCACTTTTTACTCAAAACAAGGACTTTTATTTGACCAAATTATACTTTCTGAGTATTTCTATGGGCAAAATTCTCTTTTGAAATTTGAGAAAGCAGAAGTCTTTGCACATAATGACCTCAGAACCAGAGATGGAAAATATCAGGGAAAACCATTCCGTACCTATGCAGGAACGCGGTATTTAGGAGGGTATAGTGACCATTTTCCTGTTTTGGTGGAATTAAAAGTATCAAATCATTAAAAAAACTCCCCAAAAGAGGAGTAAATAAAACAATAAAAACTAATGGAATTAGGAAAAATACAGACACTAACAGTCTCAGAACGAAATCATCAGGGCGTTTATTTAGAAGATAAAAATAAAGAAAAATGTTTTCTTCCGAAGATTTTTTCTGATGAAAGCTGGAATATAGGAGATGAAGTGGAAGTGTTTGTTTATCAGGATAATAACCAGTTACAAGCGACCATAGAAACGCCGTTTTGCCAAGTTGGGGAATTTGCGGTTATGACCTGCACCCATACCCTTCCGAGTGGGGCTTTTATGGATTGGGGGATTATTAAGGATTTATTTATCCCTTATAAACAGCAGAAAACCAAGATAATAGAAGGAAAAAAATATTTAGTCTATGTCTATATCGATGAAGAAACGGAACTTTTGACAGGGACGACTAAATTTAAAAGAAATCCACAGTATCAGGAACTTCCATTTAAAAAAGGTGATAAAGTCTCTCTAATCATAGCCAATGAATCTGAACTCGGCTGGAATGTCATCATCAATCAAAAATATATAGGATTGGTTTATTTTTCGGATATTTACAAAAAACTTTATCCATTTTCAGAGGAGGTAGGATACATTAAAAACCTCCGAGAAGATGGGAAAATAGATGTTTCTCTACAGCCAGAAGGATACCAGAATATGGATGAATTTAAGCAGAAAATATTAGAAAAACTGGAGCAGGGCTATGGGCTTTTGTATCTTTCTGATGAGTCTTCGCCAGAAGAAATAAAGGAAGAACTGCAAATGAGCAAGAAAAACTTTAAAAAGGCTATCGGAGGGCTTTATAAGGATAAAATCATAGAAATTTTAGATGATAGAATTAAGCTCTTGTAAATATAAATTCGTAAAAAGAATTATTTAATAATGAAAAAAGTATTTTATCTAAAAACATGCAGCACCTGCAAGAGAATAATGTCTGAATTTGACCTTATAGACTGGGAAATCAGAGAACTGAAATCCGAGAATGTAACCAGCGAAGAACTTCAGGAAATGTACAAAATCACAGGAAGTTATGAGGCGCTTTTTAGTAAAAAATCTACTCAGATAAAGGCAAGAGAAATAGATGTAAAAACACTGAAAGAAGAGGATTTCAGGGACTTGATTTTAGACCATTATAGTTTTCTGAAACGCCCTGTTTTTCTTACCGAAAAGGAAATTTTCGTAGGAAGTGAGAAGAAAAATTTAGAAAACCTAAAAATATTCTTTGAAAATAAAAACGATACAAAATAAAAGTAGAAATAATTTTAATTTGATTAACTTTGTAAAAAATTGAATAAAAATGGAAAAATTTTCTGATAGACTCAATAGACTGAGCTATTCCAAGACTTTTGTGATGACTAATAAAGCCAGAGAAATGAAAAGTCAAGGAATAGATGTGATAAGCCTTACACTGGGAGAACCTGATTTTGATGTTCCAGATAATATCAAGCAGGCAGCGATAGATGCTATTCACCAAAATTACAGCCACTATTCGCCTGTTACAGGGTTTTTAGAACTTCGTGAGGCAGTTTGTAAAAAACTAAAAAGAGATAATAATCTTGACTACAAACCAAACCAAATCTGCGTTTCTAACGGAGCGAAACAGTCTATTTTCAATGTATTAGCTTCTGTTGTAAATGATGGTGATGAAGTAATCTTACCAACGCCATATTGGGTAAGTTATGATGAAATGGTAAAAATGATGGGCGGTGTTTCTGTTTTTGTCAATACAACGATAGATACAGATTTCAAGATGACAGCGGTTCAGCTGGAAGCAGCGATTACTCCTAAAACTAAGGCGTTGTTATTCAGTTCTCCATGTAACCCTTCTGGAAGTTTCTACGAAAGAGAAGAATTGGAAGCTATCGCAAATGTTATCGCAAAATATCCACAAATTACCATTATTTCTGATGAAATCTATGAATTTATCAATTATGGTGGAAAACACACATCTATAGCAGAGTTCCCGCAAGTGTATGAACAGACTGCTGTAATCAACGGAATGTCAAAGGCTTTCGCGATGACAGGATGGAGGATAGGTTATTCTGCGTGTCCTACTTGGCTTGCTGCCGCTTGTGACAAGGTGCAGGGACAGATGACTTCTGGAGCGAATACCATTGCGCAGAGAGCTTCTATCACAGCATTAGAAACTAGTCCTTCTGAATACAAATACATGATTGATAGCTTTGAAAAGAGAAGAGAGCTGGTTTTCAATCTTTTAAAAGAAATAAAGGGTTTCAAAATCAACAAGCCAAAAGGAGCTTTTTATATGTTCCCAGATATTTCTCACTACATAGGTCAGACTTTGGATGGTGTGAAAATCAATGATTCTGATGATTTTGCGATGTATCTTTTAGAAAAAGCACATGTGGCAACAGTAGGCGGTGTGTCTTTCGGAGACAAAAACTGTATCCGTTTTTCTTACGCAGCTTCAGAAGAGCAGCTGGTAGAGGCTATGAGAAGAATAAAAGAATTATTGAATAAATAAAATGGAAATTAAAATCCATACGATTGATGACAGAAAAATTGCCGAAATAATATCGGATAATATTGTCTTACAGACTGTTGAGGATGCTGTAGATTTGATAGGCAATATGTCTTACCAAGGGTTTGATAAACTCATCATTCATGAAGAAAATATAATTTCAGATTTTTTCGAGTTAAAGAATAAAATCGCTGGAAATATTCTTCAAAAGTTTTCTCAATATTCTATGCCATTAGCTATTATTGGTGATTTTGAGAAATATGAAAGTAAAAGTCTAAATGATTTTATCTTTGAGAGTAACAAAGGAAACCAAATTAATTTTGTTACTACTGTTGAAGATGGATTAAAATAAATTTTATCTAAATAAAATTAACTTCGGCAAGGCACCGCTTTGTCGAAGTTTTTTATGTATTTTTGTAAAAATCAATTCTAAAAAATGTCTGTATCACTTATTTTAAAATATTTTCCAGAAATCACAGATGAACAAAAACAGCAGTTTGAAAAACTGGAACAGCTATACACCGAATGGAACGAGAAAATAAATGTCATTTCCCGAAAAGATATGGATGGGCTTTATGAAAAGCACATTCTGCATTCGCTCGGAATTGCCAAAGTAATGCCTTTTGCTGATGGTACAAAGGTGCTGGATGTCGGCACAGGAGGCGGATTTCCTGGGATTCCGCTGGCTATCCTTTTCCCAGAGGTGAGTTTTACGCTGATAGATTCCATCGGCAAGAAAATAAAAGTGGTGGAAGCTGTTTCAGAGGGACTTGGGCTGAAAAATGTGACCGCAGTGCATGGAAGAGCTGAAAAACTGAAAGAGAAGTTTCATTTCGTGGTGAGCAGGGCTGTTACCCAGATGCCTGAGTTTTTGCGATGGTTGAAGGGAAAATTTGAAAAAGAACAGTTCAATGAAAAACACAACGGCGTACTTTACCTCAAAGGAGGAGATTTGGCGGAGGAGCTGGCAGGGCTTCGCTGTGAGATTTTTCAGCTGAAAAATTATTTTGAAGAAGAATTTTTTGATACCAAAAAAGTGGTGTATTTATCAAAAGGAAATTTTAATTCATAGGTAATTGATTGTTAGTTTGTTATAGCTTTTAATTATTGCTTTTATATAAATAATTGAATATGAAATTTCTCTCAAAAATTATTTCAGAATTATTATCAGAAACTTCGGATTTATCCCAAACAGTAGTCATTTTACCAGGGAAAAGGCCCGTAGTTTTTTTGAAACAAATCCTAAAAGAGCAGAAATACGAAGGTTTTTTGCCTGAGTTTTTTACTGTGGATGAATTGATTAAGAAAATATCTGGAAAACAGCACATTCAGGGAATATCTCTGTGGCTTTTTGGGTATGATGTTTATAAGAAAATTTATCCCGAAGAAACTTTGGAAAACTTCCTAAAATGGTTTCCTACTTTGCTGAAAGACTGGGATGATATGCTCAAATTCAGCGAGGAGGACAAAGCTGTTTTGGAATATATGCTAGATGATGAGCGAATTAAAAACTGGGGCGAAACACTGGGAGATGGAGACAATGCAAGGAAACGGAACCTTAATTTTTGGAAAAAGATGAATGTTTTTTTACCTAAATTAAAGGAAAACCTCCAAGCCAAAGGCTGGGCGACTGATGGGATGATTCATGAAATGGTGAGAGAGAAAATAAGTGATTTCGAAGAGAAAACGGAAACAAAATTTGTTTTTTGTGGTTTCAATGCGCTTACGCCTTTGGAGGAAAAACTGATTAGAGAACTGCTCCAAAAAGGGAAAGCAGAATGTTTTTTTCAAGCAGATGAATACTACATAAAAGACCTAAAACAGGAGGCTGGAAAGTTTCTGCGAAAACATATGCACTGGAAGGAATTTAATGAAAACCGAAAATTCCAGTGGATAGAAAATAGTTTTTGTGAAGAGAAAAACATCAAGGTTTATGAGGTTGCAGGGAATGTAGCCCAAACCAAAATTCTGCCTGAAATTTTACAAGAAATTTCAAAAGAAAATTATTCTAAAACGGCGGTTGTTTTGTTAGATGAAAACCTGCTTCTGCCGAGTCTGGACGCGGTGAGTTTTGTGGATAATCTGAATATCACGATGGGGTTTCCTATCAAAAATCTTGGTTTCAGCGGGGCGATTAAGAAGCTTTTTTACCTACAAAAACAGCTTGAAAAAAATGATAAATCCTACTATTATTTGGATGTTTTTTCGGTTTTGGAAGAGTTTCCAGATAATGAAGAAGATAAAAAAATAATAGACCTGTTCACAGCTAAAATCGAAGACGAAAACATCGTTTATATCTCGAAAAAAATGATGCAGGAGCATTTGGGTGAGCTTTCTTATTTTCAGCTTTTTGAGAAGAGAACAGCTGCTGAGCTGCTGGAAGATTTGTCTAATTTTTGTTATCAGTTGAAATTCAGAGAAATAGATGATATTTTATATGAAAATGTTTCTCTTTTTGAAACGACATTTAAGATTCTAAAAAATCATATGAAAGACTATGATTTTGAGATTTCTATAGATGCGCTGGAGGTTTTGATGAATCAGCTTGTCAATTTAGAAAATTTGGATTTTCAGGGCGAACCACTTGAGGGACTCCAGTTTATGGGGCTTTTAGAAACTCGTCTTTTAGATTTTGAAAATATTATTCTGCTTTCTGTCAATGAAGGAAAATTGCCGCTGGGAAATACGCAGAACACTTATCTTCCGTTCGATGTGAGAAGGAATTTTGGGCTAAATACTTTCTTGGAAAATGATAGTATTTATGCCTACCATTTCTACCGTTTGCTGCAAAATGCTAAAAATATCTATCTGTTATACAATGCTTTAGGTTCTGGAGTGAATACGGGCGAGAAAAGTAGATTTATTACCCAAATGGAGATGGAAAGTCCTCATAAAATGGAGCATATCGTGATAGAAAATACCTCTGAACCGATTTTGCAGGAGCCAATAATCATAGAAAAAACAGAAAAAGTTTTAGAGAAACTAAATGAGTGGAAGGATAGGATTTCGGCATCACACTTGATTTCTTACCTCTATAATCCGATAGATTTTTACTTGAATAACATCTTAAAAGCAAAGGAAACAGAGGAGATAGAAGAAGAACTTTCGCAGCGAAACTATGGGAATTTGGTACACTATGCTTTGGAGGAGTTGTATGGAGAATTACAAGGTAAAATACTGAAAGAAAGCGATATAGAAGATTTAAAACCAAAAATAGATGAAGCGATTAAGGAGGCGATTTCTAAACTTAAACATCAGCCAGAGCTCTATGAACGAGGAATGAACTACATTCATAAATCTATGGCTGCTAAGGTGGTAGAGCATATTTTGGATTATGATTTAGGTTTAATTAAAGCTGGTAACTCTTTAGAAATCATAAGTTTAGAAAATGGTATTAATGCTGAGTTTTTGCTGGATGAAAATGGTGAAAAAATTAACTTTGTCGGTTATATAGACCGTATAGACCGCCTAAATGGAGTGGTGCGGGTGATAGATTTTAAAACTGCAAAAGCTAAAAATCTTTCCATGAAACCAAAGGAGGAAAAACTGGAAGATTTCATGAGCAGTGCGGACAGTAAACAGGCTTTACAGTTGAGTATTTATGCGTATATGGTCTTACATAACGAAAGATTTGCAGTTAATCGGCTGCAGTGCGGCATTTGGAGTTTTGCGGAAATAGGGAAGGGTGTTCAGACTTTGAAGCTTTATGATAATGAAAATATTGACAATGAGAATATTAGCGTCTGTATGAATTCCATTAAAAACATTATTTTAGAAATATTAAATCCTGAAATTCCATTTAAAGAAAACTAAAATGAACCAAAATATATCTCTGACCATAGATTTTGTAAAGAAAACCTTGGAAGGAGCAGAGGCAGGGCATGATTGGTTCCATACCGAGCGGGTTTGGCGACTTGCAAGACTCATTGCCAAAACAGAAAACTGCAATCAAGAAATTGTGGAAATTTCGGCTTTATTACACGATATTGCCGACCCAAAATTTCATAATGGAGTTGAAACCTTGGCGCTTGAGATTTCATAAAAATTCCTCAAGGAAATAGGGATGGAAGCCCAGAAGATAGAGCAGATTTTATTTATCATCAAACATATTTCCTTTAAAAATAAAGGCGAAACGATAGAAAAGACCAAAGAACTTGAAATCGTGCAGGATGCGGATAGACTGGATGCGATGGGGACTATCGGGATAGCGCGGACTTTTAATTTTGGAGGGTATAAAAATAATCCGATTTATAATCCTGATATTCAGTCGAATGTCCATCAGACCAAGGAAGAATATAAAAAATCCAACGGCACGACAATCAATCATTTTTATGAAAAACTGCTCCTGCTGAAAAACCTTATGAATACTGATAAAGGCAGGGAATTAGCAGAGGAAAGGCATAGTTTTATGCTGGTGTTTTTGGAGCAGTTCTATAAAGAATGGAATTCGGGCTTAGATGTTTGATTCTATTTTGTTTAGAAAAGTATTGAAAATCAATACACTTTCGCTGAATTTATCAAAAATTTTATTTGAAATATGAGGAAGTTCGTTTTCTAAAAAATAAATTCTATCTGATTGATTATCAAAGAATAATAAAATATTGGTGTTTTTGCCTTCGGAGAGCATTTCTGATTCAACTTCGGAAATGATGTATTTCCTGCTGAAATTTTTGATAATTGCTAAAAGTTCTTCTTCTAAAAAGGAATTCCAATCATTTATCTTGTGTTCTTCTGTGTGAAAAGTGATGCTGAGTATTGCCATTTTTGTGAAATTTTTAACTTAATTTTTTTGTAAAAGTAATCAAATTTTCATAAATTGCCATGTTATTTATTTCTCATCGCAGAAAAGAAAAAATAGATGTAAATAGTGGTGCATAAAGCACTGATTCATATAACTTTAATAAAAATAAATGAACGCAGGAGAAAAGTTAATTCCTATCAACATTGTTGATGAAATGAAGTCCTCTTACATAGACTATTCGATGTCGGTGATTGTTTCCCGTGCATTGCCTGATGTAAGAGATGGTCTGAAACCCGTTCACAGAAGGGTTCTGTATGGTATGTATGATTTGGGAGTTTTTTCCAATAAAAAACATTTGAAATCAGCCAGAATCGTAGGGGATGTTTTGGGTAAATACCACCCTCACGGAGACAGCTCTGTATATGATGCTATGGTGCGTATGGCGCAGCCGTGGAGCTTGAGATACCCTATGGTCGATGGACAGGGGAACTTCGGTTCTATGGATGGCGACCCTCCAGCAGCGATGCGTTATACGGAAGCAAGGCTGAAAAAAATCTCAGATGAAATTCTTTCTGATTTAGATAAAGAAACGGTTGATTTTCAGAATAACTTTGATGATACCACTAAAGAGCCTACGGTTCTTCCTACGAGAATTCCTACACTTTTAGTAAACGGAAGTTCTGGTATCGCGGTAGGGATGGCTACTAATATGGCTCCGCATAACCTTAGCGAGAGTATAGATGCTATTTGTGCATATATTGATAACAGAGATATTACCATAGATGAACTGATGAAACACATCATTGCTCCAGATTTCCCTACAGGAGGAATTATCTATGGCTATGATGGTGTGAGAGATGCTTTCCATACAGGGCGAGGGCGAGTGGTGCTGAGAGGAAAAGTGAAATTTGAGGAAATAGGAAACCGAAATGCTATCGTAGTAACAGAGGTGCCTTATCAAGTGAATAAGGCAGATATGATAGAGCGAACGGCAGAACTAGTAAAAGAGGATAAAATACCAGGAATTTATGAAATCCGTGATGAATCTGACAGAGAGGGACTTCGTGTGGTTTATGAATTGAAAAACGATGCAATTCCGAATGTGGTGCTTAACCTATTATATAAGTATACAGCTCTGCAGACTTCATTTAGTATCAATAATATTGCGCTGGTTGGTGGAAGACCGCAACAGCTTAATTTAAAGGATATTATCTACAATTTCGTAGAGCATAGACATGATGTAGTAACCAGAAGAACAGAATACGAGCTGAAAAAAGCAAAAGAAAGAGCTCATATTTTGGAGGGGTATATGAGGGTGATTGCTACTCAAGATACGCTGGATAAAGCAATAGCGATTATTAGACATAGTGCTAATCCGCAGGCGGCGAAGGAAGGTTTGATAGCGGAATTTGAACTTTCTGAAATTCAAGCTCAGGCTATTCTTGATTTAAGACTTGCTCGTCTTACAGGAATGGAATTGGATAAAATTCGTGATGAATACGAGGAAATCATGAAGGTTATCGCTGATTTAGAAGATATCCTATCTAATGAGGGCAGAAGATTTGAAATTATCAAGAATGAACTTCTTGAAATCAAAGAAAAATACGGAGACGAAAGAAAATCAGAAATAGACTATTCTGGTGGTGAAATGTCCATAGAAGACATTATCCCAAATGAGCAAGTGGTACTTACGATTTCTCATGCAGGGTATATTAAGAGAACTCTGCTTTCTGAATACAAAGTGCAGTCTAGGGGAGGTGTAGGTAATAAAGCCGCAACGACCCGTGATGAAGACTTCTTAGAATACATCGTATCTGCTACCAACCACCAGTATATGATGTTCTTCACAGAGAAAGGAAAATGTTACTGGCTGCGCGTATTCGAAATTCCAGAAGGCTCTAAAACAGCCAAAGGAAGGGCGGTGCAGAACCTTATCAACATTGAGCCAGATGATAAAATCAAGGCGTACATCAGAACCAATGACCTGAAAGATGCAGACTATGTAAACAGCATGTATGTGGTGATGGTTACCAAAAATGGTGTTATCAAGAAAACTTCATTAGAGGCGTATTCTAGACCGAGAGTAAATGGGGTAAATGCCATAGAAATTCGTGAAGATGACCAGCTTTTAGAAGCAAGACTGACAACAGGTGAATCCGAAATCATGATAGCAACCAAAAATGGTAAATGTATCCGTTTCCCAGAGGAAAAAGTAAGAGCTGTGGGAAGAACTTCTATCGGGGTGAGAGGTATCACATTAGAGGACAATGACGAAGTAATCGGTATGATTATCGCTAATGATTTGGAGAAAGAGTCTGTTTTAGTTGTTTCCGAAAAAGGTTACGGAAAGAGAACAGCGGTGGAAGATTACAGAGTTACCAATAGAGGTGGAAAAGGAGTTATCACCCTGAATATCACTGAAAAAACAGGTAAACTCATCGCGATACAAAATGTAACAGATGAAGATGGTCTGATGATTATCAATAAATCTGGTGTGGCTATCCGTATGGCAGTGGAAGAACTCCGCGTGATGGGAAGAAATACCCAAGGGGTGAAACTTATCAACCTAAAAGGAAGTGATGAAATCGCGGCGGTGGCAAAAGTAGAAATGGATAAAGATGTGGAAGATGCCGAAGAGCAAACTGAGGAAGGTGAAAACACCGGCAACACAGAAAATGTTTCAGAATAGAATTAAATAAAAAATTATCATTAACATGAAAAAAATAGTTTTAAGTTTAGCATTAGTGAGTGCGTCATTCGCTTTTGCACAGAAAAAAGAAATCCAAAATGCTTCTAAAGCGATAGAAAAAAACGATATAGCAGCAGCTAAAGCAGAAATTTCAAAGGCTGAAGGTCTATTGAACGACCAGCTGTATCTGCTCGAACCATCAGTTTTGGAGGAATATTATTACGCGAAAGGAGTTTTATTGATAAAAGAAGGAAAAACGAGAGAAGGAGCTGCTCTTTTAGGGAAAATTGCAGATTTAAAAACGATTTATACAGGTAAAAACAGCGATAAAAAGAAAGTATTCTTTGTAGGAAAAGAAGCTGCTGAAAAAAGTGGAATACAAGGATTAAAAGTTGAGAACTACACGCCAAAAACTACTGAAAAAGTAAATAGTTTTGTAAATCCGCTTTTGAAATCTGCAAGTGATGAAGCTTACAAAGCTTATCAAGCTAAAAACTACAACAAAGCAGCAGAAAAATACGAAGAAGTATACAACTTACTGAAAGCCGTAGGAAACGAGGATAAAACTTATCTTTACTACGCAGGGATAAACTATCAAGCGGCTGGAAAGAATAATGAAGCGATAGAGATTTATAACAGTTTGACTAACAGTGGGTATACAGGAGTTACGACTCAGTATTTGGCGACAGATGTGAAAACTGGGCAGGTTCAGTCTTTTGACAAAAACTCTTTTGAACTGATTAAAAAATCTGGTTCAAATGAATACAAAGACCTAAAAACTCAATCGACTCCGAGCGTAGAACTAGAGCTATATGAATCAAACATAAGACTTTTGGTGGATGCTGCAAGATATGATGAAGCTTTGGTTTTGATAGAAAAAGGACTTAAAAAATTCCCTAACAATCAGAGATTGTCAGAATTACAGGGAGTTGCTTATTACAGATCTGGAAAAACTTCAGAATTTATCCAAAACCTTAAAAATCAAGTTGCTAAAAACCCTAATGACAAGGAATCTTGGTATAATTTAGGTTTCTTGCAAAGTCAAGATAATGCTACTTTGGCGGATGCTGAAAAATCATTCAAAAAGGCATTAGAGATTGATGGAAACTATGTTTTAGCATTGCAAGGTTTGGCTTATGCAGTTCATTTAAAGGATGATGAAAAGACATTGGAGCAAATCCGAGCTTTCCAAAAAGCTAAGAAAATCAATGAAATGAATAAATTGATGGAAAAGAGAAGAGAAACCTTCAAAAAAGCTCTTCCTTATCTTGAAAAATGGCATTCCATCGAGCCTAAAAATGTAGAAGTAGTAAGTACTCTGAAAGGAATCTACATGAATTTAGACAATATGGATAAATATAACCATTTCAAGAAGTTAGAAGATTCTTTGAAAAAATAATTTATATAAAATAAGCTCTATTTTTGTAGGGCTTATTTTTTTAAATAAAAACCTTATGAAAAAGATTGTTTTATTCCATCTGCTTTGTCTACTGTCTTCATGCAATGGACAGCACAAAAAAACTGAAGTAAAAAACGAGCAGATAAAAGCCGAAAAATCGTTTGATATCAAACGATTTAATGAAAATAAGAAAAGCGGAGAATATATTTATACTGACAGCTTGGGAAATCAGGTGACGGAAATTGCTACCAAAAGAGGTTATGGGCGTTATGTGTCTTTAAAAAATGAATTCAATGTAAAATTTCTTTATCATTTCTATTCTACAGGAATCCTAAAAGAAGAAGGTAAAGTTTTTGATGGAGGAGGTTTTCGTATAGGGACATGGAATTTTTATGATGAAAAGGGTATCTTAACAAAGAGCATAGATTATGACAAGCCTTTTGAAAAATATCCATTAGAGAGGGTTTTGGCGTATATGAAAAACCGTAAAGCAGAATTATTAGGCATGTATACAAGGATATACAGAAAAATTGATGAAAAAGGAGTTCCCATGTGGTATATCAGCTGGGATGCTAATCAGAGAACCAAAGAAGACTGTATCACTATGGTTAATATAGAAATAGATGCGCAAAAAGGCGAAATTGTCAAAGAATACCATTCCTTCTTCTGGGAATACAATAATCCTTACGATAAAGTTCCTGCTCCTGTCATCATCTTTGATAAAACTAAAAAATAAGCAATTTTTAATGCTAAAAAAGATTTAAATAATTTTGATTTTTCAAAATAAATATTAACTTTGCAATTCAAAGTTCTTTTTATGGATACTAAAAATTATCAAGAAGATTTATCTCATATTCGCTCTATTATGGAGAAAAGTTCCCGTTTTATCTCTCTGAGTGGGCTTTCAGGAGTTTTTGTAGGGATTTTTGCTATTTTGGGAGCGATGTATGTGTTTTTCGCTTTTGAAAGGGAAGGGATTAGTTATTTTGACAGATATCCTAAATTTTATGATTTTAATTTTATATCCGAACTGATTTTAGTTGCCCTTGTAGTGCTTGTTTTCTCTTTGGTTGCGGCAGTTTTCTTTACAGTAAGAAAGAGTAAAAGAAAAGGACTTCCTATCTGGACTACATCTACTAAACTTCTGATAATCAATTTTTCTATTCCATTGGTTACTGGAGGAATTTTTTGTCTGGGGCTTCTTTTTCATCATTTTTATGCATTTTTGGCGCCTTCTACATTGATTTTTTATGGATTGTCGCTTATCAATGCTTCTAAATACACTTATTCTGATATCAGATATTTAGGAATCTGTGAGGTGGTTTTAGGCTTGCTCTCATCATTTTTGTTAGGGTATGGATTGGTATTCTGGGCTTTAGGATTTGGGCTGTTGCACATTATTTATGGGCTTATTTTGTATAAAAAATATCAATAATTTTAGTGAAAATGTTTAATATCAATCAGCTCAATAAGGAATTTGAAAGTCGTGTAAGGCTGGGCATCATGTCTGTCCTTATCGTGAATGACTGGGTTGATTTCAGTGAAATGAAAAACCTCCTTAACATCACTGATGGTAACTTGGCGAGCCACAGCACAGCCCTTGAAAAATCAGGATATATAGAGGTGAAAAAAGAATTCATCGGCAAAAAACCGAAAACTTCCTATCGTGTTACACAATCGGGGAGAGAGGCTTTTAACCAACATATCAATACTTTGGAAAAATTATTGAAAAAATAATTATATTTTTTTGCTTTAAAACTTTGAAATACAAAGTTCTTTGAATAATTAATTTTAAATTTTTAAATATTATGAAAACACATCATTTAATTATGCTGACTACAGCAGTAGCTACAGCGCTGTTTTACAAGGAATCTTTTGGCTTAAATGTCGGATTATTAGCCATCTTTCTCAGTATTATCACTTTGGTGAAAACACATAAAAAAAGGAAAAATAGAGAGTTTTTTATCATTTTTGTGTTGTCCATTTTGTCGGCTTTTGCTTTTATGTGGTATGGGGATTTTGTTTCGTTTTTGGCGGTTTCTTTTTCCTTGTTGCTACTTAGATTTAAGTCAAAATATAGAAGACTTAAAAGCATTCTGGCTATCCCGATAGCGACAATGAATAATATCGTTTTCCCGTATCGTTTCTTTGATTTTAATACATGGATTATCAGAGATGAGGACTCTAAATTTAATTTTAAATCAATCATTATTTTAGTGATTCCAATCCTGTTTTTCTTGTTTTTTTTCTGGATTTACAGCATGGGAAGTTCCATATTTTCAGAGGTTTATCTTTATGAATTGGACATTGACAGCTGGTTTTTTGTGGTGGTTGCTTTTGCATTATATTTTTCGTTTGGGTATTGGAATTTTTCAGGGGCAAAATATTTTTTGCGCCGAAATCAATTTCTGCAAAATGATTTTTCAGAAAGAGTTAAAAATCAGAAATTTAAACCATTTTTAGAGTTTTTAGACCTTGATTCTGAAAGAAAAATAGGCGTGCTGACTTTTGTTCTGCTCAATCTTCTTTTGCTGGTTTTTATTCTGGTTTTTAATTATGAACAGTTTTTCCAAGTTGATACGGACAGGCTGGCGAACCTTTCTGCAGACACGCACAGCCGTGTAAATGTGGTCATTTTGTCGATTGTGATGGCGGTTCTGTTGTTGATGCTTTACTTCAAGTCTTATTTTAATTTTGATGATAAATCATTGTTACTTAAAAAGTTAGCTAAAATGTGGATAGTTCTTAATTCTCTGCTTGTCCTTTCCGCCCTCATCAAAAACACCGAATACATCTACCACTGGGGACTTACCTACAAAAGGCTGGGAGTTTATGCATTTCTCATTTTGTCTGTTATCGGTCTGATATTCACTTATTTAAAGATAGAACACAGAAAAACTAATTTCTATCTTTTTAACCAAATGATTTGGTATTTCTACGGAACACTTTTGCTTTGCAGCTTCGTAAACTGGGGTTATTTGGGGACAATTTATAATATAAAAGTTCAGAAAGTAAATGATTTTGAAGCTGTTTATAAATTTGATTTTAATGATTCTCTGCTTTTGGAATATTATCCTAATGAAGCAATTTATTCCACTTATCGTATTGAAGATATTGAAGATCAAAAAGATAAATCATTTTTATCCAAAGTGCTTTATTATCAATTTATTAACCTTCCTGCTGAAAAACCAGTTTCAAGCATAGAATTACCCAATGAAAAACAAAACTAAAATCAATAAATTTTCGTAAATTAGCAGTAAAATTATAAGAAATGTCAAAAAAAGTTTTACTCGCAATATTAGACGGCTGGGGATTGGCTGAAAATCCCGAAGTATGTGCAATTACCAAGGCTCACACGCCATTTGTGGACAGCTGCTATCAGAAATATCCTCACACTCAGCTGCATGCATCAGGTTTGGAAGTGGGGCTTCCCGAAGGACAAATCGGTAATTCCGAAGTGGGACATATGAATTTGGGAGCGGGAAGAGTTGTCTATCAGAACCTTACGAGGCTGAATTTAGCTGTGAAAAATGGAACTTTGGGTAAAGAAAAACCTATCCAAGATGCATTTTTACACGCACAGAAAAACAATAAAAATGTTCATCTCCTTGGGCTGTTATCTGATGGCGGTGTTCATTCGCATATCACTCATTTAGAGGCTCTTTTGGATGAAGCAAAAGATTTGGGATTGAAAAATATTTTCGTTCATGCCTTTACTGATGGGCGCGACTGCGACCCACACAGAGGGAAAGTTTTTGTAAAAGAGATTCAGGAATATTTAGCTAAAACTACTGGAAAACTAGCGACTGTCACAGGGCGTTTTTTTGCGATGGATAGGGACAAACGCTGGGAAAGAGTAAAAAAAGCCTACGATGCTTTGGTCAATGGAGTGGGGGTAAAAACACAAAATGCACTGGAAGCGGTGGAAAATTCTTACCAAAATAATGTTTTGGATGAATTTATCGAGCCGATTATTTTAACTGATGAAAACCAAAATCCTGTGGGGAATATTCAGGAAGGTGATGTGGTTATTTTCTACAATTTCCGTACAGACAGAGGTCGTGAACTTACAGAAGTTCTTTCGCAAAAGGATTTTCCAGAATTTGGAATGAAAAAACTGAATCTCTATTTTGTGACGATGACCAACTATGACCGAGATTTTGAAAATATCAAAATTGTCTATGATGAAGAAATCATCCACGAAACTCTGGGGGAAGTTTTGGAAAGAGAGGGAAAATCACAAATCAGAATCGCCGAAACCGAAAAATATCCTCATGTGACATTCTTCTTTTCAGGAGGGCGAGAAACCGAATTTGAAAACGAAAAAAGAATCCTCTGCCCAAGCCCTAGGGATGTGAAAACTTATGATTTAAAGCCTGAAATGGCAGCTTTTGATATTCGTAATGCCATCATTCCAGAATTGCAGAAACAGACAGCAGATTTTGTTTGCTTAAATTTTGCTAACCCTGATATGGTGGGGCATACAGGCGTTTTTGATGCTGTGGTAAAAGCCTGTGAAGTGGTGGATGAATGCATAAAAGATGTCGCCAATGCAGCCTATGAAAACGGCTACACGGTGCTTATCCTCGCTGACCATGGGAATTCGGACTATATGATAAACGAAGATGGCTCACCTAATACCAATCATACCACTAGTTTAGTTCCTCTGATTGTGATGGATAAAGACAAAAAATGGCAGCTCAAAAGAGGAAAATTGGGCGATGTAGCGCCTACCATTCTCCACATTATGGGAATAAAAATTCCTGAAAAAATGACAGGAGAGGTATTGGTTTCATAAAATTTCTTACATTTGCACACTTTTGATTTTTAAAAAAATGAGCAATTTAGATAACCTACTGCCTTACGGTTTTGCTTTAATCGTGGCAGTTCCTTTCGTGATATTGCTGAGACAGTTTGTGTTTCAGTTCATTAAGTTGAAAAACAAAGAATTGAGCATTATTTCAGGGAAATCCAATGCGCAGATAAGATTGCAGGCGTATGAAAGAATGACTTTGTTTTTGGAAAGAATGAAGCCTTCTAACTTGGTTCAGAAGTTTGACAAGGAATTGGCTGCTGTGGAATTTGTGTTTTTGGTGGAAAAAAATATTATGGAGGAATTTGAGTATAATGCTTCACAACAGCTTTATATCAGCCAAGATTCTTGGAATAATATTTTAAATTCTAAAAATAATGTTCTCCAGCTTCTCCATAAAACTTTGGAAAACAGCCCGAATGTTTCTTTACAGGAGTTTAAAACTCTGTTTTTGATGGGGTATTTGGATGGCGAGGATTATATCTCAGATACTATCCAAAACCTTAGAAATGAAATAAGTAGAATAATTTAAAAATAAATATAGTATAATGATTCCAACTTTTAAAGCACATCCTTGGCATGGAATTTCAGCTGGGGAAAAAGCACCAGATGTAGTTAATGTTTTTGTGGAAATAGTTCCATCAGATACTATTAAATATGAAATCGATAAAGAAAGCGGACATCTAAAAGTAGACAGACCGCAGAAGTTTTCTAATATAATTCCTGCTCTATATGGCTTTGTTCCAAGAACTTACTGCGATGAGAGAGTAAAGGAGCTAGCAGTGAAAAGAGGTGCTTATGACATCACGGAAGGAGACCATGATCCACTAGATATCTGTGTATTGAGCAGCCACAATGTTCCTGTTGGTGGTATTTTGCTGGAAGCAGTGCCAATCGGTGGGTTCAAGATGATAGACAAAGGCGAGGCTGATGATAAAATCGTAGCTGTATTAGTAGGCGACCAGTCTTATGGTCATATCAAAGACATTTCAGAACTTCCTAAGGCTGAAGTAGATAGACTAATGCACTATTTCTTGACTTATAAAAATCTTCCTGGTGAGCCTGTAGCATGTAGAATAGATGAAGTCTATGATGCTAAACACGCAAAAGAAGTTATCAAAGCATCTCAAGAAGATTATCAAGAGAAATATAAAGGATAAAATAATGAAAAATTACTTGGAAAAACTTTCTGAGTAATTTTTTTATTTTTTAATATAAATATTTTGTAAATTGGCTTCCTTAATAAAAAAATAAAATGACTACAATAGAGAAAATTTCAAAACTTCGTCAGAAGATGCAGGAGAAAGGTATCAATGCATTTATTGTCTATTCTGCAGACCCACATATGAGTGAATATCTACCCGAAGAATGGCAGGAACGCACTTGGCTTTCAGGTTTTACAGGTTCTGCTGGTTTTTTGGTGGTGACTAATGAAAAAGCCGCTCTCTGGACAGACGGGAGATATTTCGTTCAAGCAGCACAGGAGCTGGAAAACACAGGAATAGAGCTGATGAGAGACGGCATAGAGGGCACTCCGAACTATATTGACTGGATAATCTCTCAAACGCCTGAAAATGGAAAAGTAGCCGTAAATGCTCTGGCGACATCTCATCTAAACTGGGAAAGTCTTGAGCAAAAATTGTCTGCAAAAAAAATCCAACTTGTCAATGAACCTTTATTAAAGGATATCTGGACAGACAGAGGCGAACCTTCTAAAAATGAAATCTTTGTTCATCCTTTGAAATGGGCAGGGCAGTCTGTTGTAGAAAAACTAAACGCCATTCGTGCGAAAATGCAGGAAAAAGGCGCTTCTTTGCATGTTATTTCAAGTCTTGATGATGTGGCTTGGACACTAAATTTACGAGGAAGTGATGTGGACTGTAACCCTGTATTTCTTGGTTATATCCTCGTAACGGAGGATGGAGAGGCTACGCTCTTTGTAGATGTAGAAAAACTCAATGATGAAGCCAAAAAACAAATGCAAGAGGCCGAAGTAAGCGTAGTTCCTTACGATGAATTTTTCTCTTATTTAGGTCAATTAAAAAATGAAAAAGTCTTAATTTCACCAAATTGTAACCAAGCGGTTTTCAATGCTTTAAAGGATAAAAACACTTTCGTTCTGTCTGCTGTTCCTGGCAATCTGATGAAAGCCATTAAAAACGAAACCGAATTGGAAGGCTTCCGCACGGTGATGGTTCGTGATGGTGTAGCGATGGTGAGATTCCTCCATTGGCTAAAAAATAATGTAGGAAAAGAACCTATGACAGAATATTCTATTGGGAAAAAACTGAGAGATTTCCGCGCTGAGGGCGAAAATTTTGTGGGCGAAAGCTTCGGAAGTATCATTGGTTATAAAGGAAATGGTGCTATCGTGCATTATTCTGCAAAAAGCGAAGGAAGCAAGGAAGTTACCAACGAGGGAAGTGTTCTTGTAGACTCTGGTGGACAATATTTAGAAGGAACTACCGACATTACCAGAACATTGGCTTTGGGTAAAGTATCAACGGAGTTTGTAAAAGACTGCACTTTGGTTCTGAAAGGGATGATTAACCTTTCTTTGGCTCAGTTCCCGAAAGGCACAAGAGGTGTCCAGTTGGATGCTATCGCTCGTCTTCCGCTTTGGAAAGAGGGCAAAGACTATGCACACGGAACAGGGCATGGCGTGGGAAGTTTCATGAATGTGCATGAAGGCCCTCAGAATATCCGAAAAGATATGAATCCGCAGGAACTTTTAGCAGGAATGGTATGTTCTAACGAGCCAGGGTTTTATGTTGAAAATCAATACGGTATCCGCCATGAGAATTTAGTGGCAGTGAAGGAACTGAGAACCACAGAATACGGCACTTTCTATGGATTTGAAACCCTTACACTTTGTCCGTTTTTCAAGGATGTGATAGATGCAGAACTACTTACCGAACCAGAAAAAGAATGGCTGAACGCCTACCACAAGACCTGCGAGGAGAAATTGGCTCCGCACTTGTCAGGTGAGGTCAAAGAATGGTTCTTGGAATTAGTAAAACCGATATAAAATAAAAATCTCTTTTCCTTCTCAATGGAAAGGGGATTTTTTCATCTAAATTACTACCTTTGTGGGGTAAAATATTATCATAATGCCACAGCAGTTTTTAGGAAATAAAGAATTTTTAACGAAAGATATAGAGGTTTTTTCGAGTTGTCCCAGTAATATTGCCCTCATTAAATATTGGGGTAAATATGAAGGGCAGATTCCAGCAAATCCCAGCATCAGTTTTACGCTTAGTAATTGTAAAACAGAGACTAAAATGATTTTTAGATCAGGTGAAAAATTTTCAGTCAAAACTTTTTTAGCTGGGAAAGAGGAAACCAAATTTTCAGAGAAAATAGAAAAATATTTCCAAAACATAGAGAAATATCTTCCTTGGATTTTGCAGGGAAATTTTGTCATTGAGACCGAAAATACTTTCCCGCATAGCTCTGGAATTGCCAGTTCTGCATCGGGCTTTGGGGCTATAGCCAAATGCCTTATGGAGATGGACAGAGAGTTTTCTGGGAAAGATTTTTTTGATGTTAAAAAAGCTTCTTTTTTGGCTCGTCTGGGTAGTGGAAGTGCCTGCCGAAGTGTTTATGATGGACTGGTAGTCTGGGGCGAGGTGAATGAAGTGGAGGGGAGTTCTGACCTATATGCTGTGAAATATCCTGACGAGGAAATCCACCCGATATTTAGGGATTTTAATGATTATGTTCTGCTGATTCATGAAGGGCAAAAGTCTGTAAGTTCCACCGTGGGACATGGGCTGATGAATACCAATCCCTATGCAGAACGCCGTTTTCAAGAAGCGAGAGAGAACTTTGTTCCGATGAAAGAGATATTGAAATCAGGTGATTTACAGGCTTTTATGAAATTGGTGGAGCATGAGGCGCTTACACTTCATGCGATGATGATGATGAGCGACCCTGCTTTTATTCTGATGCAGACAGGTACTTTGCAGGTAATCAATAGGGTTTGGGAATTTAGAAAGGAAACCAATCTGCCTCTTTTCTTTACTTTGGACGCTGGGGCAAATGTACATCTGCTTTTCCCAAGCGAAGAAAAGGCGGAAATCTCTAATTTCATAGAAATAGAACTTTTGCAATACACACAAAACGGCGGAATTGTGAGGGATTTCATGAAGTTTTAATCCAAAATAATATGAAAAGGAATAAGTTTTTACTGCTGAATTATGTTTTTGTGGTGAGTATAATTTTATTGTTTATCAATGACCATTTTTTGAAATTGTATTTTCATAATTGGTTTACGGGTAAATTTTCAGATTTTTTGGGAATGATTATTTTTCCATTGTTTTTGGCGTATGTATTCCCAAAATTGAGAACTTTTTCCATTCTTGTTAGTTTTGTTTTGTTCATATTTTGGAAATCTCCGTTTTCCGAAGGTTTTATTGATTTTTACAATCAGATTTCACCCATTGCTGTGGCTCGTGTGGTCGATTATACAGATTTCATAGCCTTTGTATTTCTGATAATTCCTTTTCTTTTGATAAAGTATGATGCTTTGCTTCAGCCTTTGAAAATAAGAAAAATAAGCCCTACATTGGTGCTTTTTCCCTCTGTTTTTGTGATGATGGCGACATCTCCGCCGCCGTATTATAGATATGGTTCGGATGGGATGGTGTTATTCAACGATTATTCTTTTAAGATACCGAAAAGTAAAACAGAGGCTTTGGATGAATTAAAAAACAGGAATATTTTGTTCAAAAAAGATACGCTGAGGATTATTAGAAGATATAATATAAGCAGTGAAAGCCTGATTATGAACGGAACCGACCTAAAAACGCTGGAAGTAGATAAAGAGATTTTAAAAAAGGAATTAGAAAGAGAAATAGGATTTTATGATTATTACATCATAGACAGCCTGAAAATAGGAGATGAAACTCTAAAAAATATAAGATTTGAGCTGGAAGAAATAAACAAATCAAAGGTAGAAATAATCCTGAAATCAGTCGTATTAGAGGAGCAAAATACGAATGATAAAAAATTACAAAGAAAATTCAGAAAAATTTATAGAGAACTTCTGAAAAAAGAATTTTTAAATAAAAATTATAATCAAAACTAATCATTTAACCCATGAAAATAGGAATATTAGGAGGTGGACAGCTCGGCAGGATGCTCATTCAAGAAGCCTTAAAATACGATGATGAATTTTATACATTAGACCCAAGTTCTGACTGTCCATGCGCGGGAATATCGCACTTTACGAAAGGTGACTTTAATGATTATCAGACTGTTATGGATTTTGGGAAGGATAAAGATGTTCTCACAATAGAGATAGAGCATGTGAATGTCCAAGCGCTGGAAGATTTACAGAAACAAGGAATAAAAATCATCCCAAGTCCTAGTGCTGTCAAAATCATTCAGCAGAAAATATTGCAGAAAGAATTTTATCAAAAAAACGAAATCCCAAGTCCTGATTTTCAGGTTATTCAAGATAAATCGGAAGTAAATTTTCCTTTGCCTTTTGTTCAAAAACTAAATACTGGCGGCTATGATGGAAAGGGCGTTCAGGTGATTCGCAGCGAAAAGGAGCTGGAAAATCTTTGGGATTCGCCCTCTGTTTTGGAAGCTTTGGTGGATATAGAAAAGGAACTTTCTGTAATTGTCGCTAAAAACGACAAGGGAGAAGTCAAAGTTTTTCCTGTCACGGAAATGGTTGCCAATCCACGATTAAATTTATTGGATTTTAATATTTGTCCAAGTGAAATTTCTGATGAAATCCAAACTCAAATTGATGAAATTGTCAGAAAATTTATTCAAGCGATGGCCTCTTCTGGGCTTTTTGCGATAGAATTATTTTTGGATAAAAACGGAAAAGTCTGGGTCAATGAAACAGCTCCAAGGCTTCACAACAGCGGACATCTCACGCAGGAAGGAAATAGTAACTCCCAGTTCGAACAGATGTACCGAGTGGTAAAAAATCTTCCACTGGCAGACACAGATGCGGATAAATACAGCGGAATGTTTAATCTTGTAGGAGAGGAGGGCTACCAAGGAAAAGCCTATTATGAAAGCTTGGAAGAAGTTTTAAAACTGCCTAAAACCTATGTCCATCTATACGGAAAAACAGAAACTAAATCTGGGCGTAAAATGGGACATATTAACATTTTGGCGGATAGTAGGGAAGAGCTGTTAGAAAAACTAACCACGATAAAATCAATGATTAGAGTGATATCAAAAAAGCATTAGAATTTTCTAATGCTTTTTGGTTTTAAACATATCTGGATGATAATTCGTTATAAATATTCCTAAAATAATCAAAAACGCAGCGATGATAAAATTAGAATCCACGGGCTCATCAGCTACCAGCCACCCTAAAAATATCGCAATAATGGTATTTACATAAGAAATCATAGAAACTTTCACAGCGGAGATTTGGCTCAGTGCATAGATATACGCCAAATAAGCGATAATGGAAGCGAAAATCGTAAGCGAGAACATCGCAATGATGCTTTTCAGACTCCATGTTTCTGACGCAAATTCCTCTCCCAGAACTAAAGCACTGATGATTTGCACCACTCCCGCAAAAACAAATTGATAAAAAAGACTTAATAAAATATTGGTGCTTTTATAGTTTGTTTTTTTGATGTAAAGGGCTCCCGTGGCATTTCCAGCAATAGCAAGGAATAGGTAAATCATTCCTTTGCGATAATCAGGGTTGGCCAAATCTGCCAGTCCATCCCAGAAAATCAAAATAATTCCAGAAAATCCCAATAAAATCCCAAGAACAGATTTTAGTGTAAACTGCTGCATTCTAAACAAAACGCTGCCGATAAATATCAAAATAGGCGAACAAGAACTAATCAGAGATGCCAGACTGCTGGAAACATGCTCTTCGGCAATCGTGGTAAGTCCATTGGCTATGATAAGAATACAAGTGGAAAGTATCAACTGGACTTTTAGATTTTCCCAGCCTATCCATTTTAGTTTTCCTGCAAAGGATAAATAAACACCCAAAATAATAGCTGACAGCACATGCCGGATACCTGCCACATACAGCGGAGGAATAGTCTCCACGGCGAGTCTAATACCCAAAAACGAAGTCCCCCAGATGATAGCAATAGCCAAAATAGCGAATGTAAGTTTCATGTTTTTCATCTCGGGAAAATTAGTTTTTCGTTTTTAATGGTTAATTTTTTATCTTTGGAATGTTTAAATTTTTCGTTTGTAAAGTTAATTAAATTTATTTTAAAATCAATCAAAATATGGTAGGAATTATTATGGGAAGCAAAAGTGATTTCCCTATTATGCATCAGGCAGTAGATTTTTTACAATCATTCGGAGTTCCCTATGAGGTTACCATAGTTTCTGCACACAGAACTCCAGAACGAATGCTGGACTACGCAAAAACAGCTAAAAAAAGAGGAATCAGTGTAATCATAGCGGGAGCAGGAGGAGCAGCACATTTGCCTGGGATGGTGGCGAGCTGTACTACTTTGCCAGTGATAGGTGTGCCTATTTTGTCGAGTAATTCTATAGATGGTTGGGACAGTGTTTTGTCTATTTTGCAGATGCCTTCTGGAATTCCTGTTGCTACGGTGGCGCTAAACGGAGCCATGAATGCAGGGATTTTGGCAGCTAAAATTTTAGCGGTATCAAATCCTGAAATTGCTGACAAATTAGAAAACTATCAAGAATCCCTCTCTAAAAAAGTAATGGCATCAGTGGATGAACTGAAAACAGATTACCCAAATTCTTATGATGAATAACGGTATTTTATGGATTTAAGCATTTTAGGAAAAGAAATATCAGAGGTTAAAGAAAATGATTTTTTTAAAATATTTTCAAAGGGATTAAAAGAGTATAAAGCTTTTGAAAATGATATCGATTGTCATTATTGTAGCGAAGAAAACGGTATTGATTTCATATTTGAAAATAATATTTTAGTATCAATACATTTTTCGGGGAGAAATGATAATAAATATAACTTATTCAAAGGAGAACTTCCTTTCAATATAAATATTTTAGATGATAAAATAGATGTTTATAAAAAATTTGGAGATTTAGAAGTCAAAAAAGGGGGGAGGGGAGATTTTACCTTTTATAGGGAAAGCAAATAAATGGGCTACTTTTAAAATTGAACACTATTATTTCAGATTTGAATTTAATGATGATAATAGTATTACTCTTATTTCCGTTACAAAAAAATTGATGTAGTAATTACCGGAGGACATGTTCTGGCTGCTCACTATGGTGAAGGCTGGGAAACTAGGAAAAATCAACAAAATCATGGATCTCCTAGACCCTATCAGCAACACCATGAAAATAGCTGGTAAAACGGTCAAAGTAACCTTTAACACAACCCGTAGAACCTTTAAATATGTAATCAATACCGCAGGGAAGAACTTCAAACGATATGAGCTTAGGTTCAAAATAGACGGAAACACCCTCTACTGTGGTATACCTAATGGGAAAATTTCCATCATCGATAAACTGAAACAAGCTGATATAGAAAAACTGCCTGTCGATGAAAATGGATTAAGAATAGCTGATATCGATGGCGAAGCTATCCCTATTGGTAACAAAAATGCTTTAGAGAAAATTGAAGGAAAAGGTGTAAAAATATTTTCTGAAAATTTTAATACCACAATATCTAATCTTAAGAAAAAAGCTAAATATGTCCTAGAGGGAACTGGCGAATATGAAAAAGTAGGCGGACATCATCCATTGGCTAAAAAAGCTTTTGAAGGAATTGAAGAATATGATTATAAAAAAGCTTTTAGTATAAGCCCCAATCTTTTACAAGAAACTTGGAAAAAATATAATCCAAATAAAATGAAAATAGATGTTCATTCAAAAATAACGGGGCAACAAAAATCATTATATACAGAATGGAGAAGAGCAAATCCTAATAAAGCTTTAGAAATAGATGAATTGGCAAAGATAGAGATACAGGCAATAGTGAATATAGGTATTCCAGAGAATATTGCCACAGGTTGGGTAGTAAAGGCATTAGAAGAACTAAAAGAAAAAGGAGTAGAAAGTATAAATAATATTCCTCGGAATGGTATTAATAATTAGAAAAAATATAAAATGAAAACAAATCAAGAAATTTTAGTTGAATTTGGGAAATTACTAATAAATGATGTATTAGATAGATACTATAAAAACATTGATTATATTGTTGAAAATGGGTATAAGAATCCCACTATGCTTCATTATAATGAATTATTTTTAAAATTAAACGAAAAAGAAAAAAGAAATTTGATACAATTTATTTTGGAAAATATAAATTCTGTTATGTTTGACTTTCTTGATCTATTTGAGCAAAATGAAAAATTTAAACTTGTTTATGAAGAAGACCAAAAGCAGATTAATCTAGTAGAAATTAGCGAAATGCTAAAGGCTGAGCCATTGGGGGAAAATGGTTGGATAGAGCGGTTTAGCAAATATGCTAAAGAAAAGGAATGATATTTTTCAGAATGGAATTTTAAAAAAAATTAGGAAAGCTTTTATAAAAAGGCTTTCCTAATATTGTACCCAGACCCGCATTTGAAATATTAAATACGGGAACATCTTATTTAATCCTATTAAAT
>CAUPCB010000017.1:0-29671 GCA_963509715.1 uncultured Flavobacteriaceae bacterium | reverse complement strand
ATGCAGAAGAAGGAGTATACTATGCTAAAGGTAGTTTCGATGATGAAGTAGAATATAATAACGAAATTATCTGCATCACAAACGGAAACCTTGACAACATGGATGATATGAATGATGCCATGGATGACAAAGACTATGCTCGTGCAGAAAAAGTGCGTCTTCAGTGGAAAGAAGATGTGAAAACTTACAAAGAGCAGGTTAGAAAATTAGGCCCATACAAAGGAGATACTATGCTGATGGATGCTGCTATTGCGTTTTTGGATGAGTATGACCGTTTGATGGACAATGGATATAAAGTGCTTATCGAAATGCGTGCGGCAGGAAAGAGAGGAACACCAGAAGAACAAGCTCAGCTGAAAAACAACAACAATCTGATACAGCGTTTTACAGATAAACTGAATGAAGTTTCTGATGAGTTCCTTGAAAAGTACGAGGATGACTAAAAATAATCTTGAGTAATTTTAAGATTTAAAAAAAGAAAAAATTATGTTTAAAAATCTTTTTAAAAAAGTTCAAGACCTTGTAGAAGATAACCAGCCTAAAAATCAGCCAGAAAAAAGAGGATATGATGAAGAGGAAGGTGTATACTACGCAAAAGGAAGCTTTGACAATGCCATAGAGTATAATAACGAGCTCATGTGTGTAGCGAATAAATGCGAAGACAACATGGCGGATATGAATGCTGCTATGGATGCCAAAGACTATGCCCGAGCAGAAAAAGTGCGCCTTCAGTGGAAAGAGGATTTGGAGGATTATATCGCAGAGGCAAAACAGCTGGGAGCTTACAACGGAAATGACTCCCTCCTCAAAGCAACTATCAGATTCTTTGAGTTTTATAAAGGCTTGATGGATGATGGGTATAAGGTGCTTATCGAGATGCGTGCAGCAGGAAAGAGAGGAACACCAGAGGAGCAAGCTCAGCTTAAGAAAAACAATGATGCTATCATCAGAAACTCAGGCGAGTTTAATGGAGAAAGTGATGATTTCTTAGAGAATTATGATGAAAATGGAGAGGAGTATGATACTTCTTTTGAGAATCCTTACATGAATATGGCTCATGATGATAGTAATCCTATGCTGCAGCCTATACATGGTATTTCTCTGCAAGATTACGCAGCGGCTGCCTCTAAAATGACTAATGGAATGTCAGCAGAAGAGGTTTGTAAAAGATTAGGAATTGATATGCCTGTTTGGGATGAAGCTAACCAGCTCTGGGTAAAGAGAATGCAGCAAGACCAAACTATGGCTGTGATGTCTCTCTACGGACAGTATTACGGAAGCGCAGATACTCACCCTAAATTCAATGATTCTGTAAAAGAATCTAATCAAGAAGGAGACTATCTTGTTAAAATCCAAAATGATGAAGCGTTCTACTATGAATTGTGTGGTGCTCGTCAGGCGGCATATGAAGCAGGGCTAGATGGCGCTCAGTGGATACAGGACAATTATGGGATTTCCTTGGGAGATTTTCAGTCTGTAGCCATGAAATGGATGGTCAATATGGGTAACATCGAAAAAATGCTGCGATACCAAGAACAAAAACAAAGAGAATACGCAGAAAAATTCTCAAAAGAAATGGGCGGTGGAGTAGCAGATGATATAGAATTTTAACCAATTTTAAACTTTATTGTAAATGGAAACGGTGCTTGATATTATCAGGCACCGTTTTTTGTTATTATTATTTAATTCTAATGATGTAGGGCATGGTCATCTGTATGCTATTTCTGAAGTTTTGGTCTGCAAAAACCTTGAATAGCTGATAGTTTTCTTCGCCCATTTGGGATTTTACATAGTTTGTAGTTATACTTTCCTGTTTCAGGCTGCTCATTATCTGCTCGAATTTATCCACTTTTGCAGGATAGCTTACAGCTTCGTATTCTGCTATATTTGCCTTGCTTGCGGCGTATTTTACAGCATCATTTAGAGAGCCTATTTCATCTACGAGTCCTATTTCTTTGGCTCTTTTTCCAGACCAAACTCTTCCGCTTCCTACGGCATCTATTTCTTCAAAAGTTTTCTTTCTATTTTTAGAAACAAAATGCACAAAACGATTGTAGGTATTTACTACGCTTCTCTGTGTGATAGCAAGTGTCCCCGAAGAAATCCCCGAAAAAGGCGACATCATGTTTGAATTGGCATTGGTAGAAACCACATCGGAGTAAATACCATTTCGGTTCGCTAGGTTTTTAGCATCAGGAATTACCCCAAAAACGCCGATAGAACCTGTGATAGTGTTGTTTTGGGCAAAAATTCTGTCCCCAGCCATAGAGATATAGTATCCGCCAGAGGCTGCATAATCCCCAAATGAAATGATTAGAGGTTTCTTTTGTTTCAGTTGTTGAAGTTCATACAAGATTTCATCAGAAGCATTGGCGCTTCCACCAGGTGAGTTTACGCGGAGAACTACAGCTTTGATGTTGTCATCTTGGGCTAAATCCTTGATGTATTGGATGTATCTTTCAGAATAGATATCACTATATCTGTTTCCATTGTAGATAGTTCCAGAGGCGTATAGGACAGCGATTTTATTATCGTTTGTTTTATTATCAGTTTTGGAAAACGCATAATGTTTGATAGAAACTTTATTTAGTTTTTCATCTTTACCAACATTGAGTTTGTTTTTTATAATCTCTTCATATTCAGATTTTTGAACTAATTTGTCAGCAAGTTTATATTTCAGGCTCAAATCAGGAATTGTAGCGTATAGACTATCAACCACGGTTTTGAATTCCGTAGCATCTAGTTTCCTAGATTGGATGATTTTAGAGGAAATCTCTCCCCAAGCGTCATTTAGAAGGGTAGTCATCTGCTCTTTGTTTTCAGGAGACATTTCGTTTCTGAGGAAAGGTTCTACAGCAGATTTGAAATTTCCATGGCGGATAACATTGATGTTGATTCCGTATTTTTCAGCAAATTCCTTTAAGAAAATCACTTCTGTGGAAAGTCCTTTCAGCTCTATTCCTCCCACTGGATTGAGGAAATATTGGTCAGCCACCGAACCCAGATAGTAGGATGCTTGGCTTACATTATTCCCATAAGCATAGACAAATTTGTTACTTTTCTTAAAATCTTCCAGACTTTTTCGGATGTCGTCTATCTGCGTGATACCAGCATCTATGTCGTCTAGTTCTATGCTGATTCCCTTAATTTTATCATCGTTTTTCGCAGTTTCGATGGCATTGAGGATATCTTGGTATTTTAGTTCAGCATCTTCTTTTATCTCAAATATAGAAGACTCGCTTTCGTTCTCATGTTCCACAACTTTGGATTTAAAATCAATGGTAAGAACTGAGTTTTCTTTAATTTTGATATCTTTGTCTGCGCTGGACATGCTTCCGATGATGATAATCACAAAAAGCAGGAAAAAAGGCAGCAAAATACCAGCAATGAATAATGCAACAACATTTGCAAGAACAGTTTTGATGAAATTTTTCATAAATAAAAATAAAGTTTAAAATTTTACAAATTTACAAATAGTTAGTAATGTATAATGTAGTTTTGTTACTAGGAAGTAATTTAGGAAATGCAGAAAATAATATTTTACTGGCTCTCAGTGAGTTGGAAAATAGGGTTGGTAAGATGATTAAAAAAACTAAAATCTCAAAAACTTTGCCTGTGGAGTATGATAGTGATAATGTTTTCTGTAACATCGCGGTGTCTATGCAGACAGCACATTCGCCCATAAAACTTTTAGACGAAATCAAAAAAATAGAGTCTGAAATGGGAAGAATACATGATTCTAAGTTTTTTGGGGAGTATAGGGACAGGATTATAGACATAGATATAGTGGCCTATGAGGGACTTATTTTTAGCTGTGATAGATTAGAAATTCCACATCATAAACATCTGTATGATAGAGATTTTTCTAGGAAATTATTGGATGAACTGGACTTGGAAATATAGTTTTTGATGATATAATTTTTATTCGTTGTGTGCTGAGAATTTTTTCCTCGGCACACATTTTTATTTTTAGTAAAACAATATAACTTATCTTTTTTGCTATTTTTGTGAGATAAAATAAATTTATGCCTATCGAAACACGAGATATTCTACTAAAAACCTTGAAAAGTTTTTGGGGCTATGATGCTTTTAGGGAGAGTCAAGAAGATATTATTTTGTCTATTTTAGAGCAAAATGATACTTTAGCACTGCTTCCCACGGGTGGCGGTAAGTCTCTTTGCTATCAGCTTCCTGCTTTGGTTTTAGAGGGGACTTGTCTGGTGATTTCGCCACTTTTAGCACTGATGAAAGACCAAGTTTCTCATTTGAAAGATTTGGGAATAGAGGCAGAATATCTTAGTTCTGAACTAGATGAAGCAGAGCAGGAAGAAATCTACGAAAAGGCAATATCAGGCGAAATTAAACTACTGTATGTCTCACCAGAGCGACTTCATAACTCTTTGTTTATGAGGAAGATGCTGAATGTTTCGCTTTCCTTTATTGCGGTGGATGAGGCGCACTGTATCTCGGAATGGGGGCAGGATTTTAGACCGAGTTATCAGCATATCAGCGAGTTTAGAAAAACGATAGGGAATCTGCCTTGTCTGGCTCTTACAGCCACTGCAACGCCCAAAGTTGTTCTTGATATTAAGGAAAAATTAGGCTTGTCTTCGGTTCGCGTTTTTCAGAAAAGTTACAAAAGGGAGAATATTCACATCTTCCATGAAGAGATTTCTGATAAATACCAAAGAATGCTTAGTTTCTTGAAAATCAATAAAATATCAGGGATAGTCTATGTCCGAACAAGAAGAGAAGCGGAGGAGCTGACAGCATTTTTAAAGGAAAACAATCTGCAAAATGTAGATTTTTATCATGCAGGGCTTTCGGCAAGGGAGCGAAACGAGAAACAGAGAAAATGGCAGGAAAGGAATGATTTTGTTTTGATTTCTACCAATGCTTTTGGGATGGGAATAGACAAGGATAATGTGCGTTTTGTTATCCATTATTCGCCCTCTTCCTCGGTTGAAAATTATTACCAAGAAATAGGAAGAGCAGGGCGAGACGGGCAGGAGAGTTATGCTTTTTTGCTTTGGAACAAGCAGGAAATCAGCGAGATGGATGATGTGCTGTCTGCGCAGATTCCAGATAAAACCCAGTATCTGAAGGTGATATCTTACATCTATTCTATATTTCAGATTGCCGATGGGGAGGCTACGGAGAGGATATTTCAGCTGGATTTGCAGAAGGCACAGAGTTTCACTAAGATTTCCTTTGCTAAGATTAGAAGTGTTTTGGGATTTCTTCATAATCAGGAAGTTATATTTTGGAATAATTATAAATCGCCTTCTACAATAGAACTAAAAATCCCTGCCGAAGAATTGGAGGATTTGCCACCGAAAGATGCGTATTTTATAGAATTGCTGCTTAGAAATGTTTCTGGAGTTGCCACGCACAAAGTTTCTTTCAGTGAAGAAAGCCTGAGTGCAAAACTGGGCGTAAGTCAGCAGATGATAAAGGACAGAATAAAGGAATTGCAAAAAAAAGAATGGCTGGAATATGTGGATGGAAGCACTGACAGCATAAAGTTCCTAAGACCGAGAGACAGCAGAGAAATACAAGGAAAATACTGGAATTTATTTGAGAAAATCCAGAGAAATAAAATCCAAAAATGGGAGGAAATGAAATACTTTATCCAAGATAAAGATTTCTGTAAAATGAGAATGATTTTGACTTATTTTGGAGAAAAATCCTCGGATAACTGCGGAAAATGCAGTTTTTGTCTATCCCAAAATCCAGTCAAAGAAAAGACTTTGTCCGATGAGGTTTTAGAAATATTAGCTAAAAATCCAGCTACTTTTGATGAACTGAGCGTAAAAATATTTTGGCACGAAAAGGAAAAAATCTATGAAACTCTGATAACTCTGCTGAATTTAGAGAAAATAAAAATGTTGAACTACAAAACTTATATGATCAATGAATAAACTAAAAGTTGTTTTCTTCGGAACACCTGATTTTGCAAGGGCTTCTCTAGAGGCTATCCATACCTCGGCGCATGAGGTGGTAGGAGTGGTTACCGTAGCGGATAAAGCCAGCGGACGAGGGCAAAAAGTGCATCAGTCTCCCGTGAAAACTTATGCCGTAGAGCATGATTTACCGCTGTTTCAGCCAGAAAAACTTCGTAATGAGGAGTTTCTATCACAGATACAAAGTCTAAACGCAGATATCTTCGTAGTGGTGGCATTTAGAATGATGCCAAAAGTTTTGTTTTCTATGCCGAGGCTGGGAACATTCAATCTACATGCCTCATTATTACCAGATTACAGAGGTGCAGCACCGATAAATTATGCCGTTATCAATGGCGAGACAAAATCTGGTGTCACTACATTTTTCATCAATGAAAAAATAGATGAAGGGAATATTCTCCTCCAAGCAGAAACTGAAATTTCTCCAGAAGACAACGCAGGAATACTCCATGACAGACTGATGGAGATAGGCGCGAAACTGGTGGTGGAAACTTTGGATGGTCTTGCGGAAGGGAAACTTACAGAAATTCCTCAAAATCAGAAAGAAAATCCAAAAACAGCCTATAAGATTTTCAAAGAAGATACTAAAATAGACTGGGAAAAAGAAGTGGAAGTTATTCATAACTTTATCCGTGGAATGTCGCCGTATCCTGCTGCTTTTACTATTTTGGAAGTGGGTGGCGAGCAGAAAATATTAAAGATTTTTAAAGGAAAATTCCAAAAAATAGAACACTCTAAAGAGTATGGCGAGATAGAAATTTCTAAAAATGAATTTAAAATCTATGCTAAAAATGGAGTTTATTTCCCAGAAGAATTACAGCTGGAAGGAAAAAAACGAATGAATTTAAAGGATTTTCTAAATGGATTTCATAGTTTTGACGGATTAAAATTGATTAAATAAATTTTTGTTATGTATAAAAGTGTTATAAAGGGAATAGGTCATTATGTTCCAGATAATGTGGTAACTAATGATGATTTAGCTAAAATAATGGATACCAATGATGAGTGGATAACGGAGCGTACAGGTATCAAGGAAAGAAGACACAGAACGAGTAAATTTGACAGCCAAGAAACTACGAGTTTCTATGGTTTCAAAGCTTCTGAAAAAGCGCTGGAATCAGCAGGTCTGACTGAGAAAGATATAGATTATATTATCTTTGCGACACTTAGCCCAGATTATTATTTTCCTGGGTGCGGTGTAGTTTTGCAGGAAATGCTGGGCTGTGATACTATAGGGGCACTGGATGTGAGAAATCAGTGTTCAGGATTTGTTTACGCACTGAGTGTTGCAGATGCTTTCATCAAAGCAGGTCAGTATAAAAATATTTTAGTAGTAGGTGCTGAAATTCAGTCAGTTGCGTTGGATATGACAGATAGAGGAAGAGGAGTTTCGGTGATTTTTGGTGATGGTGCAGGAGCGGTAGTGCTTTCGGCTTCGGAAGATGCTGGTGTTCAGGGGATTTTGTCTTATAATATGCATTCCGAAGGGAAATATGCAGAGGAACTGATGATAAAATTGCCAGGGACTAACTTAGGATGGACAGACAGACTTCTTACAGAGCCAGAAAACATAAAACCAGAGGAAATATATCCGTATATGAATGGGAATTTTGTTTTCAAACAGGCGGTTACCCGTTTCCCAGAGACTATTATAGAATCATTGAAAAAAGCAGGAAAAACGGTAGAGGATTTGGATATGCTTATCCCACATCAGGCGAATATCAGAATTTCTCAGTATGTTCAGCAGTTGATAGGGCTTCCAGATGAGAAGGTGTTTAATAATATCCAAAAATATGGTAACACCACTGCGGCTTCTATTCCTATCGCACTGAGCGAAGCTATAGCAGAAGGAAAGGTGAAGAGAGGCGATTTAGTTTGTCTAGCGGCCTTTGGAAGTGGATTTACTTGGGGAAGTGTGTTGTTAGAATACTAATTTGGATTAGCATAAAAATAAAAACCAGCTTGATTTCAAAGCTGGTTTTTTATTTTGGGAAAGATTTTTAATCTTCGTATTGTTCCAGAAAATAGGAAAAAGAAAAGTCAGGAACTTCCTCCACTAGGTCTTCTAAAGTCACCAAAAGGTCTTCGAAAATTTCTAACTGCTCCACAGTCATATTTACAAATTCTATATGTAAAGGCATTTCCAAATCGCCAGAAATGCAGTCATAAAGGGCATCTAGATTGTCTCCAAAATACTCAGGAAGTTCTATTTTTTCTTTCAGCTGGGCGTAGAAATCCTCCATATCGCCTATTTCTGAAAAATCAATGTATATCGTATTCATTATCAGTTAATTATTTTATTGTTTTTCAAAACTTTTATAGTGGTTTTTAGTGAGCCACACTTCTCCATCTTTGTTGAAAACTATTCGTTCAGCATTTCTTCTACCACAGCGGTAGTTTATGTCCGCTTCGTAGTATTTACCATTGTTAGGGAGCTTTTTCTCTCGGTTGCTGAAGCGGTCTCCGCCGATAGCCCTGTTGGGAAGCACCTCGCAGAGATTTCCTTCGGATGGTTTCCAGCCTTTTCTTTTGGCTTCTGCTTTGGTAATGTAGTATTCAGGGAGTTTTTTGTGTTTTTTGACATAGTTGATTACGATGGTTTCATCGGTAAGTTTTTCTATGTAGTTTTGCCCTTTTTGGTCTGTGATGCCGTATGGGTCTTTTGTCTTGGATGAATCTTTTTTATATTGATAACCAACGATGTCTGGAGTGTCAAAATCGGATTTTTTCTTTAAACTAGGAAGAAAATCACACAAAGCTACACAAAAAATAGCTCCAAAAATTACACTCAAATAGATTTGTTTTTTTGTCATTTTATATGATTTGAAAAGGCAAATTTATTCAAAATAAATGTATTTTTACACTTGCATTTGGCTTTTGTCAAATTGTTGGGAGTTTTTTAACTAAAAAATAATCAAAAAAGATGAACGAAACACGATTAGACTTTCGAAAACAAACATTGGAATATTTTATCGATGTCCGAAATATAAAGACAGAAACAGCTTTTTTACAAAAGATGGATGAAGTTTTTCAGTTTCCGAGTTATTTCTGGATGAGCTTAGACTCTATGGATGACTGCATGATGTCTCTAGAATGGATAGAAGAGCCACATATCATCATTCATGTGGTTCATCTCGATGAACTGAAACAAAATTGTTTTAAACTTTATGAAATAATAGAGGACACTTTCCAGACTTATAAAAACTACTGGCAGGACAAAACCAGTGAAAAACAGGTAGAAATTTATCTTTAAAGAACAGAATTTTGTGAAAAGATAAGTTTCACTAAAATTAAGAAAAATATTATCAAAAATAGGTGGAAATATTCTGCCATAGTAGAGAAATAAAATTGTAAATTTGTTCCATAAAATACAATCTATCATGCCAAAAATATCACAAAGAGCAGAAAAAATGCCTGCTTCACCAATCAGAAAACTTGTTCCGTATGCATTACAAGCGAAACAAAAAGGAGTAAAAGTCTATCATCTCAATATCGGACAGCCAGATATAGAAACGCCTCAAACGGCTTTGGAGGAGCTGAAACATATTGATCTAAAAGTGCTGGAATACTCTCTTTCTGAGGGAAATATAGAGTATAGAAAGGCTTTGGAAACTTATTACCACTCGCTTGGTTTTACAGATTTGACAACGGATAATTTTATCGTGACTAATGGTGGTTCAGAAGCACTGAGCATCGCACTTTCTACGCTTTGTGATGATGGTGATGAGATAATTATCCCAGAGCCATACTACGCGAATTACAATGGTTTTTCTAATCATATCAATGTAAAAGTAGTAGCAGTTCCGTCTTCTATCGAGACAGGTTTTGCCCTGCCGTCCATGGAAGAATTTGAGAAAAAAATTACTTCAAAAACTAGAGCTATCCTAATCTGTAACCCTGGGAATCCTACGGGCTACCTTTATACAAGGGAAGAATTACAGAAACTGGCTCAGATAGCCTTGAAACATGATATTGTCATCATCGCAGATGAGGTGTATCGTGAGTATGTGTATGATGGAGCAAAGCAGGTCTCTATGCTGGAATTCCCAGAAATAGCAGAAAACTGCATCATTATAGATTCAGAATCCAAGAGATATTCTATGTGTGGAGTTCGTATCGGATTTATGGTTACTCGTTCTAAACTGATTCGTGCTGCTGCGATGAAATTTGCACAAGCTAGACTAAGCCCAGTTCTTTTAGGGCAAATAATAGCTGCAAAAGCTCACGAAAACGATAAAAAATATATAGAGAGTGTTCGCGAAGAATACACTAAACGAAGAAATTTATTAGTAAAATTACTAAACGAAATCCCAGGAATAATCTGTCCAACTCCAAAGGGTGCTTTCTACTGCGTGGCAGAGCTTCCGATAGATGATGCAGAGAAATTTGCACAGTGGCTTTTAGAAGAATATTCTCTTGATAATGAAACTGTTATGGTAGCGCCTGCGGGAGGCTTCTATTCTAATCCAGAGCTTGGAAAGAGACAGATAAGAATAGCTTATGTGCTGAAAGAGGAAGACTTGAGAAGAAGTGTAGAACTGCTGAAAGATGCTCTTCAAAAATACAATGCACGATAAAATGCAGATTTTAGAAAACATTTCCCTGAAGCCTTACAATACTTTCGGTGTGGAGGCTTCTTCGCGGTATTTTGCTGAGGTTTCTACAGAGTCAGAATTATTAGATTTACTGAAAACCCCTAAATTTAGGGAACTTCCTCTTTTGTTTTTGGGAGGAGGAAGTAATTTGTTTTTCACGAAGGATTTTGAAGGACTTGCGATTAAACTAAATTTAAAGGGAATTTCCGAAGAAATCATCAGTGATAATGAGGTTTTGGTGTCTGCCCAAGCAGGAGAAAACTGGCATCAGTTTGTTCAGTATTGTTTGGATAAAAACTATGGAGGATTGGAGAATTTGTCGCTGATTCCAGGGAATGCTGGGACTTGTCCTATCCAGAATATCGGAGCTTATGGAGTGGAGATAAAGGATAGTTTCGAGTCTTGTAAAGTGCTTAATCTGAGTGCTTTGGAAATTGAGGTTTTTGATAAGAAAAAATGCCAGTTCGGATACAGAGATTCTTTTTTTAAGAGAGAGGGAAAAGGTAAATATGTTATTCTGGAAGTTACATTTAGGCTGACAAGAAAAGAACATATTTTAAAGGTGGAATATGGAGCTATCCAGTCAGAATTGGAGAAAATGGAAATAAAAAATCCAACGATTCAGGATGTTTCTCAGGCGGTTATCCGTATTCGGCAGAGTAAACTACCAGACCCTAAAAAAATCGGTAATGCAGGAAGTTTTTTCAAAAATCCTGTGGTTTCTGATGTGTATTTTGATAAGCTGAAAACTCAGTTTGCAGATATTCAGGGATATAAAACGGAAGAAGGCGTGAAAATCCCAGCAGGATGGCTTATAGAGCAATGCGGTTGGAAGGGTAAACAAATAGGAAATGTGGCAACTCACTCTCTGCAATCCCTTGTAATAGTGAATATTACAGGAAATGCGAAAGGGCAGGAGATTTTTGATTTTTCCCAAAAAATAATAGATTCTGTGGAAGAAAAATTTGGAGTAAAATTAGAAAGAGAGGTCAATGTATTGTAAAATAAACTATATTTGAATAAAAAAAATAAAGAATGGATATTCAGGAAATTTTAAATCAAGGAAACTATCATTTGATAGATGTGCGTGAGCCAGAGGAACTTATAGCAAACGGAGCGATAGAAGGCGCTGAAAATATTCCGCTGGGCGAGGTGGAAAATCATGCAGATGAAATAGCGAAATTAGACGGAAATGTGGTTTTTTTCTGCCGAAGCGGAAACCGAAGCGGGAAGGCTACAGAAGCCTTTAAGCAGAGAGGATTTACCAATGTCTATAACGGCGGCGGCTACGAGGAATTATCTAAATTGTTATAATTCTTAAAAAATAAAAAACTTACCCAAATTCAGGGTAAGTTTTTGTTTATCAGTGGGTTCTAATTTATTACAGAAACGCCTTTTTCTAAAAGTTCAAAAACCGTGTTTTTGGCATCATCAGGGTGGAGGTTCACGGCTTTCGTGCCTTTAAAATGAAGAACGACCTTAAAACCTTCCGAAACAGCATCAATGCAGGTGTATTTTACACAATAATCTAATGCTAATCCTACGATTTCCACGGTTTCTATGTTCTTAGATTTCAGATAATTGGAAAGTCCAGTGTCAATTAGTTTTTGATTGTCAAAAAATGCGCTGTAGCTGTCTATTTCAGGGTTCATTCCCTTCTTGATGATGTATGTAGCCTTATTTTTTTCTAAATCAGGATGAAACTCTACTCCCGAAGTTCCCTGCACACAGTGAACAGGCCACATTGTCTGTGAAATGCCGTTTAGCTGGATGATTTCGCCAACGGATTTTCCGTTATTGACCGCAAAACTTTTGTGTTCTATGGGATGAAAATCTTGGGTAAGGATGATTTCATCATAGTTGTTGGTTTTCATCAGGTGGTTGATGTAAGGGATGATTTTTTCTCCATCGGCAACTTCTAAGCTGCCACCTTTACAAAAATCATTTTGGATGTCCACTATAATCAATGCTTTTTTCATTTTAAATTCAATTTATTTTCAATATTACTAAATTATTGATAATTTAGCAAAAATTTTTTGACTTATGGGATTAATGGATTTTTGGAAAAAACTAGTAAAAGCGTATAAAGACAGCCAGATTTGGAATAAAATAGAGACCAGCGAGGACTTGAAGCAGGCTTATAAAGATTCTTATGAGAAGCCAGTGGCTCTTTTGACCTGTGCGACGATGCATTTCAGAAGTGATTATATGATGGGGGATTTTGAAAAACAGGCAAGAAGAATGGATTTGTCCAGAGTGAAATTTTATAGACTGAACTATACAGGAAATTCTAAACTAAAACAAGAATTGAGCGAAGATTTGGGAGTTATGATAGAAGCGGCTACCTTTTTGCTTTTCCGTGATGGACAGGTTATTTTCAAGAGACACGAAGAGCTGGTAGATATGGAAAGGCTGATGAAAAAGTTATTTGAAGAATAGAAATGTTTGATGAGTATCTTCTAAATACATTTGGTGTTTCTCCTTCATCTATTGAGGGGTATAGGAAATACATAAAGCCTCTCAAAGTGGAAAAAGGACAGTTTCTTCTGAGGGAAGGGGAAGTGTGTAGAAATACTTTTTTTGTGGAGAAGGGGCTTCTTCGTTTATATTCTATCAGTAAGGCGGGGAAGGAACATATTATTCAGTTTGCGCCTGAAAATCATTTGATTACAGATAGGAGCAGTTTATTTTTTGGAGAAAATTCAGATTATTTTATTGATGCGATAGAGGACAGCGAAATCATATCTTTAAGCCTTGATTTTCATGAATATATGAGAAATAATGATCCTGAAACAAACGCAAAACAAATTTTGCTTCTGCATAATCACGCCAGACAATTACAAAAAAGAGTAAATCTTTTACTTGGGGCGAATGCAGAGGAGCGGTATTTGGATTTTATAAAGGTTTATCCTAATGTTTTCAGGAGAGTTCCGCAGTGGATGGTGGCTTCGTTTTTAGGAATTACGCCAGAGAGTTTGAGCCGAGTGAGAAAAGAAATCGCAAATAAAGAGAGAAAAAATGATTAAATTTTATAAATATCAAGGGACTGGAAATGACTTCATTATGATAGATAATAGAAATCAGTCTTTTCCTAAAAATGATGTAGATTTAGTAAAAAAAATGTGCGACCGCCGTTTCGGAATTGGAGCAGATGGCTTGATTTTATTGGAAAACCATGAAAGCTTTGATTTTCAGATGGTTTACTATAATTCAGATGGGAACGAAAGCACAATGTGCGGCAATGGAGGGCGCTGTATTGTGGCTTTTGCGCATTTTTTGAATGTTTTTGAAAATAAAGCTAAATTTAATGCAATAGATGGACTTCACGAGGCTGAAATCAATGGAAATGTAGTGAAGCTAAAAATGATAGATGTTCCAGAAATTGCTAAAATAGGTACTGATTATCAATTAAATACAGGTTCTCCGCATTTTGTGAGATATGTGGAAAATGTGCAGAATCTGGATGTTTATAAAAATGGATACGAAATCAGAAATTCTGAGCCTTATAAAAAAGAAGGAATAAATGTAAACTTTGTTTCTAAAACATTTGATAATGAGGTTTTTGTAAGAACTTACGAGCGAGGAGTAGAGGATGAAACATACAGCTGTGGAACAGGAGTTACGGCGAGCTGCCTTACATTTATGAATGAATTTGGTGGAGGTGAAGTTTCTGTGAAAACACTTGGTGGAAATCTGAAAGTTTATGCAGAAAAGCACAAGGCAGGATTTAGAAATATTTGGCTGGAAGGTCCTGCAGAATATGTTTTTGAGGGAGTTTTCAAATTAGATTAAAAATGAAAAAAGTAATTATAGTTTTTTTAGGATTGTTCCTAATCGGTGGAGGATTTTTTGGATATACTTTATATAAAAAATATAAAGGGAATAATGTCAAAAAATCTGGATATTTTCTAGTGCCGAAGGATGCGAGTTTAGACCAAGTTTTGGATAGTCTAAAACCATATATAGCTGACATGGAGGCTTTCCGAGATGTAGCGGAGTCTAAGCATTTGGGGAAATTTCTCAGAGCGGGAAGATATAGAGTAAAGGAGGGCGATGATAATACAAAGCTGGTCAATATGCTGAAAGCAGGACTGCAGACAGAGGATACTTTTAGGATAAAGGATTTTGATGATGTTTATCAGATGATAGGGCGTGTGGCGAGGAAAACACAGGTGGATTCTTTGGGATTTGTGACTGTGTTTGATAGAATCGCTCAGGAAAAAGGACTAAACTCGGCAGAAGATTTGAAAATTTATTTCTTTTCGGATACTTATCAATTTTATTGGACGGTGACACCAGAGGAGTTTTTCAAAAAGTTTGAAAAAGATTACAATGAATTTTGGACGAAGGAGAGAAAAGCCAAAGAGCAGAAACTGGGGTTGACAAGAGAGCAGATCTATGCCCTTGCTTCCATTGTTCAGAAAGAATCGGGAGGGAAAGAAGATGAGCAGAAAACTATAGCGGGGCTTTATCTAAACCGCTATGAAAAGGGAATGAAACTTCAGTCTGACCCTACCGTAATCTATGCGATTAACAAAGAGCATAATTTTACTAAACAAATAAAGAGAATCTATAACAAAGATCTAAAACACCCATCGCCATATAACACCTATGCAAATGCAGGAATTCCGCCAGGGCCTATCTGTATGGTGAATAAGGTAGCGGTGGATAATGTGTTGAATGCCGAAAAAAATAATTATATCTTTATGTGTGCAGACCCTGAAAAGTTAGGTTATCATAAATTCACGGATTCTGATATAGAACATGCGAAAAATGCAAAAGCATATCATGAATGGTTGAATAAAAATAAAATAAAATAAAAAATAGTGTAAAATCAATAATTTTTGTAATTTTACGCCCAATAATAGAAAACTTTAAAATTTGTATATTATGAGAAGAAATGTACTAGTTGCTTTGCTTTTGGGGAGTTTGCTAAATGCTCAGCAGGGTAATGACAAGCTGAAAAAGGAGATGGATGAGAGGAGAAAGCAGTTGTTCAAACAATTTGAGTTCTACGCTCAGAAGGAGGTTTATAGAAATAATTCTACTGAAAATCCAAAATCAGAAAGTGTCATTAAACAAGACCTAAAGAAAGAAAGAGAGACTATTTCTTTTTTCTTTGGGGGAATTCCATATTTTCTAAAATCTTATGACACAGACCAAATTAAAAACTCTAATGTAGATGCTATTCAAGAAGGGACTATAGATGGACTTACAGGAAGTTTTAATGGAGAAGGGATGAAAGTGTCTGTTTTTGATGGTGGGCGTGTTTATGCCGAGCATTCAGACTTTGGAAGCAGTGCTAGAATAACTAATAAAGAGGCTGATACAGTACCTTACAGTAGTCATGCTACAGGAGTAACTGGAATGATGGGAAGTAAAGGTCAAAGCCTAAATGTGACTTCACGAAAAAAAGATGGAAGTCCTATTAGAGTTGTGATGAATACCAAAGGAATGATGCCAGAGGCTGTTTTTGATAGTTATTATTTTGGGAATTCTACTCTTGATGGGGAGACTGAAGAAAAAGATATTTCAGCTAAAATAAGAGATAGTAAACCTGCTCTATCTAACCACTCTTATGGTAATGTTATAGGATGGAATTTAAATAACGGCTCTATGGGAGTTGCTTGGTATTGGAGTGGTTCGTATGTTCCAGCAACTGGGCAATCATTCGATTTAAATGGGACATACTATAATAGAGACAAAGAGTTGGATGATATAGTATACAATAATCCTTATATGGTGGTTGTGAAATCTGCAGGAAATTCCTATGGAGATGGACCTGCATCAACTCCAATGTATCCTGCTTATTATAGAAAATCTGATGGAACTTGGGGGCAGTTTTCATCTACAGATGCAGCTCCTCAGGATAATTGTGCGGCTGAATATGACTGTATCCCAACAGGAGCTGTTGCTAAGAATATTATCACAGTAGGGGCTACTGAGAAAATCAGAACTGCCGAAGAAGGGTTTGATGGAAGATATACTCAGGTGTCAGATGTGGTTAAGGCTGATTATAGTAGTGCTGGGCCTCGTGATGATGGTGCTATCAAGCCAGACATTGCAGGGGTGGGAAGTACAGTGTTATATCCTTCTACATCTGCTGCAGGATCAACTACTTATGGTATAGGAAATGGAACATCTTATTCTGCTCCACAGGTTACAGGGATTTTAGGGCTTTGGAATCAGATTTATCAGTCGTTTTTTGCGGGGCAAAAGCTCAATGCAGCGTCAGCTAAAAACCTTCTTATCCATACAGCACAGGAGGCAGGAAATGTAGGGCCAGATGTTTGGTATGGATGGGGATTTGTAGATGCTAAGAAGGGAGCAGAACTATTGGTTCAGAAAAAACAAAATAAAGTTATCTTTGAAGATAAAGAACTCAAAAACGCTAAAAAGAATGAATTTTTGGTGAAAACAGATGGTTCACAACCACTTAAAGCAACTATTGTTTGGACAGATCCATCTAATAAGAATTCTAACTATAACACATATAGTGAAGCTTATAATGATAGAACATCTAAGTTGGTGAATGATTTAGACCTAAGAGTAACTAATGTTCAGACCAATGAAGTTTATTATCCATGGAAACTAGATGTAACTGCTCCGCGTAACCCAGCGATAAAAGGAGATAATACTGTGGATAATGTGGAACAGGTTCTTATAGACCAGCCAGCAGCAGGAATTTATAAAATAGAAGTGTCTAATAAAGGAACTTTGGTGAATAATGATGGAGCAAATGCAGAAAAGCAAGTTTACTCTATCATAGTAACAGGTTATACTGGGGTTCTGACTCCACCAACTGCAACTCCAATGGAAGCATCTCCTACATTGTTAACAGATGGAAACAACATAGTAAATGTGAAGTTTGTAGAAAAAATCAATGATATCAAGATATTTGATATGTCAGGAAGGCTTGTTAGAAGTGTGACTCCTAGTCTGTGGTTTCATGATGTAGATTTTTCTGGACTTCCAGCAGGAATATATGTCCTAACGGCATCTTCTGCAAATCATAAACTGAGTAAGAAAATCAGAAAACAATAAAGTTCAAAAAAAGAACTCTTAAAAATAAGGGTTCTTTTTTGTTGCTAGAATAATAAAAAATATTATCTTTGTATTTTAAAATTTTTAAACTTAAATACTACGTTTTCAATGAATTTAATTAAATATAAATTCGTTGGTTAAAAGAAGAACATATTAAAAAATAAATATATGAAAAAAAACTTTATTTTATTAGGGGTGCTGGCTATGGGGTTAGCATATTCCCAAACAGGAAAAGTAGGGATAAACACAAATAACCCCGAAGCGACTTTAGATATAAAACCAAATGCTGCAAATTCAGCAGTAGGAGCAACTACTAATGAGGGGATGCTTGTTCCTAGACTAAGCAAAGCGAGATTGAATTCAATCGCTGCTGCTAATTTGAAAGAGTCTACACTAGTGTATGTGTCTGACTTTTCAGGAGCTACTACATCTACTACAACTAATGTAACTTCTAAAGGTTTTTATTATTATAGTACTGCAACTAGTAAATGGGTGAAAATAGCAGAAGGCGTTATGCAGGAGCAAGACCTTAGATTAGTGGGAACTAATAGCCACATTACACAGGATGCTGGTGTAGGAGGAAATGGTAGTGGAGTAGGAACAGGTCCACATAATATAGGTATAGGAAAAGATGCTCTATTTTCTAATACAAGTGGTTCTCACAATATAGCTGTAGGACTAGATGCTTTGCGTTCTAATACTACTGGGGTTAATAATGTGGCAGTGGGTATAGGATCTTTGCGCTCTAATGGACAAGGAAGAGGGAATGTAGGTGTAGGTGCTAATACATTGTATTCTAATACAGGAGGTATGTATAATGTGGCTGTTGGGGAAAATTCTTTGTATCATACTGTTTCTGGTATCGGAAATGTGGCTGTTGGTACAGATGCTCTTTTTAGAAATACAACAGGAGCTAATAACACAGCAGTTGGTTATACTGCTCTATATAATAATACCACAGGAGCAAGCAATATAGCTAATGGTTTTGCAGCTTTGTATAGTAATACTACGGGAGATCGTAATATGGCGCTGGGACATCATGCTTTGTATAGTAATACAAGCGGTTCTAATAATATGGCTTTTGGTACGGAAGCTTTAAAAGCAAATACGATAGGGGCAAATAATATTGCATTAGGAACATCTTCTCTTACATCTAATATTGGAGGTAATTTTAATATTGGTATTGGTCAAAAATCATTGATGACAAATACAGTGGGAGAAAGTAACATAGGTATAGGTTCTCAGGCATTGCAGAATAATATTTCAGGAAGTTACAATGTGGGACTTGGGTTTGATGCACTTCGTTTCAATACAGCAGGAAATCATAATGTGGGGCTTGGGTTGTATGCTCTTAGCAAAAATACAGTAGGGATGAGTAATGTGGGACTGGGACATTCTGCTCTTTCTAATAACACTATAGGAAGTCATAATGTGGGACTAGGAACTAATGCGCTTACTAAAAATACTACAGGAAACTATAATGTAGGTATAGGAAACGCTACATTAACGAATAATGCCGCAGGGATGGCGAATGTGGCTATAGGAAACCTTTCTTTGGTTTCTAATAATGGCGGAAATTATAATGTGGCTGTTGGAAATGAAGCTTTAGGATCAAATACTTCAGGGGCATATAATATCGCATTAGGGACAAGTGCATTAACAAGTAATACTACAGGGCAACATAATAATGCTCAAGGTTTAAATGCACTACAAAGTAACATAGTAGGAAATAATAACATCGCTCTTGGTAATGGATCTGGTGGATGGGTAAAAGGACATAATAATATCCATATAGGTAGTGCTAATTTCCAATCTATATCTACAGGAGAACTAGATAATGTGATAGCAATAGGAAATGGAATAGGTTCTGGTGCACTTACAACTGCTAATTCAAATGATAATACCATTATCTTAGGATATCAGAATGGACATAGTTTTAGTCCTAATGTGGGGATAGGTACTTATAAACCAGATTCTAAAGTTCATATCGTAACTAATGGACCAAACGCTATCAAGATACAAGATACTAACCAAGGAGTGGGTAAAGTCCTTACTAGTGATGCTAATGGGGTAGGTACATGGAAAGAGCCAGCACCGCCAATTGCTGACTTTGCAAGACAATATGCTCGTACAACAGTTAATTATGACTTACAAGCAAATGCAACTCAAACAATACCTGGAATTAATGATTTTATAGCACCTAAAACAGGTAAATATCTAGTATTATACCACTCTTTCCTTGAGAATGCATGGGAATCAGGTACTAGAAACCTATACTTTGTTATGTTATTGAATGGGGCACCATGGATAGATGCTGATGAGACATATAGTTATGTAGAGTCGGGGGCGTTTTTTAATCAACACTATTCTAATATAATAGGTCTTACAGCAGGAGATAGGGTTAGTTTTAGACTAATTGCTAATAGAGGAAAACTGAGATTCCGTCCTGATGTAACTCCAAGAAACAGAATAGAACTTATCTATTTAGGACAGTAATTTTTTAAAATTTCATATTTTATAAAAAAGAGATACTATATGTGTCTCTTTTTTTTATGAAGTTTATAGGATAAAAATTTTATCTTATTTATTCTAAGTATAAAATTTTCAGTGAATTTGATTATATTTGCAGACTTAAATAAAAATTATAATTCATAATGCAAGGAAAAGGTCTTATTACTATCATTGCTGTTGCCCTTGGGCTTATCTGTATTACAGAGCTTCTGCCGACTTGGTATACCAATAAAATAGAAAGCGAAGCGAAGGCATTAGCAGGAAATAATGAAGAAAAATATCAGAAAGAATTAGACAAACTTTCTAAAGACACTCTGAATCTTGGCTTTACAAAGCTATACTACACCAATGCCAAGGAGCGTGAGATGAAGCTGGGGCTTGACCTAAAAGGAGGTATCAATGTCCTTTTGGAGATCAACCAAAGAGATTTGGTGACTAATCTGGCTGACTATTCTACAAACCCTGTTTTTGTGGAGGCTTTGGATAGAACAGATAAAGCACAGGAAAACTCTACCAATTCGTATATTCAGAATTTCTTTGTTCAGTTTGATATCGTTAATAAAGAAAAGGGAGCAAACCTAAAACTTGCCAGCCCAGAAGTGTTCGGAACACAAAATCTGAGCAGTGAGATAAAATTTAATACTTCTGATGAAGAGGTTAAAAAAATCATCACTAAGAAAATAGAAGTAAGTATAGGAGCTGCCTATGAGGTTATCAGAACTCGTATCGATAAGATGGGAGTTACCCAGCCGAATGTACAGCAGGTGCCAGGGACAGGAAGAATCTTGGTAGAAATGCCTGGTATCAAAGACATAGACAGAGTGAAACAAATGCTCCAGACTTCTGCAAAACTTCAGTTTTGGGAAGTGGGAACAATCCAAGAAGTTTTCCCTTACTTGGAGGAAATGAGCAAAAATGTTATCGTGAAAGGCGATTCTATGGGAGTGAAAAAAGGATTTAACTTTACTAAAGCTCTCAATTTAGATAAATTAAGATCTAATGCTGTGGCGACTGTCAAACTTTCTGATACAGCTGCAGTTAATAAAATTCTTAATAGCGAAATCGCAAAAGAAGCTAGACCATCTAACCTTAGATATGTGGACTTTATGTGGGCATACAAACCACAAGAGGATGCACCTGATTATTTGGAACTTTATGCTATAAAGAGTAACGTTAGCAAAAAAGCGCCTATTGATGGTGCTGTGGAGTCTGCTAGAGTAGATTATGACCAGATGAGAAGGATAGTAGTGGATATGCAGATGGATGCTAATGGAACTAAAGAATGGAAATCCCTTACAGAAAAAAATGTAGGAAGACCTATTGCTGTTACTTTGGATAACAGAGTTTATACAGCGCCAAATGTAAATGAGCCAATTCCTAATGGAAGTTCTCAGATTAGTGGTAATTTTACGGAAGATGAAGCGAAAGATTTAGTAAATGTGCTAAGTGCAGGAAAACTTCCTGCTAGCGCAAAAATTGTTCAAGCTGATGTAGTAGGGCCTTCTTTAGGAGAGGAGTCTATTCAGGTAGGGCTTTGGTCGTTTGCGGCAGCGTTCTGTATCATCATAGCATATATTATTTTCTACTATGGAGGTGCGGGAGTTTATGCGGTGATTGCTATGGTGTTTAATTTGTTTTTCCTTTTTGGAATCATGGATTCTATGGATGCTACGCTTACGCTTCCAGGGATTGCGGGGATAGTTCTAACGATGGCAATGGCGGTGGATACCAATGTGATCATTTATGAAAGAACAAGAGAGCAGCTTTTTGCAGGAAAAGATATTAAAACAGCTTATAATGATGGGTTTAATGATGCTCTATCTGCGATTATCGATGGACAGCTTACATCCATTCTTACGGCGTTAGTTCTTTATATTTTCGGAACGGGGCCTATCCAAGGTTTTGCGGTGACATTGCTTATCGGTCTGATAATGACTTTCTTTACTTCTGTTTTGATGTCTAGAGTGATGATATTCAGTAGATTAGAGAAAGGAAAATCATTGTCTGTTTGGACACCAATGACTAAGAATTTATTCCGAAATATTTGGGTAGATTTTATAGCAAAGAGAAAGGTAATGTATGTTATCTCTGCTGTATTGGTAGCGGTTTCTATAGGGTCTATTGCAACGAATGGATTTAAATATGGTATTGATTTCACAGGGGGAAGAAGTTTTGTAGTGAAATTTGATAAAGCTGTGGATGTAGAAGCTGTAAAAGGCAGTCTTTCACAAGTTTTCAAAAATGAAAAAGGAGAATCTAGTTCTATTGACATCAAGACTTTTGGGAACGACCAGCAGTTGAAAATCACTACGGATTATAAAATAGGAGATGAATCTCTGAAAGCTGACCAAGAAATTGACCAAAAACTATATCAAGGGCTTAAAAATCAGCTTCCTGCGAATTTGACTTTTGAAGAGTTTAAATCTGCAGCTGAAAACCCAATAGGAATAGTTTCTTCTACGAAGGTAGGGCCTACAGTAGCAGATGATATCAAGATGGGAGGAGCTCTGGCTGTATTAGGCTCATTATTAGGTATTTTCGCTTATATATTACTTCGATTTAGAAGATGGCAGTTTTCACTGGGTGCGATTATAGGTTTGGCGTTTGATGCCACTATCATATTAGGAGCATTTTCGCTATTCCATAGTGTGATGCCGTTTAATATGGAGATTAACCAAGATTTCATCGCAGCGATACTCACGGTTCTTGGATATTCTATAAATGATACGGTGATTATTTTTGACCGTATCAGAGAAAACCTAAAAGATGGAAGAGAAAGAACGCTGGCTCAGTTGTTTAACGATTCTATATCTGGAACGCTGGGTAGAACGATAAACACTTCATTGACAGTTCTTTTGGTGGTGTTGGCGATATTTATTTTTGGAGGAGAGAATTTGAAAGGATTTATGTTCGCCCTATTGTTAGGGGTGATTTCAGGAACATTCTCTACGATATTCATATCATCACTTCTTGCCTTTGACTTCTTTAAAGGTAAAAAAATAGAAAAATAAAAGTAAAAAGCACTCTGCAAAGGGTGCTTTTTCTTTTAGTAGTGATGGTTCAAAATATTATATTTGCACTTTATTTTAAATTTACAGAAAATGGAAATCCAAAATACAGAAAATCCTAATGTGATTAAATTCGTGACTGATAGGACTCTTATAAGTGGTTCTTTGGAACTGGATAGAAATTCTAATGTATCTAATATTCCGCTGGCTCAGGAATTGTTTCAATATCCATTTGTGAAGAGTATTTTTATCACAGCTAATTTTATCGCGGTAGCAAAGGAAAACATCGTAGAATGGGATTTGGTGGCGGACAATCTGAGAAATATTATATTGGAATCTTTGGATGATTTTCCAGAAATTATCTATTCTGAGGAGATTGCTCCTATTTTTTATTCAGAAAAAACGCCGAATCCATCTGTGGTAAAATTTGTTTCAGAGCATCAGCTGATAGATGGCTTTTTGGAGCTGAAATCTTTGCAGGAAGCAGAAAAAGTTCCATTAGCAAAAAAACTTTTTGAGAATTTTCCTTTTGTAAAAGAGGTTTTTATCAATGATAATTTTATTTCTATTACCAAAACTGATGATGTTTCTTGGGAGGAAATAACGCAGAAAATCCAAAATTTTCTCTCCGATTTTATCAGAAATGGAGAATCAATAAGTAAAATCGAAGGAATCCAGCAGAATGCATCAAAATTTGTTGCTAATAAGCAGTTTACGGAAACGGAGGAAAAAATAAATGCCATTTTGCAGGAGTATGTGACGCCTGCCATAGAAAACGATGGGGGGAGAATCTCTCTGATAGAATTCGATGAAGAGACCAAAACAGCGAAAATGCTTCTACAAGGGGCGTGCAGTGGCTGTCCTTCTTCTGTGGTTACTTTGAAAAATGGTATAGAAAGCATACTTAAAAACTTCCTTCCAAATGTTGTAGAAAATGTGGAGGCGGTGAATGGCTGATAAATATCATAGGTCAAAATTCATGGAAATATCAAGATAATCAATAGATACATTATTGAAATTAAGAAAAAATCACTACCTTTGCACCGCTGAAAATCAGCAAAAAGGGATATTTTTACTACACAATTATTAAATTCAAAAGATGAAAAAAACAATTTTACTACTGGGAATGTTCGTTTGTTTTTTAGGAAATGGGCAGACATTGCAGGAAATGGAAGAAATAGCAGAAAGTGGCGATAAAGGTGCTCAGTATCATTTAGGTCTGAAATATTACAGAGGTGAGGGAACTTATCAAAATTATGCAAAAGCAAGTTATTGGTTCGAAAAACTGGCTACACAAGGGCATAAAGATGCGCAGTTCTATTTAGGACTGATGTATTTTGATGGAGATGGAGTAGACCAAGATTATTCTAAAGCTGAATATTGGTACCAAAAATCAGCAGAGCAAGGAAATCCTGAAGCTCAGCATAATTTAGGGGTGATTTACTATAAAGGAGAAGGAGTTGCTCGTAATTTTGAGAAAGCAAAATATTGGTTTGAAAGATTATCTGACCTAGGAAATGCCGATGCGCAGTTCTATTTAGGACTGATGAACTACAAAGGGGAAGGAGTTCCTCAAAACTACAAAGATGCTAAATATTGGTATGAGAAAGCTGCAGAGCAGGGAAATGTGATGGCAAGATACAATCTGGCGCTGATGTACTATAAAGGAGAAGGAATAGAAAAAGACTATAAAAAAGCGAGATATTGGTTTGAAAGACTTGCAGAGCAGGGAAGAGTAGAGGCTCAGCATAATTTAGCTCTCATGTATTATAAAGGAGAAGGAGTAGAGAAAGACTATGCAAAAGCTATGTTTTGGTTTGACAAGTTAGCAGAACAAGGAAACGCTGATGCTCAGTATAATTTAGCAGTGATGTATCACAGAGGAGAAGGTGTTTCTCAGGATTATGCAACAGCTAAACAATGGTATAAAAAATCTGCAGAACAAGGAAATACAATGGCCCAGTACAATTTAGCAGCTATGTATCAGAGAGGAGAAGGAGATTCTAGAGATGAAGTGATGGCGAAGTATTGGTTCAAGAAATCTTGTGAAAACGGATACCAAGAAGCATGTAAGTATACAAGATAAAACATACAGCAAGAGTATTTACTCTTGCTTTTTTTATTTGTAAAATTTTATAAATTAGCCGAATGAATTATTTAGTAAGAGAACCTGAAAATATACACGCTCAGACTCCTATTTTAGTGCTGCTGCATGGATATGGTAGTGATGAGAATGATTTGTTTAGTTTTACGCCTGATTTGCCCAAGGATTGGCTGGTAGTCAGCTTTCAAGCTCCTTATACCACGCCAAATGGAGGGTTTAGCTGGTATGATATAGATTTATTGGATAGAGAAAAATTTATAAATGTTCTACAAGCCGAAGAGTCTATAGAGTTGATTTTAAATACAATAGAAGAAATAAAGGGAAAATATAAGATTAGTGGAGTAGTTAATCTATGTGGATTCAGCCAAGGGGGAATTTTATCCTATGCTCTTGCGCTTAGGTTCCCTCAGTTGTTTCATAAAATAGCCTGTCTGAGTGCTTATCCAGAACAGAAGATTATTAAAAATCTTTTGGATAGAAAGGCGTATCAGCATCTGTTTTTCTTTGTTTCCCATGGGGTAAATGATATGGTCATTCCGCTGGAATGGGGGAAAAAGGGAGCAGAGCTGTTATATGACTTGAGTATATTTTTCTCTTTCCGCGAGTATCAGAGCGGTCATGGTGTGGATGCGAGGAATTATATGGATTTAATGGAATTTTTTAAAAAATAAAAAGAGGCTTTTTAGGCCTCTTTTTCGTATAGTTTGTTGTATAAATCAATGTATTTTTCTTTGATTATTTTTCTTCTCAGTTTCATGGTAGGAGTGAGCATTCCATTTCCTACAGTCCATACATCTGGTGTAAGTTCTATTTTCTTGATTTGCTCCCAGTTACCGAGTTTTTCGTTTAGTTTCGCGATTTCTTTTTCTATTCGTTGTTTTAGTTCGGCACTTTTTACCATTTCTTCTGGTTTAGTTCCGATGTTTACTTTATGGATTTCTGCCCATCTTTTAACGAAAGTGAAATCTGGCTGAACTAGCGCACACGGCATTTTTTCGCCATCACCCACCACCATTATCTGCTCTATAAATCGTGATGATTTCGCCATGTTTTCAATTACTTGTGGTGCGATGTATTTCCCACCCGAGGTCTTGAACATTTCCTTTTTTCGGTCGGTAATGATAAGGAATCCTTCATCATCTATGTATCCGATGTCTCCCGTTTTGAAATATCCATCTTCTGAGAAAGCCTCCTTGGTTTGTTCAGGATTTTTGTAGTAGCCTTTCATTACGGAAGGCCCTTTTACGAGGATTTCTCCATCTTTATCGATTTTCACATCTAAATTTTCCAAAGGCTGTCCTACGGAACCGATTTTCATCTTTTCAAAGCTGTTTACTGCTATCACTGGAGAAGTCTCGGTAAGGCCGTATCCTTCGATGATAGGAATTCCCGCTGCTTGGAATTTTTTATTTAGATTTTTAGAAAGAGCCGCAGACCCAGAAATCAGCGTGATGATGTTTCCACCAAGTCCTTCTCTCCATTTGGAGAAAACAAGTCTGTCTGCTAATCTTTGTTTAAGGTTTTTAGGAGTTCCCGGTTCATAGTTTTTGTTCACTCCCAGAGCCCAAAGGAAAATCATTTTCTTAAGTCCTCCAGCACTGATTCCTTTGTTGTATATTTTATCGTATACTTTTTCCAAAAGCCTTGGTACCACGCTCATGTAGTGAGGTTTTACTTCTTTCATGTTATCACCTATTTTATCGATATTTTCCGCAAAATAGATAGAAAATCCGCTGTATAGATAGTATAAATATACTAAACGCTCAAAGACATGGCAGATAGGCAGGAAACTTAGGGTTTTTATTTCCTTGTAATCTATTTTTTTCTTTGGGATTCTGCTGTCCACTGCAAACACATTAGAAATGATGTTTTTGTGCGAAAGCATCACGCCTTTTGGTCTTCCTGTAGTTCCAGAGGTGTAGATTATGGTAGCAATATCATCTTCATTTACAAGGTCTCGCAGGTCTTCCACTTCGTATTGGTTAGATTTGTCTTCGCCAAGACTTAGAATTTCTGACCAGTTGGCTGCTCCTTCCACTTCATCAAAAGTGAAAATTCCTACCAATGAAGGCACCTGCTCTTTTACTCGTAATAATTTTTCATACAAATCTTTATCCGAAACGAAACAATATTTCAGTTCAGCATTGTTGAATATATATACATAGTCCTCCTCACTTATTGTAGGATAAACAGGCACGGAGATGGCGCCTATCTGGGAAATTCCTAGGTCTGCTATACACCATTCTGTGCGGTTGTTAGTGGAAACAAGCCCTATTTTGTCTCCTTTGGTAATGCCCGATTTTAGGAGTCCTCTGGAAAATTTGTCTCCTAAATCTACAAACTGTTTAGTAGAAATTTTTTCCCATTTTCCATCATATTTTGTAGCCAAAACATCATCTTTTGGGAATTTTTTCAAAGAGTTGTGTGCAATATCGAATAATCTTGTAATAGACATTTCTTTCAAATTTTAAGCCGCAAAAATAGTGTTTTTATTTTAAACAAAAACAGTAGAGGATTTATTCCTAATCTTCTAGGTCTGACTTTGTTTTTTCTACGAATTTTATGTTCCTCATCAGCCCAGAGAATTTGGTTCTTTTCACAGGAGATTTTCGGAATATTTCGGAGAAAATTTCTTGGGTTAAATCCTGCCAGTCGGGCTTTCTCAGTTGGCTGAATTCTTTTAAGGCAAATTTCGGTTCTGTATTTGGAGCTGCAAATCTATTCCATGGGCAAACATCCTGACAGACATCACACCCGAAAATCCAATCATCCATTTTTCCCTCGAAATAGTCTGGAATTTCGTTTTTTAGTTCTATTGTAGCGTAAGAAATACATTTGCTTCCGTCTATAATTCGCTCATTTACAATGGCTTGTGTAGGACAAGCATCTATGCATTTTCTACAGCTTCCGCAGTGGTCTGTGGTCGCACCATCTTCTTCTAATTCTAAATCACAGATGATTTCCGCCAAAAAGAAGAATGAACCGTGTTTTTTGGTAATCAAATTGGCATTTTTCCCGACCCAGCCTATTCCAGATTTTCTAGCCCATGCTCGGTCTAAAACAGGTGCAGAATCCGTAAAAACCCTAAACCCAAATTCTCCTATTTCTTCCTGCAATTCAGCTATCATCTGGCGGAGAATATCTTTTATCACATCGTGGTAGTCCTCGCCGTAGGCATATTTGGATATTTTGAAATTATTTTCTGTTTCCAGTTTGTATTGAGGAAAATAGTTGTAAGACAGTGAGATAACAGACTTTGCGCCCTCTACTAAGAGTCTAGGGTCTGTCCTTTTATCAAAATAGTTTTCCATGTATGCCATCTCACCGTTGTAGCCTGCTTTCAGCCATTTTTCTAGCGCTGTAGCATCTTCTTCTAAGAAACCAGCTTTAGAAATACCGCATCCCTGAAACCCAAATTTTTCGGCTTTCTGTTTGATGATTTTTGCGTATTTCTCTGCTGTTTGTACCATAATTTCCGCGAAAGTATTGTTTTTAAATCTAAAATCCAATTTTTAGAATTAACTTTGTATAAAAATAAAAGAGTGAAAAGATTAAAAATATTTTTATTTGCATTGCTTCTTTTATTATTGGGAAGTGCTTATTTTATGCCGAAAGCAGAAAGTTTAGGCAAGGAAAAACAAGAAATAAAAACACAAAAAACAGCCCAGCGGACAGCAGATTACAAAAAATATGCAGAAGAGGCTCTTTTGTATTGTAAAAAGAATAAAATTTCTACCGATTTCTTCGTTTTAATAGACTTTTCTATCCATTCTGGGAAGAAACGAATGTTCATTTGGGATTTTAAAAAAGATAAAATTACAGACAGTTTTTTGGTAAGTCATGGATGCGGTAACCAGCCCACGGCGAGGGATTATTCCAAGGAAAAACCTGCATTCAGCAACCAGCCGAATAGTCATAGCTCTTCACTCGGTAAATACTGGATTGGCACGAAGAAAGTTCCCAGCCCAAGTTTTGGGGAGAAATATCTGCTCTATGGCAAGGAAACGACTAATAACAATGCCCTCAAAAGGGATATTGTGATACACCCTTGGTCTATTATTCCTGATGAAGAGCCCTATCCTAGCGGTGTACCGGAGAGCTGGGGTTGCCCAGCGGTGTCTCCTGATGTTTTCAAGGTTTTGGATCAAAAATTCCAATCCGTGGGGAAAAACATTCTCCTTTGGGCGATTTATCCTTAATGTATAGATAATTGCTCTTATAGAAATAGGATAATTTTATCTTTAAATTTGATGAATGAATCAAAATAAAACATTAAATTCGCAGAAACAAAAAAGTTAATCACATGAATTATGATATTATCGTCATCGGGAGTGGTCCTGGTGGATATGTTACAGCAATTAGAGCATCACAGTTAGGTTTTAAAACTGCAATTATAGAAAAAGAAAATTTGGGCGGCATCTGCCTTAATTGGGGCTGTATCCCTAC
>CAUPCB010000016.1:0-29968 GCA_963509715.1 uncultured Flavobacteriaceae bacterium | reverse complement strand
TGGGCAGTATGTTTTGGTAGTCAAACGATAGGTTGATGCAGTACAAAGGCTCTTTCACAGGATATGCCTTAATGGTAGGCACCAATAGTGCATAGTAGCGTTCCGCAGCTTTTTCAGAGAGGGCTTTATAACTGATTTTCTTATCTTTCTTCTGATACCATACATAGCCGGTTCTACTGGTAATACTATTGAGTTTTCCCAGCATATCATAGGTATAGAGAAGGGTATTATCAATGGGTTTTAGATAATAATCTAATCCCTTTTCCTCCTGACGAATGAGTTTGTCCCCCTCATAGTACATAGTCTCTTCCAAATAATGCTCTTCAAAAGCACTATAGATATATTGAAGTAATCCATCTTTATAAATAAAAATCTTTACATTGTCACACTCCTTTTCCTCAGAGTACTCAAAACGATAACTGATAATTTGGCTGTCTTCTCGGAAATAGAAAGTTTCATAACACTGTCCTTTGAATTTTCCTTTTGACTCAGTGTAACGGCGTTCTACAATTATTTCATCTTTGTCATTTACCCCATATTGATACTTATTGTCAGCATCTTCTGGAGCATCTTTAAGAATTTTAGACTTCGAGAAATGGTTTTGTTCAAAGTAAAAAGGCTCTAAAGAAAAAAGCCCCATACCTCCCCCTGCCCAAAACCAACGCACTACTTGTGCCTCTATTTGGGTTTTCAACGCTGGGTAATTCGCTTGGGCTTGGTCGTAGAGTTTCCTTGCTTGTTCGTTCATAAGGTTTTATTTGTAAAATGATTAAGGGTTATTAAGTTTTTTCCAGTCTTCAAGGGCTTGTTTGTTTGCCCGATGTTCTGATAGAGGATAGATAAGTTCTTCTTCCTTTAGCTTTTTAAGTCGGGTAAGGTACATATTTTCATATTTTGCCATAAGTTTCTCGTCACCCTTTTGCTTGTATAGCTCTTTGAGGTAGAAAAAAGGTTCCCAATCCTTATTAGCTACAGTATATTTGCCTGCCTCTACCGCCTTAAGCAACTCTTCTTCGGCTTCGTCTATACGCCCCAAATGGAATAGCGCACCCCCTAAAGCAGTGCCATAGTAAGCTCTTTGTTTTTCATTAATCCACCCATCGCTATTTCTGTTGAGCGCTTTTTCGAGCCAAGGAATAGCTTCTTCCCATTTAGCTTGATGAAGATACATATTCCCATAGTTATAGAAAATATAGTTTAGAGTAGTGTACCCATTTTCGGTTATGTATTTTAAGGCTTTAGCAGCCATTACTTCCGCTTTGTCATACTGGGCAACATCCGCTAATGCACCAAAGTAATCCCCAAAAAACATAGCTTTGTCAAAATTATCCGAAAGTTCTGTCTCTACCTTTTGGTAAAGAGCCTCATAAATAGCCAGTGCTTCCTTATATTGGTAATCTTTTATTAGAGACTTAGCAGTGTCCCATTGTTTGATTATTGGATTCATAAAATCAGATTTATTAGCCTGCTAATTTACTGATTTACTTTTTTAAAACCCGAATTCCCCATTTTGGAATGAGATAAACGCCCATAAGGCAGGTAACCATTACAGGAGAATAGGAATGGGTAAAATAACTTATCAAAATGTGCCATACCAAGAAGAAACTCAGTCCCGCAAGATATAAAATTTTGAAACATTTTCTCAATAAGATTAAATTATCATAAATAATTTACATAACCTATCTTTTGGTCAATTTGCCAATTTTTGAAATTCACATATTGTCAATTAAGCATTCCTTTGCATCTATATTATACTACATCGCATCTATGCTAAAAGTAAGGGATTCCAGCACTTTTAGGATAGCTTCTACGGTATCCATAGAGGTAAGGCATGGGACTCCGTTTTCTACCGACATACGGCGGATTTGGAAGCCGTCCCGCTCAGATTGTTTTCCTTTGGTGGTGGTATTTACCACATATTGCACTTTTCCTTTGTGGATGAGGTCTATTAGGTTTATATCTTCTTCGCCTATTTTGTAGCCTATTTTGGTTTTTACGCCATGTTGTTCGAAGAATTTCGCAGTTCCTTCCGTAGCCCATATTCTGAAACCTATATCGTTAAATCTTTTCGCAAGTCCCACGGCTTCGGCTTTGTCTTTGTCAGAAACAGTGAAGAGAATCGCTCCATGGGTAGGGACTTTCCTTCCTGCACCGATAAGTCCTTTATATAGGGCTTTTTCGAGGGTTTGGTCTTTGCCCATCACTTCTCCTGTGGATTTCATTTCAGGGCCGAGGGAAATATCCACTTTGGACAATTTACTAAAACTAAAAACAGGAACTTTCACATAAACACCTTCTTTATTAGGAATAAGTCCATTTTGATAGCCCAAATCTTTTAGTTTCGCTCCGAGAATGGCTTTTGTAGCTAATTTTGCCATCGGAATGCCAGTGATTTTGGACAAAAATGGAACGGTTCTGGATGAACGAGGATTGACCTCTATGACAAAAACCTCTCCATCAGAAATCACATATTGAATGTTCATCAAACCAATGATATTCAGTCCTTTGGCAAGTCTTTGCGTGTAGTCAGAGAGCGTGTCCATCTGCTTTTGTGTCAGATTTTGAGGAGGATACACCGCGATAGAGTCTCCCGAATGCACGCCCGCCCGCTCGATATGTTCCATAATTCCAGGGATGATGGTGGTTTCGCCATCAGAAATAGCATCTACTTCCACTTCTTTTCCTGTCAAATATCGGTCAATCAGCACAGGATGTTCAGGGCTTGCTTCCACTGCATTTTCCATGTAATGAGCGAGTTCTTCCTCTGTATAAACGATTTCCATAGCCCTTCCTCCCAAAACATAGCTTGGGCGGACAAGCACAGGATAGCCGATTTCATTGGCAATTTTTATGGCCTCTTCTTTTGAAGTGGAAGTTTTTCCTTTCGGCTGAGGAATGCCCAAATCTTGCAGGGCTTTCTCGAATTTGTCTCGGTTTTCGGCTCTGTCCAAATCTTCTAAAGAAGTTCCTAAAATCTTCACTCCATGGGAAGCCAGTTTATCAGCCAAATTGATAGCGGTCTGTCCGCCGAACTGCACCACCACGCCTTTTGGTTTTTCAAGTTCGATGATGTTCATCACATCTTCCTCGGTCAGCGGCTCAAAATATAATTTATCCGAAATAGAGAAATCCGTAGAAACGGTTTCAGGATTATTATTGATGATAATCGCCTCACAGCCCATTTCCTTAATCGCCCATACAGAATGCACCGTTGCGTAGTCAAACTCCACGCCCTGCCCGATACGGATAGGCCCTGAACCCAGCACGATGATTTTTTCCTTGTCGCTGGCGATGGACTCGTTTTCTTCCTCGTAAGTTCCGTAGAAATAAGGCGTTTCGGACTCAAACTCGGCTGCACAGGTATCCACCATTTTATAAACTGGCATGATGCTGTTTTCTTTTCTAAAATTAAAAACTTCCCTCTGTGTGCAGTTCCAAAAATGAGCTAAATTAATGTCAGAAAAACCTAACTTTTTAGCCTTGATTAAAATATCTTTGTTAAATGGATTGTTTTTTATTTCAGCCTCAAAATCAATGAGTTTCTTGATTTTCCAAATAAAGAATTTGTCTATTTTGCTCCATTCCACTATTTTCTCCCAGTCATAGCCTCTGCGCAGCGCTTCTCCAATGATGAAAAGCCTCTCGTCATCGCAGATTTTTATTCTTCTTTCTATTTCTTCATCGGTTAGGGCAAGGGCTTGTTTTTCCTTTAATCCCAAATGCTGAATGCCCGTTTCCAGTGAGCGGATGGCTTTTTGTAGTGATTCTTCGAAGTTTCTTCCAATAGCCATGATTTCGCCTGTGGCTTTCATCTGTGTGGATAATCTTCTGTCTGCTGTTTCGAATTTATCAAACGGAAAACGAGGGAATTTGGTAACTACATAGTCCAAAGCAGGTTCGAAACAAGCATAAGTTTTGCCCGTTACAGGATTTATGATTTCATCCAAAGTCAGTCCCACAGCGATTTTGGCAGCGATTTTAGCAATAGGGTAGCCCGTAGCTTTACTCGCCAAAGCTGATGAACGGGACACTCTCGGATTAACTTCGATTACATAATAATTAAATGAATGCGGATCCAGAGCCAACTGTACATTGCATCCGCCTTCAATTCCCAAAGCGCGGATGATTTTTAGTGAAGTATTTCGCAGCATCTGATATTCCCTGTCAGAGAGGGTCTGCGAAGGCGCTACGACTATGGAATCGCCAGTGTGTATGCCCACAGGGTCTATGTTTTCCATGTTGCAGACCACTATGGCATTGTCGTTAGAATCTCGCATTACTTCGTATTCTATCTCTTTGAATCCTGCGATGGATTTTTCTATAAGGCACTGATTTACAGGGCTGTGTTTTAGTCCGAGTTCTACGATTTCGGTGAGTTCCTGCTCGTTGGAAGCGATACCACCGCCTGTTCCTCCAAGGGTGAAGGCAGGGCGCACAATCACAGGATAGCCGATTCTGTCAGCAAAATTCAGGGCGCTTTCTAATGTATTCACAATGTCTGATTCTGGCACAGGTTCACCCAGTTTGTTCATCAGTTCTCGGAATAAATCTCGGTCTTCGGCACGATTGATAGCAGAAAGTTTAGTTCCCAAAACTTCCACTTTACACTCATCTAAAATCCCTGATTTTTTTAGTTCTATCGCCATATTCAGCCCTGTCTGTCCTCCCAAAGTTGGCAAAAGAGCATCTGGGCGTTCCTTTCGGATAATTTGGCTTACAAATTCTAAGGAAATCGGTTCTATATAGACCTTATCGGCGATTTCTGCATCGGTCATGATGGTGGCAGGATTTGAGTTGATGAGAATGACTCTGTATCCTTCCTCTTTTAGGGATAGACAGGCCTGTGTTCCCGCGTAGTCAAATTCCGCTGCCTGTCCTATGATGATAGGGCCGGAGCCTATGACGAGAATGGTTTTTATATCTGTGCGCTTCATGTTTATTTAGATTTTAGAATTAAAAGTTTTTTTATTTAACGGTATTTTCTCTCATCAGATTGATAAATTCATCAAAAAGATAATTGGCATCTTCTGGGCCTGGGCTTGCCTCTGGGTGGTATTGGACAGAGAAACAAGGGTATTTCTTGTGGCGGACTCCTTCATTCGTGCGGTCATTCAGCGCGATGTGGGTTTCCTCTAAATCTGTGTCTTTCAGACTGTTTTGGTCAATGGCATAGCCGTGGTTTTGAGAAGTGATAGAAACTTTATTTGTCCTTAAATCCAAAACAGGATGATTGCCTCCTCTGTGCCCGAATTTTAGTTTAAAAGTCTTCGCGCCGCACGCCAGACCTATCACCTGATGTCCCATGCAAATTCCAAAAATAGGGACTTTGCCAAGGAGCTTTCTCACGGTTTCGTGTGCGTGAGGGATGTCCTGCGGGTCGCCAGGACCGTTGGAGAGCATGACACCGTCAGGAGCCATTAGCAGGATTTCTTCGGCTGAGGTATCGTGAGAAACCACCGTGATATCGCAGTTTCTTTGGGATAATTCACGGATGATGCCGAGTTTTGCACCAAAATCCATCAGCACTACTTTAAAGCCTCTGCCAGGGTTGGCGTAGGGAGTTTTGGTGGAAACCTGCTCAATTTGATTTTTAGGTAAAATGGTGGCTTTCAGTTCATTGATGATGTTTTGTTCATCTGCATCAGCATTGACAATTTTACCTTTCGTTACACCTTTGTTTCGGAGAATTCGGGTTAGTTTTCGGGTGTCAATCCCTGAAATCCCTGAAAGATTTTTCTTCTTAAAGAGTTCATCCAGAGTAAGTTGGGAACGGAAGTTAGAAGGCATATCGCAGAGTTCTTTTATAATCAGTCCTTTGATGGCTGGTTCTATGCTTTCGTAATCATCACGATTGATTCCATAATTTCCAATGAGCGGGTAGGTCATGCAGACAATTTGCCCACAAAAGGAAGGGTCAGAGATAAGTTCCTGATAGCCAGTCATTCCTGTGCTGAAAACCACCTCGCCGCTAGTCTCTGTATCTGCTCCGAAGCCTTCTCCGTAGAAAACTTCTCCTGATTCTAATATGAGTTTTTTGTTCATTTTTATTAGTTGGTGTTTGGTTAATAAACTTTTTCTCCGTTTACAAAAGTCGCTACTGGCCAGCCTGTGCATTCCCAGCCGTCAAAAGGCGTGTTTCTTCCTTTAGAAACGAAGGTGTTTTTGTCTACTTTTTGAGTTTTATCAAGGTCAATGAAAGTCAGGTCGGCATGGTATCCCGCTTCTATTTTTCCGACTTTATCAAGGTTAAAAACCTCGGCTGGTTTTATGGTCATCCAGTCGATGAGCTGTTTCAGAGACCATTTTCCAGTTTTTACAAATCTGGTGTGCAGGACAGGGAAAGCGGTCTCAAATCCCACAATTCCAAAAGGTGAATCATACATTCCTCGGCTTTTTTCGTCCTCGGTGTGTGGAGCGTGGTCGGTCGCGATGCAGTCGATGATTCCTTCTTCCAGCCCTTTGATTAGAGCCAATTGGTCTTCTTTGGCGCGGAGTGGCGGATTCATTTTATAATTGGTATCTGCATTAGGAATATCATCTTCAGTTAAAACCAAATGATGCGGCGAAACTTCGGCAGTTACGCGGATTCCAGCCTTTTTCCCATCGGCGATGACTCTCACAGACTCTTTCGTAGAAACATGGCAGACATGATAATGCGCACCAGCAGCCTCGGCTAATAAAATATCACGAGCGATATGCACTGATTCACAAACACTTGGGATGCCCTTTAATCCTAATTCTTTGGCTTTTTTTCCATCATGAATACAGCCTCCTAAAATAAGCGAATTGTCTTCGCAGTGGGCTACGATGGGTAGATTTACTTTGGTGGATTCCTGCATGGCTTCATACATTACGCCAGCTTCCTGAATTCCTACACCGTCATCAGTAAATCCTACGGCTCCTTTTTCTTTTAAAACTTGAAAATCAGTTAGTTTTGCACCTTTGGAGTCTTCCGTAATAGCTCCATAAGGTCTTATTTTTATGACAGCGGATTTTTGGATTCTTTTTAATAAATCATCGAAACGCTCGGCTCTGTCAGGAACGGGATTGGTGTTTGGCATCGGGCAGATAGTGGTATATCCGCCTTTTGCGGCTGCCATGGAGCCTGTAGCGATGGTCTCTTTGTGTTCGCCGCCAGGCTCACGGAGATGGACATGCACATCGATAAACCCAGGGCTGATGAATTTCCCTTCGGCGTCTATGATTTCGGCGTTTGGATTCTCTATGTTTTCAGAAATTTTGGTGATAAGACCATTTTCTATCTGAATGTCTTTTTGGACTAAATTCCCTTGTTGGTCAAGGATTTTTCCGTTTTTAATGATTTTCATATTATTTATTTTATTTCTTTGAATGTAAAGCCTTTTTGTTCCAAGATATTTTTTAAAATAGCCATTCGCGCGAAGACTCCATTTTCCATTTGTTTGAAAATTCGGGAGCGGGAGCATTCCACCAAGTCGGAGGCTATTTCCACATTTCTATTTACTGGTGCGGGATGCATGATGATGGCGCTGGGTTTCATTTTCTTTTCTCGCTCTTTGGTAAGCCCATATTTTCTGAGGTATTCTTCTGGAGAATATTTTATTTTTTGGTGATGTCTTTCGTGCTGTATTCTTAGGAGCATGAGGACATCGATTTCTGGAATGAGTTCATCGATTTCTCGGTAAGTTCCGTTCATTAGGCTGCCTTCGTCAAACCATTCTCTAGGGCCAGAAAAATAGACTTTTGCGCCTAATTTTCTCAAAATATCACAAGCAGAATTGGCAACGCGGCTGTGTTTCACATCTCCTGCAATGGCGATTTTTAGGTCTTTGAAAGAACCAAATTCTTGTTTTATGGTCATCAGATCCAGCATGGTCTGGCTCGGGTGGTTTCCTGTGCCGTCTCCAGCGTTGATAATAGGAATTTTGATGTTTTTCAGCTCATCATAATATTGGTTTTGTCCGTGGCGAATTACCAAGAGATTTAGTCCGATGCTTTCTAATGTTTTCGCGGTGTCGTAGAGGCTTTCGCCTTTATTTACGGAGCTCTGCGAAGTGTCAAAAGGAATGACTGAAAGTCCAAGTTTTCTTTCTGCCATTTCGAAGCTTATTTTGGTGCGGGTGCTGTCTTCGAAGAAAAGATTGGAAACGAAAATTTCATCCTGAGCCGTGTATTTTTTACCATCTGCCATTTCCAAAGCTTGGTCTAAAATCAGCTCGATTTTCTTTGGGCTAAAATGAGATATTGCCAGCATAGTTCATTAGTTTTTTAGTTTTAAACATAAAAAAAACGAAGCCAATCGAGCCTCGTTTTAATAAATAAAATATCTTTTTGAGCAGAAATCTGCTCTCAACAAACCTTCTAAAAATTCTTGCTTTTTCATTCTTACAAAGATAAGAAAAAAATAGAACCAAAAGCGAAATAAAAAATATATTTTGCTTTTTCTGAGAAAAGTGGTGTCTTTTAGATGTGAAAAGGCTGATAATTAGAAGAATATCAGTTTAATCAGCCATTCAGAAAATCAAATTCTGCTGGAAGAAATGTTCAAAAAAATAGATGGTTTTTCAGACTTATTTCATTAAAATTTCTTAAATTGCCGGCTTAAAATTTGAATAATATAGAATTAATTTTTATTTAATATTCTCCTACATAAATGAGTAAGTACATAATAGACAATCTTCCAGACTATTTTAAGCAATACGAAAAGTCAGTACATGATCCTGAAAAATTTTGGGAACAGATAGCAGATAAAAATTTTATCTGGAACAAAAAATGGGATAGTGTACTGGAATATGATGTGCATAATGCTAAAATAGAATGGTTTAAGAATGCAAAACTCAATATTACAGAGAACTGTATCGACCGCCATTTAGCTGAAAATCCTGATAAAACAGCAATCATCTGGGAACCAAACAGCCCTGATGAGGAAGCAGTTAAACTTTCTTACAGAGAACTCCATGAAAGAGTAGGAAAGATGGCGGTTGTTCTTCGTAGCCAAGGAGTGAAAAAGGGCGATAGAGTCTGCATTTATCTTCCGATGGTGATAGAACTTCCGATAGCCATGCTGGCTTGTGCAAGAGTTGGTGCTGTCCATGTGGTGGTTTTTGCTGGGTTTTCTTCAGCGGCACTTGCTTCTAGAATCAATGACTGCGAATGTAAACTGGTCATCTGCTCTGATGGAAGCTACAGAGGAAGTAAAAAAATAGAGCTGAAGGGAATCGTAGACGAAGCATTGGAAAACTGCCCAAGCGTAGAAAAAGTCCTGACTGTAAAGCGAACAGGATGCCAAGTTACGATGAAAGAAGGAAGGGATTTTTGGCTTCAAGAGCTTTTGGATAAAGCTGAAGTAGACAACTCTTTTGAAATTATGGATGCAGAAGATCCTTTGTTTATCCTTTATACATCAGGTTCTACAGGAAAACCAAAAGGAATGCTTCACACTTGTGGAGGTTATATGGTCTATACAGGCTATACTTTTAAAAATGTATTTAATTATAGAGAAAATGATGTGTTCTGGTGTACTGCTGATATAGGCTGGATTACAGGGCATTCTTATGCAGTGTATGGAGCGCTGGTAAATGGCGCTACGACCGTGATTTTTGAAGGGATTCCTACTTATCCTAATCCTGATAGATTCTGGCAGACCATTGCAAAACATAAGATTACCCATTTCTACACGGCGCCTACTGCTATTCGTTCTTTAGAAAAGGAAAGTGCAGAATGGGTGGAGAAACATGATTTGAGTTCGCTCAGAGTAATCGGAACGGTGGGAGAGCCTATTAATGATGAAGCTTGGCGCTGGTATAATGACAATGTTGGTAAAAAAAGATGCCCGATAGTGGATACTTGGTGGCAAACCGAAACAGGAGGAATTCTGATTTCTCCGTTGGCATTCATTACTCCTACAAAGCCTATGTATGCCACACTTCCGCTACCAGGGGTTCAGCCAGTGCTAATGGATGAACAGAAAAACGAAATTTCTGGCAATCAGGTAGAAGGAAATCTTTGTATCAAATTACCTTGGCCGTCTATCGCAAGGACAATATGGGGCGACCACGAAAGATATCGCGAAACCTATTTCTCGGCTTTTCCAGGGAAGTTTTTCACAGGAGATGCAGCTCTGAGAGATGAGGTAGGATATTACAGAATTACAGGGCGAGTGGATGATGTCATCATCGTATCAGGGCATAATCTGGGTACTGCACCGATAGAAGATGCAGTGAATGAGCACCAGTCTGTGGCAGAAAGCGCAATAGTAGGCTATCCGCACGAGATAAAAGGAAACGCTCTCTATGGATATGTGATTTTGAAGGAAGTCAGCGAAGATAGAAACAGAGATAGAGTCCGCAGGGAGATTAACCAATTGATTTCTGACCAAGTGGGGCCTATCGCGAAGCTGGATAAAATTCAGTTTGTTTCTGCACTGCCGAAAACCCGTTCGGGTAAGATTGTAAGGCGTATCCTAAGAAAAATAGCCGAAGGCAAGGATGATAATTTTGGGGATACTTCTACGCTTATCAATCCTGAGATTATAGAAGAAATCATAAAAGAAAGAATATAAATAATAAAGAGTCGTGCCAAAAGGCAGGGCTCTTTTATTTTTGTAAATTTATGCAGATAAAAAGATTATTAAATCATGGGAGATATAATATTTACCTGTTTGGTATCAATAATTTGTCTTGCATTAATACTCATATCATATAGATTTAGCAAGGGATTTTTTTACAAAAATATAGTTGTTTATTTTCTATATAATGGTGTTTTGTATTACAAATTGTTTTTTCATTCTAAATGGGGAGCAAGTTTATTATGGCTATTTTATCTGTTGGTTTTTAGCGTGGTTCACATATTGATACTGGGGTTTTATTTAGTAAAAAGAGGAAAAGGGTAAAAAACAGGAGGCTTCTTAAGATTAAATTTGATAAATAACAACCTTGATAAAGGTGTTTTTAATCTCTATAAAACAGCTTTCAATCGCATAAAACCGACTTTATTAGCTTTTTCAATACTTTTTTTATTACTTTTGCCAATGTGGTTTTTATCCCAAAAAAATATGAAAAAGGAATTTCCTGTTTTAATTACTGAAAGGCTCATTCTCAGCCGTCCTGTGGAGGGCGATATGCAGCACATCATTCATTATCTGGATTCTGATAAGGTTTATTCAGAAAACACCGCAAACATGCCCTATCCCTACAAGGAGGCGGATGCCGAGTTTTTAATCCACGATGTAGTGGACAAAGGTTTTGAGAACGAAACGGACTATGTTTTTGCTATCCGAAATAAAGAAAACGGCTTGATAATGGGGCTTATAGGGATTCATCACTGGGATAAAGCCAATCAAAAGGCGGAAATCGGCTACTGGCTGGGGAAAGAATTTTGGAACAAAGGTTATGTGACAGAAGCCATGGCGGAGGTGCTGGCTTTTGGATTTAAAGTCTTAAATCTAAATAAAATGTTTGCTAATTTCTTTCCGCACAATCCTGCTTCAGGGCGAGTGATGGAGAAATGCGGAATGAAGCAGGAGGCTGTCCTCAAACAGGAAATTTATAAAAACGGAAAATTCTTGGATTTCGTTCGGTATTCCATTTTAAAGGAAGATTTTAAAAAGTAAAATATAATTAGAAATAAAAAATAGTATGCTTTCGCCATTATTACTTTTGTCTATTGTTATAGGATATTTTGGGCTTTTGATGCTGATTTCTTGGCTCACCAGCAGGGGGAGTAACAATGATAGTTTCTTCATAGGAAACCGCTCTGGAAACTGGAAATTGGTGGCTTTCGGGATGATAGGCTCTACGCTTTCTGGGGTTACTTTTGTGAGTGTGCCAGGGACGGTGGGGACGGATGGTTTCCAGTATTTGCAGATTACTTTCGGCTATATCATCGGTTATATCGTGGTAGCGTACATTCTGCTGCCGATTTATTACAAAATGCACCTCACTTCCATCTATACTTATCTCCAAGAGCGAATGGGCGAAAGTACCTATAAATCAGGGGCAATTATCTTTATCGTTTCTAAACTGGTGGGCGCTACGGCAAGGGTTTATTTAGCAGTAAATATATTGCAGGTGATGATTTTGGACAGCTTGGGTGTTCCGTTTTGGCTTACGACTTTGCTCACTCTTTTGATGATTATCCTTTACACCTACAAAGGCGGTGTGAAAACCATCATTTGGACAGATACTATCCAGACCACGGCCATGCTTTTAGGATTGGTGGCAACGGTGGTTTATATCCTTCATCATATGAATATCAGCTTCTCCGAAAGTCTCTCGATGATGAGCGAAAGGGGCTACCTTCGTGTTTTTGATACGAATGTGATGAATGGCAGTTTCTTCGTGAAGCAGATTTTGGCGGGGGCGTTCATTACCATTGCAATGACGGGGATAGACCAAGATATGATGCAGAAAAACATCTCTGTTTCTAACCTGAAAGACAGCCAGAAAAATATGCTGGTGCTTACTTTCATCTTGCTGGGGATGATTACTTTGTTCCTTTATATGGGCGGAATGCTTCATTTGTTTGCGGAGCAGAAAAACATCACTGCAGTGAAGGACAGGCTGTTTCCTACGGCGGCTCTGGAATATATGTCTCCGCTGATAGGGGTGACTTTCATTATAGGGCTTATTTCGGCTTTTTGTTCTAGTGCTGATGGGGCTATGACGGCACTTACTTCTTCTATTTGTATTGATATTTTTGGGATTAAAGATAAGGACTGGGCTCATGCCAAAAAAGAAACTTTCAGAAAGAAAGTACATATTTTGGTGACGATTTCTTTCCTTATTATGGTGATGGTTTTCAAGTGGATAGATGATGCCTCTATGATTGGGCTTATCCTGAAATTGGCAGGCTTTACTTATGGGCCGCTGCTTGGTTTGTTTGCTTTTGGGATTTTTACCAAATATAAAGTAAAAGACCATTTGGTGCCATATATCTGCATCATTGCTCCTACGCTTTCTTTCTTGATAGATAAATACCAATCAGATATTTTTGGTGAATTTAAAATTGGTTTAGAGCTTCTGATTATCAATGGGTTGCTGACCTTCATCGGGCTGTGGCTCATTCGAAAGAAATAAAAAATAAAAGTTCTACTTTTTGGGTAGAACTTTTTATTTTGAATGAACTTTTATCAAAGAATTATTTATGCTTTGCCATAAATTCTTCTGCTTTTTCCACCATTTCTACACTTCCACAGAAGAAAGGAACTCTCTGGTGTAGTGAGGTAGGTTCTATTTCTAGGATTCTTTCAAAGCCGTTTGTAGCCTTTGCTCCAGCTTGTTCAGCCAAGAAAGCCATAGGATTGCACTCATAAAGCAGCCTAAGTTTTCCATTTGGAGCGTGGGCATAGGAAGGGTAGATGTAGATACCGCCTTTTATCATATTTCTGTGAAAATCAGCTACTAACGAGCCTATGTATCTAGATGTATAAGGTCTGTTGCCTTCCTCTTCCTGACAATATTTGATGTATTCTTTTACTCCTTGTGGGAATTTAGCGTAGTTCCCTTCATTGATAGAGTAGATTTTACCTGTTTTAGGGTAAGTCATATTAGGATGAGATAGGAAATAAGTCCCTACTGATGGGTCTAGCGTAAAGCCATTCACTCCGTTTCCTGTTGTATAAACCAGCATGGTGGATGAGCCATAAATAACATATCCTGCCGCTACCTGATTTACACCTTTTTGTAAGAAATCTTCCATTTTTACAGGAGTTCCTGCTGGAGTTACCCTTCTGTATATAGAGAAAATAGTTCCCACAGATACATTGACATCTACATTAGATGAGCCGTCTAGAGGATCTATCAGCACCACATAGTTGTTCATATGGGCGTTGTTCTCGCTTCCTTTTATCTCTATGAAATCTTCATTTTCTTCTGATGCGATACCACACACGATTTCTCTGTGAGAAAGAGCATCTATAAAAATATCATTAGCAAAAACATCCAGCTTCATCTGTTCCTCGCCTTGTACATTTTCGTTGCCAGCTTTACCAAGAATATCTGCGATTCCAGCCTTGTTTACTTCTCTGTTTACGATTTTAGAGGCTATTTTTATGGAGCTTAATAATCTGGAAAGTTCTCCACTTGAAAACTTGAAATCATCCTGTTTATCAATGATAAATTCTCCCAAAGATTGTAGAGTTTGGTCTGTCATAACTTGTTTAATTTAAAAGATTTACAAAAATCGTAAATTTATACCGAAAAATATACTTTTTTATATCAATCTTATTTAATACTTTTGTAAGTTTGAGTGGAAGACTATAAATGAATTAAAAAAATCTCGATGAAGATATTCAAATTTGGAGGAGCTTCTGTGAAAGATGCTGATAGTGTGAAAAATGTACTCAGAGTGCTTAGTATACAAGGCTTTGAGAGGTGTCTGATAGTCGTTTCGGCTATGGGAAAGACTACTAATGCACTGGAAAGAGTAGTGGAATTTTATTTTAATAAAAGTGACTATCAGCAGGAAATAGCTAAAATAAAGGAAGAACATATCCAAATTGCAAAAGGACTTTTTGATGAAAACCACCATGTTTTCAGCGAAATCAAATTGTTTTTTGATGATATAGAATCTTTCCTTAGAAGGAATAAATCTCCTAATTACAATTTTGTTTATGACCAAGTTGTAACTTGTGGAGAGATGATTTCATCAAAAATATTGAGTGTGTATCTTTCTGATAATGAGATGGGTAACCAGTGGCTGGATGCTCGGGATTTTATAAAAACTGACACCAACTACCGTGAAGGGCTTGTTAATTGGGAAGAAACAGAGAAAAATATTTCCCAATTGGATAAGACTAAAACCTATGTTACTCAAGGGTTTATAGGTTCAGATGAAAATAATTTCACGGTTTCTCTGGGGCGTGAGGGGTCTGACTACTCTGCGGCGATATTTGCCTATTGTTTGGATGCCAAGGATATGACAATCTGGAAAGATGTCCCTGGTGTGATGACTGGCGACCCAAGGAAGTTTGAAAATGTGGAGCTTCTGTCTAATATTTCTTACGAGGAAGCCATAGAAATGGCGTATTATGGGGCATCGGTGATTCACCCTAAAACCCTGCAACCACTTAAACAGAAGAGTATTCCGTTTTTTGTGAAGTCTTTCATCAACCCAGAAAAAGCAGGAACGAAAATAGGAATATCAACTGAAAATCAGCTTTTGGAAAGTTATATTCTAAAAGAAAATCAGGTTCTTATGCGCATCGCGACACGAGATTTTTCGTTCATAGCAGAAGATCATATTAGTTTTATTTTCAGGGAGTTGGCTAAAAGAAATATCAAAGTTTCTCTGATGCAGAACTCGGCGATATCTCTGGCACTTTGTTTGGAGGATAAATTTAATAATATAGATGAATTGGAGGCTGAACTGGAGCAGGATTTTAATACTGAAATAGTGAAAAATGTGTCTCTATTCACGATAAGAAATGCAAGGTTAGAAAATTTGGATAAGCTGTATGAAGGTAAAAATGTTCTTTTGGAGCAGATTACTAAAACTACGGTGCAAATGATAATAAATGGATAATAAAGATATGAGTCTTATTTCTAAAAAAGATTTGATGACAGCCTCTGGACTGGATAAATTCGGGATTTTCGCAAGTCCTGCGGTTTCGGCTGTTATGAAATTTGCAAAAATAAATAAAGTGAATGCTCTTTATGATAAAGTTAAAAATTATGAAGGGCAGGATTTTTTTAATAAACTGTTAGAGGAACTGAATGTCAAATACTTGGCTTTTCAAGAAGATTTGGCTAAAATTCCAAAAACAGGACCTTTTATATTGGTGGCAAATCATCCGCTGGGGGCATTGGATGGCGTGATAATGTGTAAAATTTTATCAGAAATCCGCCCTGATTTTAAGGTGATGGGAAATTTCCTTTTGACAAAGATAGAACCGATGGCTCCGTATGTGATTTCTGTAAATCCATTTGAGGGAAGAAAGGAGGCATACAGCAGTATGTCTGGGATGAGAGAGGCGCTGCGACATCTGAGCGAGGGGCACTGTCTTGGGATTTTTCCTGCTGGAGAGGTTTCTAATAAGAATAATGAGTTTCATGAAATTTTGGATAAAGAATGGGAAAATCCAGCTATGAAATTGATAAAAAAAGCGAATGTTCCTGTAGTTCCGATGTATTTTCATGCAAAGAACAGCAAGTTTTTTTATTCAGCTTCCAAAATTCATCCAGATTTGCAGACACTTTTGCTTCCTTCTGAAATGGTGAACAAAAGGGAAAAACCTATAAAAATAAGAATCGGAAGACCTGTAAGCCCTAAAGTGTTATCAGATTATGAAACTACAAAGGAGCTGGAAAACTTTTTGAGAAGAAAAGTCTATATGATGAAGTCTTATTTTGAAGACCGAAAATCTGTAGCAGAATTCTTGAAGGTGAAAAATCTAAGTGTCACTCCTAAAAAAGAAGAAGTAGTAGAAAACATCATCGATGAAACGCCTTTGGAGGATATTTTACAAGATATAGAAAACCTCAAGAAAAAGGAAGGGAAAGTATTGTTTTCAAATAACAATTATGATGTGTTTTTCACAACATTTGACGAAATTCCTTCCATGATGCGCGAAATTGGTCGTCAGAGAGAATTGACCTTCAGAGCCGTAGGAGAAGGGACAAATCTTCCTTTTGACTTGGATGAGTATGATAAACACTATCACCATCTTATTCTTTGGGATAATGCTGACCAAAAAATCGTAGGGGCTTATAGAATGGCGCTGGGAGCAGAAGTGATGAAAAAGCACGGAATAAAAGGGTTTTATACCAATTCATTATTTGATTTTGATCAGGAATTGCATCCTTTCTTCAATAAAGTTATAGAAATGGGAAGGGCGTATATTTCTATGGAATATCAGCAGAAGCCTCTGCCGTTGTTCCTTTTGTGGAGAGGAATTGTCCATGTTTGTTTGAGAAATCCAAACCATAAATTTTTGATGGGAGGAGTGAGTATCAGCAGCAGATTTTCGGATTTTTCTAAATCATTGATGATAGAATTCATGCGATCTAATTATTTTGATCCAGCAGTAGCACAGCATGTTCATCCTAAAAATGATTACAAGGTGCATCTCAGTGAGCGAGATAAAAATCTTTTCTTTGAGGATTTGGACAATGATTTGAACAAATTTGATAAGTTGATAGATGATTTCGAACCAGAAATGCGTATGCCTGTGCTGATAAAAAAATATATTAAGCAAAATGCGAAGGTTGTAGCATTCAATGTGGATCCTAATTTTAATGATGCTATAGATGGTCTTATGTATATCAGAATCAGGGATTTACCTGAGGATACTATTAAGCCTGTTTTGGAAGAAATAAGTGATCAGTTAAAAGAATTTGAAGAAAAAAATAAAAATAATTAAAATAAAATTTGTTTTTATAAAAAAAAGGTGTATCTTTGCATCGCTTTAATCAATAACAGAGAAGCAAATAAGAATGGTTTCTTAGCTCAGTTGGTAGAGCAACGGACTGAAAATCCGTGTGTCCCTGGTTCGATTCCTGGAGAAACCACATAAGCCTAAAACATATGTTTTAGGCTTTTTGTTATTTTTGGGATGATTCAGTTTTTATTTTAATTCAAAAATTTTACTTTCCTCTGTGATGTTTTTTACAACATTTTCAGTGCGTTCCTTGTGAGTGTCTGTGATGAAAATCTGTCCAAAATGTTCTTTGTTTACAAGTTTTACTAGTTGATGAACTCTTGAATCATCTAATTTGTCAAAAATATCATCAAGAAGCAAAATAGGAGTTTTCCCAGTGAGTTTTTTCAGTAAATTCATCTGAGATAGTTTTAGGGCTATTAAAAAGGATTTTTGCTGCCCTTGTGATCCTATTTTTTTTATTAGTTGTCCATTCATTTCGAAAAGCAAATCATCTTTGTGAATGCCTTTGGATGTGTAAGTCAGAACTCTGTCTTTTTCCAAATTTTCTGCAAGTAAAATTCTAAAATCTTGCTCTAAATCAGACTGGTATGAAATAAGAACTTCTTCTTTTTGGTTAGAAATTATAGCATAATATTCCTGTAAAATAGGAATGATTTCATGGATGAATTTCTTTCTTTTTTCAAAAATAATCTGCCCAAATTTCAGCAAAGGTTCATCATAGATTTCCAAGCTATCTGCATCGTAAGTTCGTGATTTTTGGAAATTTTTGAGAAGGGCATTTCTCTGCTGAAGCGTTTTTTGATAATGAATAAGGCTGAAAAGATATTCACGGTCAGTCTGAGAAATCATAGCATCCATAAATTTTCTTCTGCTTTCTGAGCTGTCTGAAATGAGATTTTGGTCATATGGAGAAATCATTACCGAAGGGAGATATCCTATATGGTCGGCTATTTTGGAGTAGTTTTTATCATTTTTTTTGATGGTTTTTCTGCTCTCTTTATTTTGGATTATTCTGACGATGTCTTCTTTATTTTCATTTGAAATAAGCGCTTCTATCGAGAAAAAATCTTCATTTTCGGTAATGTTATTTAAGTCAGAATTTCCTAAAAAACTTTTCCCAACAGAGAGATAATGCAGAGCATCCAGAATGTTGGTTTTTCCAACGCCATTATCTCCCACCAGACAGTTGATTTGAGGAGAAAATTCTATGAAACGTGATGAATGATTTTTGAAATTCTGAAGAGTTAAATTCTTAATAAACATAAAACCAAATTAGCCTCCAAAGGTAAGAAATAAACATAAAAGGAAATGAGATTTTTTACATTTTTCTTGATATTTTGGCGTGAAAATATTACATTTGCGTATGTTTAGTTGGTAGTTATTGGTTCACGGCAGTTTATTGGTTTTTCTAAAAGTTTGTCATAATAGAAAACTGCTTACCAATAACTTACAACAAACAATTTTTAGAATACAACTAATCAAAGAATAAAAATTATAGTGAATAAATTGTTTTTACTCTAATTTTAATTAAGAAATTTCCTCAAAAAATTAAAACTAAAAAATAATATCATATTATTTCAATATTTTACTTACCTTGCCATAATTTTGTGGCAAGTTTTTTTTTGAAAAAATAAATTTTTGGCAAGAATTTTGTCATTTTTCCAACATTTAAATGTAATTCTATGAAAGTAAAAACAGTAATAATCACTTCGGTGGCAGCGGCAGCAGTGGGAGTGACGGCAGTACAGTCTTGCACAGCGATAGCTACATCAGCCATAGGAGTAGCAGTGATCAAAAGAGTTTTATTGGGCGGAGTTTCCAAAGGGATGAAGGTCTTTAAGGATAAAAATGCATTTCTTCAGAGTCCATTGATTGACAGTGCTATGCCATCTGGTTTGAAAAAAATGAACAGCGTTTTGGGAAAAATTTCTCCAGATTTGGTTAAAAAAGAAAAAGAATATATCGCGGAAACAGCCTCTTTTACGGCTACAATAGCAGAACCTATTTTAGTAGATGCAGTGAATAGCCTTACCAGTGATGATGTATCTCGTATCATGCAGGGAGAAGCAGGAACAGCAACGCAGATTTTGAGAGAAAAGACTTATAATAAGTTAGTCTCTGCATTTACACCAAAAGTAGATGAAAAACTGAATGAATTTGGGATAGTGAGAGCCATCAATAATGTAACGAGTGCGAACTCTATGCTCGGTTCACTCCTTGGTAATGAGGGTGGTGGTACGACCAGCAATTCCCTAAGTCAGTATGCTACGGAACAGATGGTGACAGGGCTTTTCTACATCATTCAGGATTATGAAAAGGAAAACAGCCAGCAGTTTTTAGGAAAATAAAAATTAAAAGCACGATTTGTTCGTGCTTTTCTCGTTTTTAATGAGAAAAAGTGTAATTTTACCCAGAGAAATTATAAACCTTATTTTTAAAATGAAAAAAATATTATTGATAGCTTCTTTGCTACCTGCTGTGATGGCTTTTTCCCAGCAGTATGGAGGAATGTGGATGCCTACGGAACTAAACGAGGCTGAAATGAAAAAATTAGGAATGAAAATTTCCGAAAAAGATATTTTTAATCCGAATAAACCAAGTATCAAAGATGCTGTGGCTCAGTTCAATGGAGGATGTACCAGTGAGGTAATATCGCCGAAGGGACTACTTCTGACCAATCACCACTGTGGATATAATAACATCCAAAGCCACTCATCAGTAGGAAATGACCTTTTAACTAATGGTTTTTGGGCTAAAAATATGAGCGAAGAGCTTCCTAACCCAGGCGCTACGGCGGATTTTATCGTTGATATTAAGGAAGTTACAGATCAAGTCCTAAACGGAACCAAAGGGCTTACAGATAGAGAAGCAGAGGCAGTTATCGCTAGAAATATAGCAGAAGTAACTAAGCAGTTCAAGATAGAGCCTTACCAAAGAGTAACTGTAAAATCTATGTTTGCAGGGAATAAATACTATGCCTACATCATAGAAACATATAAGGATGTGCGTTTGGTAGGTGCTCCGCCGCAGTCCATCGGCAAGTTTGGTTCTGATACGGACAACTGGGTTTGGCCTCGTCACACGGGAGATTTTGCTTTGTTTAGAATTTATGCAGACAAGAATAATAAACCTGCCGAATACAGCAAGGATAATGTGCCTTACACACCGAAACATTTCCTGCCGATTTCCATCAAAGATATCAAGGAAAATGATTTTACTTTTGTGTTTGGTTTCCCTGGTAGAACCAATGAATATCTTCCGTCTATAGCGGTGGAAAAAATCATCAACGATACCAATCCAGCTAAAATAGCAGTGAGAGATGTAGCGCTGAAAACATTGGACGAAAAAATGCGTGTAGATGATGCTACAAGAATAAAATACGCATCTAAATACGCATCCGTGGCCAATTATTGGAAAAAATGGATAGGTGAAACTACAGGGCTGAAAAAGTCTAACGCTGTTCAGAAAAAGAAAGACTATGAAGCCTTTTTAGCGAAGAAAAATCCTGAAATTTCTAAAATGATTTCAGAATTTGAACATTTGTATAACACTCAGGCGCCATTTGCCCTTAGTGATGCTTATTTTACGGAACTCCTTAGAAATGCTGAAACGCTGAATCTTGCAAATAGATTTTTGGCATTTATGGAACATTATGAGCAGGGAAAAACCACACCAGCAGGCATTAAGAAGTTTTCATCTGCACTGGCAGGATTTTATAAAAACTATGATGGTGAGATAGATGCAAAGGTAACAGCTAAGCTTTTGGCTCTTTATGCAGAGAAAGTTCCAGCGGCATACCTGCCTTCTGGTTTTGATAAGTATAAAAATGTGAATCAGAATTTAGAATTGGTAGAAAATTGGTCTAAAAACTCTGTTCTGACAGGTAGAAAAAACCTTAATGGATTGAATATTTCTTCCGATACAGAGAAGGTTCTGGACAATCCAGCAGAGCTTATCAAAGCATTGAAAAACGACCCGATAATCAGTTTGTATAAAGAAATCAGAGATACATATCTTCAAAAAGTAGAACCGAAATACACTCAGTATCAGGCTGAAATAGATGCTCTACAGAAGAGATACATGGTAGCTCAGATGAATACGGACAAAGAGAGAAAATTCTTCCCAGATGCGAACTCTACTCTAAGGGTGACTTATGGTAAGGTGAGAGGCTCTGAACCAGCCGATGCTGTCAGATACCATTATCAGACTACATTAGATGGTGTAATGGAGAAATATATCCCAAACGACTACGAGTTCGATGTTCCTAAAAAACTGATAGACCTCTACAACAGAAAAGACTATGGAATTTATAAAAACCAAGATGGTAAAGTTCCGTTAGCTTTCACAGCGACAAACCACACCACGGGAGGAAACTCAGGAAGTCCAGCGCTGGATGCTCGTGGGAATTTAATTGGGCTTAATTTTGACCGCCAGTGGGAAGGAACGATGAGCGATATCAACTACGACCCTCGTTTCAGCCGAAATATCATGGTGGATGCTAAATACATTCTTTTCATCATTGATAAATTTGCTGATTCTAAATGGCTTATCGATGAAATGAAAATCGTGAAATAATCTAATCACATAATAAATAAGGCTTCCCATTTTGGGAAGCCTTAAAAATTAACAAATATGAAACAAAATTTATCCAATAAAAAAGGCAAGCTACCTACATCACACCGCTACAACCGATTACCTTTGCTGCGTTCCCACCCTGGAGGATTTTCAGGAGCTGGTTGTGTAGGACTTGCCGTGGCAAATATAGTGAATTATTTATTAATTCCAAGAATGGAAATTTTAAAAATCGGAGGAAATATGTAACTATTTGATTTATAGTGATTAAATAATTTACTCTTGAAGTTATTTTCTTTTTGTGTAAATTTGTGAATTGTATTTGATTTTTAGAAATGAATTTATCTATAGTTATCCCTTTATTGAATGAGGAGGAATCCCTGAAAGAGCTTTTTTCTAGGATTGATAAAGTATGTGTGGCAAACCAGCTTTCTTATGAAATTTGGTTTGTAGATGATGGTAGTACGGATAAATCTTGGGAAATTATAGAGGGATTTTGCAGGGAAAATGACCATATCCATGGAATAAAGTTTTCTAGAAATTATGGGAAATCACAGGCGCTGCATGCGGCATTTGAGAAAGTGTCTGGAGATGTGGTGATTACAATGGATGCTGATTTACAGGACTTTCCAGAGGAAATTCCAGAGCTGTACGATATGGTAGTCAATGGAAATTATGACATCGTGTCTGGCTGGAAAAAGAAAAGATTTGACAATGTAATGACTAAAAACCTGCCGTCTAAGCTCTTCAATGCAGCAGCGAGAAAGGTTTCTGGAGTGTATCTGCATGATTTCAACTGCGGACTGAAAGCCTATAAAAAGCAAGTCGTAAAGTCCATAGATGTCTATGGCGATATGCACCGATATATTCCTGTTTTGGCGGCGAATGCTGGCTTTAAGCGTATTACAGAGAAAGAAGTGAAGCATCAGGCAAGACCTTACGGAAGTTCTAAATTTGGGACAGAGCGCTTTATTCGTGGCTTTTTGGATTTGGTTACACTTTGGTTTATCAGCCGTTTTGGCGGGCGCCCGATGCATTTTTTCGGAGCGGTCGGTACTTTGATGTTTATCATCGGTTTCCTCTCGGCATTTTGGCTTGGAGTTTCCAAACTGATAGCAGTCTATGTTCATAAACAATATGGGCATCTAATCGCTGATAATCCGTGGTTTTTCATCTCGCTGACGATGATGATTTTGGGAACTTTGCTTTTTATAGGAGGATTTCTCGGAGAGATGATTATCAGAACCAATAGAGAACACAAAAATTACAATATAGAAGAACAAATTTAAGATGAACAGCATATCATTTGGGAAAACCACCGTAACGAGTTATCCAGAATATTTCGAGATTGCAGATAACAAGAAAACAAATAAACTGCTTTATTTATCAGCATCTTTGGTATTTGTTGCGATCTATTTGTTTGACTTGTATCAGAATGATTTTGACTTTGGTAAAGTTTCTCATTTTAAGACCATTTCGGCGGTGCTTTGGCTAGTGATTTTCGCGCTTCAATTTTGGTTGATTAACACAGAAAGCAAGATTGAAAAATCTAAAATCAAGGAAATAGTGGTGCGAAAAAACCGATGGGCTTCGATAGTGATTCATTACGGAGACAAAAAGCGTAAAATAGATGGTTTTAGCCAAGATGAAGCAGAGCAGATTATAAAATTTTTGATGAATAATAGATGAAAAAACTCTTCTACATAATAGTTGTTTTGGTGCTGATTTCTTGTGGGAAAATTCAGCCCGAAGGCAATGAAATAAAAACGCAAGAGGTGAAGATAGAGGAATTTAGCGCTTTGCATTTGGATGGGAATTTCAAAGTGTCCTATATACAAAGCACTGAAAATAAACTAACAGTGGAGACTTATCCTAATATTTTTGAAAATTTAAAAATCAAAATTAAGGATAAAGAATTGATTATCAGTGAAAAAAGAAAAACCGAAGGAGTGGAAGTGTATAACATCATTTTGTATTCTCCTGGGAAAATTTCTAAAATGAAAATGCATAATTCGGCAGAATTTAATATTTCCAGCCAAATGATGATGGATGATTTTAGCCTGAAAATGGAAGATAATACAAAATTAGCAGGAGCGATTTTATCCAATAAAGCTGAGATAAATCTCTATGATAATGCTCGGCTGGAGATGTTTGGGAAAACGCTGGAAGCAGAGGTGGTGATGAGGGATTCTGCTGTGATGGTGTCGCCGTATTGGTTTGTAAATAACTTGAAAATCAAGGCTGAAGATGATGCATTGGCGGAAATTTCGGTTGAAGAAAAATTAGAAGGAAAACTAAAAAATAACGCAAAACTAAGTTATAAGGGCAATCCTGTAAAGAAAGTTTTGGAGGAAGATAAGGCATTAATAATAAAAAAATAAACTATAAAATTAAAAGTATGACAACAATAGAAAAAGCAAGGCTTTGGCTATCAGAGTCTTTTGATGAAGAAACAAGAACTAAAGTTCAGCAGTTGATAGATGAAAATGGAGCAGAGCTGGAAGATTCTTTTTATAAAGAGTTAGAATTTGGGACAGGGGGAATGCGTGGAGTGATGGGCGTGGGAACCAATAGGCTCAATAAATATACCCTTGGACAGGCTACTCAGGGTCTGGCAAACTACCTGCATCAGCAGTTTAAAGGCGAAACCATTAAGGTTGCTATCGCCTATGATGTGAGAAATAATTCCAAAGAATTTGGGAAAGTAGTAGCAGATGTGCTTACGGCTAATGGAATCCATGTTTTACTTTTCAAGGAACACCGCCCTACGCCAGAGCTTTCTTTCACGGTGAGAGATAAAAAATGTAATGCAGGAATTGTACTTACAGCATCACACAACCCGCCTGAATATAATGGTTACAAGGTTTATTGGAATGATGGAGCGCAGATCGTTCCGCCGAATGATGAGGCGATTATCAAAGAGGTGTATTCCGTTAGATTTGAGGATATTAAGTTTAATGGAAATGATGATTTGATAGAATGGATAGGCGAGGAGCAGGATGATGTTTATATAGATGCTTGTATGCAAAACTCTCTTTATCAGAATGTTGGGAGAAATAATCTGAACATCGTTTTCACTTCTATCCATGGGACTACTTACACCACAATCCCAAAAGCTCTTAAAAAAGCTGGATTTGCAAAGGTGGATTTGGTGAGAGAACAGATGATTCCAAGTGAAAATTTCCCAACCGTGGAAAGCCCTAATCCAGAAGAACCATCAGCTCTTACGATGGCGACGGACTTGGCAGAAATTACCAATGCAGATATTGTCATCGGCTGTGACCCAGATGGAGACAGACTTGGTATTGCGGTTAGAAACCTTGAAGGGAAAATCCAGCTGCTTAATGGAAATCAGACCAATACGATTTTGACTTATTACATCCTTGACCAATGGAAAAAAGCAGGAAAAATCACAGGAAGCGAGTTTATCGGTTCTACTATCGTGACTTCGGATATTTTCTTTGATATTGCTAAAAAATACGGAATAGAGTGCAAGGCGGGACTTACAGGCTTCAAATGGATTGGTAAAATGATTCGCGAAGCCGAAGGAAAACAGAAATTCGTCTGTGGAGGAGAGGAGAGTTTTGGCTTTATGACAGGAGATTTCGTGAGAGATAAGGACTCGTGCGGTTCTATCCTTCTTGCCTGCGAAATAGCAGCATGGTGCAAGGCTCAGGGCAGCAGTATTTTCCAGTATATGATAGAGATTTATAAGGATTTAGGACTTTATCAAGAGGCGCTGGTCAATGTGGTGAGAAAAGGAAGAGAAGGAGCAGAGGAAATCAAAAAAATGATGTCAGATTTCCGTAATAATCCAGTGAAAGCACTAGCAGGTTCTAAAGTGGTTCTTGTGAAAGATTTTCAGGAGCAGACTGCATGGGATTTAGTGAAAGATGAAAAAGCAGAAATGACGGATATTCCTAAGTCTAATGTGCTGATATACTACACGGAAGACGGTACGAAAGTAGCCATCCGTCCATCAGGAACGGAGCCGAAAATTAAGTTCTATTTCTCTGTGAAAAGTAACATTTTATCTGAGAGCGAATATGCTGTTCAGGTGGAAAAATTAAATCATAAAATAGAGCAAATCAAGAAAGATTTGAGTTTATAATTATTACTCCCTGTCATGTATGATGGGGAGTAAAATTTTTGAATAAGGTTTTGTTTTTGGTCAGTTTGTAAAGTTTTTTTACTTTTAACCGCTTAAATTTTTACAATGAAGAAGCTGGGAATTTTATGTTTTTTTATTTTTTGTATCTGGGTATCAGCTCAGAACAATGATGAAGTCTATTTTGGAAGTTATACTTTTGATAAAAAAGTAGCCCAAAAAGTAATGGTATCAGACGCAAAAGTAAGAGAGCAACCTAATTATAAATCTAATAAAATAGACAGTCTGCAGATAGGCGATGCCGTTCATATTACTAACATTACTACTCATATGCATTCTGCGGGGCTTCGTGAAGCGCCTTGGTATGAAATCAGCTATAAGAAAAATAATCAGCTGAAAAAAGGCTATATCTGGGGTGGAAATCTTGCTTTGGAACATCAGAAAAAGAATGGCGTAGAGTTTCTCTTTGGGGCTGTGGGAACGGTCAGTAGAGATGGAGGAGCATATAAACAGGTGAAAATGGAGGTTCTGGCGCTGGAGAATAATAAAGTAATAGACAAGCATAACTTTCTTGTTGATAATCTGCATTTTACAAGTATGGAGATACTAAACAACAAGGGACTTTCAGGAATAAAATCCGTGATAAGGGTAGAAAACTCAGGCGAGGCGTGTGGAATCCCTACCAGTACGCAGTATTTGTTGTGGAATGGGAAGAAGTTTTTTCCGCTGGATTTGTTGATGAATGTGGGGGATGCAGGTGTTTTTTATCATAGTGAAGAATATATTTTCCCGAGTGATAAAGGAGGCGTGAAATCTAAAATCATCATGAAAATGGAAGAAGCAGAATTCGATGAAGATGACAATGAAAAAGAAACTCCGATAAATCAAAAAACAGATGAAAAAACATTTATTTGGGATGGAAAAACCTTATCTCAAATATTGAAATTAAAGTAAAAAATGAAAAAAAATAAAATAATAGCCGTTATCCCTGCACGATACGAGGCGAGCCGTTTCCCAGGGAAGCTTATGCAGCTTTTGGGCGAGAAAACTGTCATTACCACTACTTACCAAAATGTGGTGGAAACAGGCTTGTTTGATGAGGTTTTCGTGGCTACGGATTCAGAAATTATTTTTAATGAAATAAAAAACGCAGGGGGAAAAGCCCTGATGACTGGTCAGCACGAAACAGGCAGCGACCGTATCGCAGAGGCTGTGCAGAATATCGACTGTGATATAGTGGTGAATGTCCAAGGTGATGAACCTTTCCTAAAAACTGAACCACTAAAACAGCTGATTTCGGTTTTTGAGGCTGATGACAAGAAGGAAATTTCTCTGGCATCACTCAAAATTCATTTGACAGAAAAACAAGAAATAGAAAGCCCAAATAATGTAAAAGTAATTACGGATAAAGATGGTTTTGCCCTGTATTTCAGCCGTTCTGTGATTCCTTATCCAAGAGAAGAGAAGGGCGTAAAATATTTTAAACATATTGGCGTTTATGCTTTTAGACGGGAAGCTTTGCTTAACTTTGCAAAACTTCCGATGAAACCTTTGGAAATTGCTGAAAAAATAGAATGTCTCCGCTATCTGGAATATGGCATGAAAATCAAGATGATAGAGACCAACTTCGTAGGCGTGGGGATAGATGTTCCAGAGGATTTGGAAAAAGCAAGAAAAATTTTAAGAAACCAATAAACCATAAAAAGAATAACATGAGAAAAATATTTCTGATAACCTTGGTATTTTTAGCGCAAATATTTTTTGCCCAGACAGCGGCTCAGATTATTGATAAAAATATCCAAAACACAGGAGGTTTAGTTCAGTGGAAACTTCTAAATACCATCCTGCTTCAGGGAAAAGTGGTTTTGGGAGTGAATGAGGAATATCCTGTGAAAATTTACCAAGCCAGACCGAATCTTACCAAAACCATCGTAGTAAATGGGAAAAAAGAGCAGGTGATAGAGGGCTATGATGGGAAAAAGGGCTACGCTATGAACTACGCCGTAAATAAACTCCAAGAATACCCAAATTATAAGCCAGAGAGCTTCGATACGGATTTTATCAACTATGAGCAAAAGGGCTTCACGGCGGAGCTTTTGGGGGTAGAAAAACTCGGAGACAAGGAAGTTTTCAAAGTGGAACTTACCAAGAATGTGAATAAAACCATTTACTATTTTGACAAGCTGTCCTACCTCCTTTTAAAGGAAGAAAAAAGGGGAGAGACCATCACTTATTCTGATTACAAAAAAGTAGGAAATCTGCTGATGCCATTTAGAATAGAGGCTACCTCGCCGAAAAAAGATTCGGACTATGTGATGATTTTTAGTAAAATAGAACTAAACAAAGCCTTTAAAGACGATACCTTTAAATTCTAAAAATAAAAATCCCTTCTGTGAGAGAAGGGATTTTCTTTTATTCGTTTATTTTCCTCCGAAAGGCATTCCGCCGCCCATTCCTGGGAGTCCGCCGCCTTTGCTCATCATAGACATCAGCTGCTTGCCTTGTGGGCTTTGCAGGAGTTTCATAGTCTTGCCAAGCTGCTCGAACTGCTTCATCAGAGCGGTTACTTCTTCTACTTTTCTTCCGCTTCCTTTGGCTATTCTTTGTCTTCTCGGCATGGTGATGATGCTCGGTCTTCTTCTTTCTTCTGGCGTCATGGACTGTATCATCGCTTCTATATGCTTGAAGGTATCGTCATTGATATCCACATTTTGGGCTACTTTTCCCATTCCTGGTATCATACCCATGAGGTCTTTCATTCCTCCCATTTTCTTCATCATCTGAAGCTGTTTTAGGAAGTCATCAAAACCAAGTTCGTTTTTCTGAATTTTTTTGTTGAGTTTCTTTGCTTCTTCTTCATCGAACTGCTCTTGGGCTCTTTCCACCAAGGATACCACATCTCCCATTCCTAGGATTCTGTCCGCCATTCTGTCTGGATAGAAAATATCTAGGGCGTCCATTTTCTCGCCTGTGGAGATGAATTTTATCGGTTTATTAACCACGGAACGAATCGTAAGCGCCGCTCCGCCTCGGGTATCACCATCTAATTTGGTAAGAACTACTCCGTTGTAGTTCAGCACCTCGTTGAAGGCGTTGGCTGTATTTACTGCATCCTGCCCTGTCATGGAATCCACTACGAAGAGCGTTTCAGAAGGTTTAATGGTCTGGTGCACACTGCGGATTTCGTTCATCATTTCTTCATCGATGGCCAAACGCCCAGCGGTGTCTATAATCACCACATCGTGTTTGTTTTGTTTAGCGAAATCGATGGCGTTTTGTGAAATCTGAACAGGATTTTTGTTTTCTAGTTCTTTATAAACAGGCACGCCTATCTGCTCTCCGAGAACTCCCAGCTGGTCGATAGCCGCAGGTCTGTAGACATCACAGGCTACTAGTAGAGGGTTTTTGTTCTTTTTCTTTTTGAGGAAGTTGGCTAGTTTTCCAGAGAAAGTGGTTTTCCCTGAACCCTGAAGCCCAGCGATGAGGATAATGCTCGGTTTGTCTGCTAGATTGATGCCTTCCTGCGTGCCGCCCATGAGCTCCACCAGCTCATCATGAACGATTTTGGTCATCAGCTGCCCAGGAGTGAGCGAGGTGAGGACATTCTGCCCGATGGCTTTGTCCTGCACTCTTTTGGTGAGGTCTTTGGCTACTTTGTAGTTTACATCGGCATCCACCAAGGCACGGCGGATTTCTTTAACCGTTTCTGCTACATTGATTTCTGTGATTTTCCCTCTTCCAGAGAGGTTGTGCAGTGCTTTATCTAATTTGTCTTGTAAACTCTGAAACATAATTTTCTATTTTAGAATAGGTTGCAAAAATAAGGAATTTTCTTCAGTTTTGGATAGTGGGAAAGCTCAAAACACGAATAAAAAAATATTGGCTCAGAATAACTTGCGGAAAATAGTATCTTTGTCTATGTGAAATGA
>CAUPCB010000015.1:0-37233 GCA_963509715.1 uncultured Flavobacteriaceae bacterium | reverse complement strand
CTTTTTTACAACAATTTAACTAAATTACTGATTTATAATAAGAAAAAATTAAGGCCGATTTAGTTTTAATTTGAAAAAATCTATTTTTTATTGGTTATTCAATACTTTTACCATAAAATTTAGTCAGAAAATATAATGTGATTACGATAAATTTGGCTTTAAAATGAAATAAGGAATAGTTTTTATTCCAAAATTTGCAGGAATTATTTTCTAAAATTTGATGAAAATAATTTTTGTCAGCATAATATATAAGTATAAAGAGTAATTTTATTTCATAAATAAATTGCCCACACAGAAAAATATAGTGGAATAATAAATCTGTTCTTCATCATTTGTATTAAAATGAAGTTCTAATTTTAAATTATGTTTGAATGTGTAGATAACATTCGTGTCTGCAATAAATTTATTATTCCAATATATTCTATAATATGCAAAAAAGAAAAACAACTCTATTTTGTCTTTTTGGTTCATTATAAACCTTTCATAGAAAAAATATGCTTTTCTATAAAAAGGTATTTCTAAATTTTGATAAGTAATTTTCGTTCCCAGCCAAAAGAAAGATTCTACTTTAAGCAGAGGTTCATCTTTTGCATTGTATATTTCTCCTGTAAGTTTTCCCAATTTAGATTTTCTTTTCATGTAAAGAAAGAGTTTCTCATCCTTATAGAAATTTACTGAAAAATTATCATTAACGATTACTGTTATTATCATCTTATTTTTTTAAAAAATTACAATAATCCTAAAATATGTAGTAAATAGACCATCAAAGCAACTAATAACGAAAATACAAAAATTCCTACAAAGAGATTATAAAATCCCTGTGCAAAACCAGTTACTATCTCATTTTGATTGGCTGATAAAATTTTTTTCTTAATATTTTTCTTAAAGATTCTAAAAAAATAATATCTCGTATTAATTCCGAGAAAATCAATAAGAAATTCCTTTATAATTATTTCAATTATTACTTCCATACCTTAATTTTAAATAAAAAAATAAGCAATTTTCATTGCTTATTTAAATTCAATCGTATATGTTCCTGTGGATTGTGTTTTTCCTTTTTCTGCTTTTACATGTTTTTTGACCATTGTGATGGCGTTATTTATCGCATTACGAGACCTCAGCCCTCCCACTCTTTGGGCAGAAATCACCCTTCCATTAGTATCGACAACATAAGAAATCGTGATGGAACCTTTTTCTTTCACACTATGGGCAGGAAGTTTTCCTTTATAATTGTTCGTCCCTGGAATTCCTGAAATCAATTTCCTATCAACACCTATTTTGCTTTCCTTTATGACCTCTTTTTTGGCTTCAGCTTCTTTTTTAGCATTGGCTTCTTTTGTTTTGGCTGTTTTTGCGTCAGCGATTTCCTTTTTTGTTTCTTTTTTCTTAGGCTCTTCTTTTTTTATTTCTTCATTAGCCGCTGGTTCTTTTGATGCAGCCACTTCTTCTTTCACGGGTTCAGCTGGTTTTTCTACAGGAACTTCCTGTTTTTTAGGAGTTTCTGAAGGCTGAGGCGGAAGTGGCTGCACATTCTGCACTTCATCTACCATAGGCGGATCCAATGAAATGTTTTGAGCCAAAGAATCTCTGAATTCTAAATCCTCTTCTATCGAAACATTTTTAGCCAATTCATCTTTTTCTCTTTGTTTTTTATTTATAGGGATAATGTGCAGCACTCCTACAAATAGAATGCTGATAACCGCTGTCAATCCTATGCTTTTTACCTTGTTCATCTTAATTCATGTTTTTGATTTCTTCTATGATTTCCAGAAATTTATTTTCTCCCATTTTCAGTGACAGTTCTATTCTATATGTCAGTGAACCTAAAATCAATTTAAATATATAAATAAGTCCTCCTAACATAGCTCCGATGCTCACTGGGAAAAACGAAGTATAAAAACGCTCATCTGACAAATCTGAAAAACCTTCTGAAAAAAAGAAAATGATAGAAATACCCGTTCCTAGAACTCCCAAGAACAAAACCACCCTCGCCCAAAGGCTGAATTTAAAAAGGTTTTTTCGCAGTTGGATGATTTCTGTTTCTCTCTGATTGACTATCGTGACGAACATCTCCAGCGAAGATTTGTCTATTTTTTCTAATCCTTTTCTTATTATTCTGGCTTCTGGAGAAGAAATCCTTTTGCATAAATCCTTTGCAGAATCAAGGCGGTGGTCATATAGACAGTCTGCTATATTATCCAAAAAATCATCTTCCTCTGTATCCATCGATTTTAGTGATAGATATTTTTCGAAAAACGAATACAAAACGACCACTGCAAGAACAAACATAGCCACCACAAAAAAACTAGTAACCATCTGTCCGCTAAAGAGCAATTCCCAAAGTGAAATTTGATTTCCCTTCTCCATATATTTTAAATTTTTGACAAAGATAAAGGTTTTTCCTTTGAATAACGCTAATATGACCCTATTTTGTATCACGATATACAATTAAAAAAACAGACTATTCCGAAAAATAGTCTGTTTCTAGATAAAAATTAGTTATTAAAATGAATATGATATCGTCAGTTTATAATTTCTATTTCTACCTGGGTTAATCTGGAAAGTAGCCTGATATGGCTTGTCTGCAGGATTATTAGAATCCAAATCATTGCTAGAAAGGGCGTTGTTATAATATGTTGTGTTCAAAATATTTTCTACATTCAGCCCTATTCTGATGTTATTCTTCGCCTGATAATAGATTGCTCCATTTAGAAGAGTGTATGCAGGAAGAACTTGGTCATTTTTCTCAGTTCTATATGTTTCATCAGTATAGAACACTCCTAAACCAACCCCAAAGCCTTTCATAAATGTACGAGGCTCATAGTTTGCCCACGCATTGAAAGAGTGTTTCGGCGTCCATGGAGTTTTGTTATGAGATAGATCCGCTTTTCCTGGCTCTGGCTCCTGCATTCCTAGGAACGCATCTGTAAATGCATAACCTACTTTAGCATAAAGCCCTTTGAAGATTTCTGCATCTGCATCTACTTCAAAACCTCTAGAATATGCTTTTCCTACCTGACTTCTCACATAATGTCCCACAATAAGGTTTTTCTTTTCTATATAGAATCCTGAAATGGTAACATTCAATCTGTCTTTCTTTTCTAATTTAATACCCCCTTCTATCTGTATTCCTTCCTCTGGTTTAAAGAGTTTTCCTGTTCTATGGTCGTGAGAACGAGTAGGTTTGAAGAAACTAGAAGAAGACCCATAGATAGTCATGAAATTCTTAATTGGCTGGAATGAAAGCGCAGCTCTATAAGTGAAATTATGATGAGAGCCATTACTAGGGTTTGGTTGTGCAGTTATTAACCTTCTACCATCATATGACCCATCAAAATAATCATATCTTCCTCCAAGTAAAACTTTAAATCTATCTGCTAATTCTATCCAATCTTGAAGATAAAACCCTGTAACAACCTCTTTTATAGTGGTTACTTTAGTTATATCCACTCTTCTCTCTCCCATTCCAAGAACAGGGTCTACGATAGGAATATTCTGACCACTTGTCCCCTCTGTAACATCTCCATTCCATGTTTTTCTATCCAAGTAAGAGAAAGTATTTCCTACAATCATCTTATGCTTAAAGTCCCATGTTTTAAATCCAAAACTAAAATCTAGCTGATTCATCAATGGTCTTGTAACATGTTTAAAGTGGTATGGTCCATTTTTTCTAGATAAAGTTTTTGTTGCTTTATCTGTAAAAAGAACTTCATCCATCAAGTAATCTAATGAGTCATCAAAGTAAGAAAGCTTATAGTCAAAAGTTCCTCCGAAATCAAATCTATGTTTATATTTCAGATAAAATTCTTTTTTCTCATTTTTCAGATAATCACGCTTATCAGATAAATTTATCATAGGATTTATCCAGTCGTAAGGTCTTCCGTCGTTTGTTGCAGGAACACCAGCATCTGCTCCATAGTGGTCATTGTTATACTGCGCAAAGAACTCCAATGTGTTTTGGTGGTCTGGCGTATATTGTAGCATTAGGGAAGAGTTAAAATTCTTTTCTTTTATCCCTTTAAAGCCATCTGTATTCATCAGCCCTGCATCTACACGGTATCTCAGCTTGTTAGAAATAGGTCCTCCTATTCCCATTTCTACATTATATGTATTGTAGCTTCCGATGGTGAATTTAGCCTCTCCTTGTGTAGTGTAAGTTGGCTTTTTTCTAATAATATTGATGATTCCCCCTAATGCAGAGTGTCCAAACATATCACCAGAAGGCCCTTTCAAGAACTCCACCCTCTCCACATTGGCAAAGCTGGCAACAGGAGCACTCTGAGTGATGGTGTGTCTTTCGTCTCTGATTCCGTCATATAGAACCACAAAGTTATCAAACCCTCTTATATTAAAGAACTGGAAACCAGCATACTGCTTTACAGGATTTACCCCAGCAACCATCTTAGAAGCTTCCTCTATATTGTTAATATTCCATTTCTGTAATACTGCACGATTAAGCACATTTACAGTCATTGGAGCATCTAAGTTTTTTATGTTTAATTTGTTAACTTCTAATTTTTTCTGTGTAGAAATCACCACTTCTGGTATTTCTTTAGAACCCTCCTTCATCACTACATAGACTACAGGAGTATTAGCTCCTACACTTCTTCTAAATGGATGAAAATTTTCTGCCGAGAAAGTCAGCGTTCCTTTTTGAGATGGTATATTGATGATAAATTTACCATTACCATCAGTAACTGTTTCTGTGGCAGAACCCTCAAAACTTACCTTCACATTCGGGATAGCATTTCCCGAGGTATCATGTACCTCCCCTGTAATTACGGTTTGTGAATATAGCCCGATAGAAGCCAATACAAAACCTGTGCTTAGAATTTTTCTAACCATTTTTTGATAATTTTTAAAGTTATTATTGATTTAAACTAGTATTCTATGGATTGTATATTATATGTCTGCGTCCGTTGATATTATGTATTTCAGATTCCACATCAAATAATTCCTTTAACAGCTCTGGCGTAAGCACCTCATCCGTAGGCCCCTGCAATAGGACTTCGCCTTTTTTCATCGCAACCAGCTCATCACAGTATATAGATGCTATATTCATATCATGAATTGCCGAAAGAACTGTAACCCCCATGTTCTTAATGATATTCATAATCTCTATCTGATGCCCTATGTCCAAGTGGTTCGTAGGCTCATCTAGGATGATGAATTTACTCTCCTGCACTAGAAGTCTTGCTATCAAAACCCTTTGTTTCTCCCCCCCCGAAAGGGTATTAAAACTACGGTCTCTATAGTCCTCTAGTTTCATTTCGTGGAGTACCTTGTCTACTTTTTCTAGGTCTTCTTTGGAATAGTTTTCTAGTGTATCTTTATGAGGATATCTCCCCATCTCTACCACCTGCTGAACGCTAAAATCAAACTGACCGCCAGACTCCTGAGCCAAAACTGCTATTTTTTTCGCTCTTTCTCTTCCTGACAACTGGAACAAATCATGTTCATCAAAAAAGATTTTACCGCCTGTGGGCTTATTTACTCCATATATAGTTTTCAGCATCGTTGATTTCCCTGAACCATTATGCCCTATCACCCCCACGAAAGAGTTTTCCTTTACGCTAAGTGATACATCTTTTAGGATTTCAACTTTACCTACTTTAAAATTCAAATTTTCTACTCTCAGCTTCTCCATTATTTTCCTGATTTAAATGAATAATTTTTGTCCATCAGCATCCAAAGGAAGAACGGCCCTCCTATAAGTGATGTAAGGATACCTATCGGTAAATCCTTCGGATAGAAAGCATTTTTAGCAAAAAGGTCACAGCAGAGCAGGAAAATCGCTCCTATCACCGCTGCCATAGGAACCAGCCTCGCGTGTTTATTCCCACAAAGCATTCTCGCTATGTGAGGCACCATCAGCCCCATGAATCCTATTGCTCCTGTTGCCGATACCAAAACAGAGGTAAGCAATGATGCTACGATAACTATAAATGTTTTCATCAAATTAACATTCATCCCCAGCATTGTAGCGTTTTCATCTCCGAAAAGCAATAAATCCAATGATTTAGACAATCCTAAAACCACCAAAACCACCAAAATAAGTATCACAAACGGAATAGGAAGCAACTCCCAAGTAGCACCTCCCAAACTTCCCATAGTCCAGAACAATGCACTTTTCACTTGACTCGCGTTCTTAGCTAAGGAAATTATCAAATCCGTAAGCGCTGTAAATATCGTAGATATAGCCAATCCCGAGAGAATCAGCCTCGTAGTAGATGTATTTCTTCCGTACTCTGTTCCTATCACGAAAACCAGTACACTACATATCAAAGTTCCTATGAAAGCCCCTGTAGAAACAGATGCCAGCCCCATAGCACCACCTCCCAAAACAATAACAAACACTGCTCCCGTAGATGCCCCTGACGCTAAACCAAGCACATATGGGTCTGCGATAGGGTTTTTGGTCACGCACTGCATCAGCACACCGCAGACCGCAAGTCCCGCCCCACAAATTATGGATAACAAAACCCTTGGAAGTCTCACCTCCCAGATTATAGTTTCATGTGTCAGTGGCCAGTATGGCTCATAGATTTCTGTTCCTGTTATTTTATTTGCTGCTATTTTATAAGCAGTTTCTGCATCTAGATTAGAGGTTACTACCCCTATTGCCATTACAAACAATACAAATAAAACCACACACAATATCGAAAATACGACTCCAAATCGATATCTACTTTTCATACAACAATTTATTTAATTTAATTATAAAATCTATATTCCTAACCCCTGGCGAAATATCCTCCAAAGCTATTTTATGGATATTATCATTCTTTACTGCTGGTATATTTTTCAGTGCTGGGTGTTCTTTCAGTGCCTTTTTCTTTTCTTCATAAGATGAGCGCCCTTCTCCCTCCATATCTGCTATTATAATAATATCAGGATTTCTATCTACTAAACTTTCGTATGATACGAATACATGGTCTGCCGATTGGTCTGCATAAACATTCTGACCTCCTGCTTTGTTTATCAAATCCGTAGTAAGTCCTGCGGAAATATACAGTCCGTTTTCAATAACTGAGAAAACCAAAACTTTTGGTTTGTTTTCCTTTTTTATAAAGTTTTTCTGTGCGTTTTCCAGTTTGGCTTTCATCTCAGAAACCACTTTTTCTGCATTTTTTTCTACTTTAAAAATCTTTCCTAAAGTATAGAAGTCTTCATAAACCGTTTCGAGAGTTTCATTATCCCTCACTGCTTTTGCGACAAATGGATAAATTCCCTTATCGATAAGCTCCTGTGGTGTTCCCGTAGCCTCCGATTTGATTGCTCCGTCCCATCCAGAAACGAAATCCACTCCTGAAAGCAAAAACTCTTCCTTGGAATAAATAGCATGGTGTCCTTTAAGTCTTACAGGAATCTTATCATAGGCTTCTTTAAACTCTGGTAAAATAGGCCCTTCCTCTGTCGCCACTACTATTTTGTCTCCTAAACCTAAAGCCAAAAACATCTCCGTCATAAAATGCGAAAACAAAACTGCCTTATCTGGTGTTTTATTCACATTCACGACCAAAGTATCCGCTCCGTCATTAAATTCATATGAAAAATACGCCTCCTTTTTTTCTTCTTTTGTTTCTTTTGAAGAAGCCTCTCCTGCGCCTTTGGAGCAAGATAACTGGGCTAATAAAATCATCGATGATAAAACTACCTTCAATACTTTCATCTCAATTCTTGTTAAAAATTCCCGCAAAAGTAACATTTAAAATTTATCATTACAAATAAAATATCATCTTTTTTCAAAAACATGACACTAGTCAGTATTTATCGTTTTTCTTTTTTCTCATCGGTATTTTTTCTACTTTTGCGGTCTTTAATTGTAATAAAATGGGGAAAAATAAATTGGCTCGTTTTGCCGAAAACAAGACACTTCCGAATGTAATTCAGCCCACACGAGAGGAGGCTCTGAATGGCTTTTATCTAAAAGGAAAATGGAGACAGGATTTCTTTAAAAATGATAAACCCATCGTCCTAGAACTCGGCTGTGGAAAAGGAGAATACTCTGTAAACATGGCAAAAGCATTCCCTGATAAAAACTTCATCGGGATAGATATAAAGGGTGCGAGATTTTGGTTCGGTGCAAAGGAAGCCCACACTTTGGGAATGAAAAATGTGGCTTTTCTGAGAACGCAGATAGAGCTGATAGAGCATTTTTTTGGAGAGGAAGAAATAGATGAAATATGGATCACTTTCCCTGACCCACAGATAAAATACCGTAGAACCAAACACAGGCTCACAAACCCTGAATTCCTAGAACGATACAAAAAAATCTTAAAGAAAAACGCTATAATTCACCTAAAAACGGATTCCGAATTTCTGCACGGATACACTCTAGGGCTGTTACAGGGACTTGGGTACGAAATTTTATCTGCTCACCATGACATCTATGGTGCGCCTGAATACGACCCAGAAACACCGCTGCTCAGAGAAGTGAGAACCTACTACGAGGAGCTTTTCTCTTCCAAAGGAAAAACCATCACTTACATTAAATTCAGAATTAAATAAAAACTGATTATCATATATTTACAAGTTTAAAAAATTACTACTCTAAGTATGACGGCAGAAAAAATCATTTTAGGCATAGACCCAGGAACCACCGTGATGGGATTTGGTATCATTTCTACAAAGGGCAGTAAAATGGAGCTGGTCTCCATCCATGAACTTGTGCTAAAAAAATACCCAAACCACGAAACAAAACTAAAATATATTTTTGAGAAAACCTTAGCACTAATTGATGAATATCATCCCGATGAAGTCGCTCTAGAAGCACCTTTTTATGGGAAAAATGTGCAGAGTATGCTGAAACTCGGGAGAGCGCAGGGAGTAGCCATGGCAGCCAGCCTATATCGTGATATTCCCATCACAGAATATTCGCCCAAAAAAGTAAAAATGGCGATAACAGGAAATGGAAACGCCAGCAAGGAACAGGTAGCCGCTATGCTAAAAAACCTGCTCGGTCTCAAAGAATTTCCAACCAAATATTTAGATGCGTCCGATGGACTCGCGGTGGCGGTTTGTCATTATTTTAATTCTAATAAAACGGAAAAAAGCGCCTCATATTCCAGCTGGGATAGTTTTATCAAACAAAATCCTGACCGAATCAAATAAATCTATCCGCATGAAAAAATTATTTTTGGTTTTCTTTACTTTCTTCATTTGTTTTATGAAATCACAAGACATCGTTTCTATCATTAAAAATAATCCTTCTAAAAGAACTGATTTAAAAATTAAATTTAACGAAGAAAATCCGCATCACTACATTCCCATTTCCATCATCAATGGAAAGGAAAAAGGACCTGTATTCACCATCTTGGCAGGAGTCCACGGATACGAATATCCTCCTATAATGGCGGTTCAGGAACTAATGAAAGAGATAGACCCAGCCAAACTAAAAGGAACACTGATAATTTTACCCATAACGAACATTGGTGCTTTTTATGAGCGTGTCCCTTACCTAAACCCTACGGACAAGAAAAACCTAAACACCTCATTCCCAGGGAAAGAAAACGGCACCATCACAGAGCAGATAGCAAATCACATCACCAAAAACATCATCCCTATTTCAGATGTTTTTCTGGATATTCACGGAGGCGATGCCAATGAGGATTTGGTTCCTTTTGTCTGCTACTATGACAACAAAGATCCTGCTGAAAAAGCCAAAACAGCCCTAAAACTTTCGGAGGCGTCTGTGCTGCCCTATATCGTGAGTTATCCTTATAACATTAGTAAAACAGAACCAGCGCTTTACGCCTTTAAACAAGCGGTTCAGAATGATGTCACTGCACTGAGCCTTGAAGCGGGAAAACTCGGAGTAAACGGAGCTAATGAAGTAAAAATGCTAAAAGAATCCATCTACAACATGATAGGAATGATGAAAATGTATTCTTCAGCGCTGTATAAAAAACCTGCATCTCGTAAGACTTTCACAAAACAATCTTATATAAAAGTTCCTGTAAGCGGGATTTTTTACAGCAAACACAAGGCAGGCGAGTATGTGAAAAAAGGCGATGATTTGGGCTACATTACGGATGAGTTCGGAAATTTACTTCAAAAAATATCCGCACCAGAAAGCGGAATGATTCTTTACAAAATAGAAACTCCTCCCGTAAACAAAGGAGAAACCATGTTCTGCATCACTTCGTAAAATAAAAAATTCCACTCGATGATAGAGTGGAATTTTCGTTATATCATTTTTAATTTTATTAGAACCAAGCAGCCAACATCGTAGTAATGAAGAAGTTATTCTTAACATTTGGATGAGACTGGTCTATCTTTTGGAAAATAGGGTCTTTAGATTGTAAGTTTCTGAATTCCAAACGCCACATCAAGTTTTTATTGATTAAATAATCAAAGTTTAATGATGCTCCCCAGATTTGGAATCTTTGCCCTCCTCCGAAGGTCATAATATCTTTAGAATCATCAAAATACTCCACTCTTCCCGCTGTAGAGAATTTAGGCGTAAAATAATATTTCGCTAAAATGTTAGGAGACCACCAGAAATAGTGCTTGTTAGAACCTTCCACAGACTGCTCTGCACCAACATCAAACACGAACTGGAATTCTAACTTGTCACTCGCCTTATAGTTAGTGTAGAAATTATTAAAATATCTCATTTTAGTTTCCGTAGCTGGGTCTTTTCCTATATAAGCAGAAGAATTAAAGAACCATTTTTCATTTGGTTGGTATGCTACTCTTGCCCCAAATGCTGGCAGTTTAGTATTACTGTTTTGTCTTTTGATTATCTGCCATCCGTTATAGACTCCTCCCATGAAAGTCCATTTATTATTATCTGTAATGTAGGTAATCTGCGCCCCTGTCATGAAAAAAGGCTCTTGTGCAACAGCGATAGTTCTTGTCAAAGCGAGATTATCTTTACTGATTTCCCCTTCTGAACCGATGTAAGACGGCATCACCCCAGTATCTATCCAGAGATTTTTAGTTTTAGAAATTCTAAACCCGATGTTCGCTTCCTGAACCAGTTTCAGCATTCCCTGTTCTGCTGATAAGTTATCTTCTGGGTAAGTTCCCGCCATCAGGGCTATATTAGCACGCATATTGTCTGTTGCATATTCTGCTTTTAGCCTTGCGATGTTTACATTCACCTCGTTGTGTCGGTTAAATGTATAAAAAAACGGCTGTCTGATGTGGTCTGCTCTCTGATTAAAATCATACGAGTAGAAAACCTCCGTATATCCAGAAATAGTGAAATTTGACAATTTGTTAGAAACCTCTTGTTTAGGTTCTTCCACTTGTAGCTGTTCCTTTTCTTCTCCTTCCTGAGAAAATAGATTTTGACTTATCAAAATCATTCCCAAATACACAATTGCTCTTTTCATATAATTATTGATTTTACGGATACAAAGGTAATTTTTTTTCAAAAATAACCAAGACTTAGCCGCGCTATTTTACATTTTGAATAACTCAAAATCCTTTATTTTTCATCTTTTATGTACAAAAACTGTTATTTCTCATAAATAAAAACTACCAAAAAATAGGTCAATAATCCTTATATTTGCAAAAAATAAGGAATTATATGTCAAAGAGAAAAATGATTACCGCTGCCCTGCCTTATGCCAATGGACCTGTGCATATTGGGCATTTAGCGGGTGTATATATCCCTGCTGATGTTTATGCAAGATTTCAGAGAAATACGGGACAGGAAGTTGCCTTTATCTGTGGTTCTGATGAACACGGTATTCCCATCACCATTAGAGCAAAAAAAGAAGGCATCACTCCGCAGGATGTGGTGGACAAATATCATGAAATTATTAAAAAATCTTTCGTGGATTTAGGGATTTCCTTTGATGAATATTCCAGAACGACCTCCAAAAAACACTATGAAGTAAGCCAAGAATTCTTCCTAAACCTCTATAACAAAGGTAAATTCGAGGAAGAAATTTCTGAACAATTTTTTGATGAACAGGCTGGAGAATTCCTTGCCGACAGATATATCGTAGGTACATGCCCAAAATGCAGCAATGAAAATGCCTATGGCGACCAATGCGAAAAATGCGGTTCTACCCTTTCGCCTACGGAACTTATCAACCCAAAATCCATGCTCAGCGGTAACACGCCTGTTTTAAAGGAAACAAAAAACTGGTATCTTCCTCTAAACGAGTATGAAAACTTTCTGAACGAATGGATTATCAAAGGACATCAGGACGACTGGAAACCTAATGTATACGGACAAGTAAAATCTTGGCTCAATGATGGACTAAAACCAAGAGCCATGACCCGTGACCTAAACTGGGGCGTTCCTGTTCCACTTCCAAATGCGGAAGGCAAGGTGCTTTATGTTTGGTTTGATGCGCCTATCGGCTATATTTCTTTCACGCAGGAATGGGCAGAGAAAAACGGCAAAAATTGGAAAGATTTTTGGCAAAATGAAGAAACAGACCTTATTCACTTCATTGGGAAGGACAACATTGTCTTCCACTGCATCATTTTCCCATCAATGATGAAAGCTCATGGAGACTACATCATGCCGAAAAATGTCCCTGCGTTTGAATTCCTTAACCTTGAAAATGATAAAATTTCTACTTCGAGAAATTGGGCTGTATGGGCTCACGAATATGTAGAGGATTTCCCTGACCAGCAGGATGCACTGCGCTACGCACTGCTTTCTTCGGCGCCAGAGACAAAGGATAATAATTTTACTTGGAAAGATTTTCAGACCAAAAACAACTCGGAATTGGTAGGGATTTTTGGAAATTTTATCAATCGTGTGACGGTTCTTACCCAGAAATATTACAACGGAATCGTTCCTCAGCCTAATGAATTTGAGCAAGTGGATAAAGACCTTTACCACGAAATGCAGCAAATTCCAGAAAAAATCGGTAAAAACCTAGATGAATTCCGTTTCCGTGATGCCCTTACCGAGATGATGAATTTAGCAAGATTAGGAAATAAATACCTTGCAGATGAAGAACCTTGGAAAGTAATAAAGGACAATCCTGAACGCGTGAAAACACAGATGTTCTGCGCATTACAAGTCGCTGGAGCGCTGGCGTATTTGTGTGAGCCGTTCTTGCCTTTTACTTCCCAAAAAATGAAATCTGGACTAAATCTCGGAAACAAAAACTGGTATGAAGTTCTAAACACGCCGCCTATCCCGACAGGGCATCAGATCAATGAAATGCCGCTGCTTTTCTCTAAAATAGAGGATGATGTAATAGAGACTCAAATCAAAAAGCTGAAAAACACAAAAATAAACAATCAAAAAACCAATCCTAACGCAAACCCTATGAAAGAACAAATTTCATTTGATGACTTTACGAAAATAGACCTTAGAACCGCTACGATTTTAGAAGCTGAAAAAGTAGAAAAAGCTGACAAATTACTAAAACTAAAAGTAGATACCGGCGTAGATGTTCGAACCGTGGTTTCGGGAATTGCAGAAAGTTTCAGCCCTGAGGAAATCATCGGGAAACAAGTGATGATTCTTCTAAACCTCGCTCCAAGAAAAATCCGAGGAATAGAATCCCAAGGAATGCTCCTGCTTACAACCAAACCAGATGGCAAACTATCTTTCGTGACACCTGATGAAAAGGTAGAAAACGGAATAGAGATTGGCTAATTTTAGGCATAAATATTTTGAAAATCTTATCATAAATCAATTTTTTGAATAGTTTATTAACCATATCTTTGTATCAATAAAATTAGAAAATATGAAAAAGATAGCATCATTATTATTTATGGGTTTAATGGCTGTAAATTCATTTGCCCAAAATGCTTTAAAATCAGACCCTGCGCACAGCAGAATACAGTTTTCGGTAACTCACTTGGGAATTAGCGAAATTACAGGAAATTTTGAGAAAGCTGCCCTAAGCATAAATGTAGATGAAAAGAATTTCACAAACTCTAAAATCAATTTCGTAGTGGATGTGAATTCTATCAACACACACATTGAGGCAAGGGACAACCATCTCAGAAACGAAGATTTCTTCGATGTTAAAAAATTCCCAGAAATGGTTTTCCAAAGCACCAGCATCAAGCCCACGAAAATCAATAGCAGTATGAAAATTCTGCTCTACGAAGTAAAAGGAAATCTTACGCTTCATGGTGTAACTAAGCCTGTTACCGTAAATATGCTGTACAAAGGAATGGTGGTAAATCCTATGAGTAAGAAAAAAACTTACGGATACCAAGTGGTAGGAGTTATCAAGCGTTCTGATTTTGGCATCGGTGGAGGATATCCAGAAGCGATGATCAGCGACAAAGTCCAAATAAAAGGAGACTTTGAAATGATAGCAGAATAAAAAAGTTTAGTTTTTTCATTTATAAATTTAAAATTGCGAATTGCCCTCTATTATTGAGGGTAATTTTTATTTCAAAATCCTGAAAGAATTACATTTTTTTCGTTTCAAATTATTTATATATTTTTGCGCCCTAATTATTTTATATGGAGAATAAAAATCGTTGGTTCATAGCTATTGCGGCTATTCTTACCCATTTATTTTTGGGAACGGTCTATGCATGGAGTTTCTTTCAAAAGCCTGTCAGCGAGGCCTATGGCTGGACACAGGGAGAAACGGCGTGGGCATTCAGTATTTCTAACCTGATGATGGGAGTAACATCGGCATGGTGTGGCGCGAAACTTCATCAGTTCAAACTAAAAAACCTCGCTACCATGGGGGCTGTACTCTATGGGCTGGGATATATCGTTTCTTATTTCGCTCTAAAATTAGAGATTTTACCTTTATTATACATTGGTTTCGGGTTTATCGGCGGGATAGGCTTGGGAATGGCATATGTGACGCCTGTGGTAGCTGTATCAAGCTGGTTTCCAGACAAACAAGGTCTCGCTACTGGACTGGTTGTCACAGGTTTTGGGCTGGGTGCTTTAATCATGTCTAAAATATTAGCACCGTTTTTCTTAAATTTATTTGAGGAAAATCTGGCTGTTACTTTCCTTGCGATTGGCTGTATGCTGCTGATTGTTTTGCCGATATTCACTTATCAATTAAGCATAAAAAACACAACTTCCCAAAACACCGCAGAAATCTCATTTTCAGCAATTTATAAAACCATTATCCAGCGTGAATACATTGCATCTTGGTTGTTTTTCATGTTCAGTGTGATTGCTGGGATGATTTTCATCGCGTTCCAGTCGCCTTTATTACAAGATTACCTCAGAGCTGAGGGAATGACAGATGCCACAGAGCTGGAGCAGCACGGCGCTACGCTGATAGGGATAAGTTCTCTGTGCAATGGTTTTGGAAGATTTATGTGGGGAGGCATTTCTGATAAAGTTGGAAGAATCCAGACTTTTAGATTGATTTTTTTGATAGAAATCTGCATTTTCATTGTCCTCATTTTCACTCAAAATCCTATCGTATTTTTCTTGGGCGTTTGCTTGGTTTTATTGTGCTATGGTGGAAGCCTTGGGGTAATGCCTTCTTTGGTAAAGGAACAATACAACCCTAATCTGATGGCCTCTCTCTACGGAATTATGATGGTTGGCTGGGGAATAGGCGGACTGATTGGCCCGCAGATTACGGCTTATATGAAAGATTATTTCCAAGAGCAGGCAGGAGTTTATTCCTACATCATCGGGCTGGTTCTGCTTTGTTTAGGATTTTTACTCACATTATTCGTGAAGAAGAAACCCAAAGATATTTAATAAAAAAGCACTCCAAAAAGGAGTGCTTTTTTTGTTTAACTTAAAAAATTATCAATCTATGACTTTGATTCCGTTTGCCAAAATTCGTATTTCTACTTTTGGTTTTGTGATTTTTGCTATTTCTTCTTTTGATTTTCCTGCATCCTCGGCATAATGGCGAAGCTCTTTCACGGAAGTTTCTTGTTTTGTCACTTTCGCATCCAGCAGGATAGTTTTACCAGCAATATTCTGCGGAAGGAAAAAAGCGTAATCTTTCATCTTCACGAAAACCTCTACATTCTGAGTGTTTTCTAATGTAACCCAGCATCCTTTTTTAGGACAAACTGCCGTTACTCTTCCCTTGATGGTTACTCTGTCTATCTCGTTTTTCTTCTTCAGAGACTTTATCACTTGGTCTATAGACTGCACATTATAAGTAATGTTTTCAGGAACGCCCGCGCCGTATTCTACTCCTTTCTGAGCTTCAGGGATATTACTCTGAGCGTGAAGAAGGCTCATCCCAAAAATTCCCATCAAGAAAATTACTTTTTTCATAAGATTAACCTTTAATTTTATGTTTAAATTTCTCTCTGTAAGACTGCCACTCTTGCTGAGTTTTTATTTTTTTAAATTCATTTGTCGCAAAAAGAGCCAAATACGCTTCCATATCTCTCGGATTAAAATAACCCACAAGCCCTGTCAAAAGCTTTTGGTCTTCATCAAGGAAAACTGTGGTAGGATATCCTTTCACACCGAAATAAGTTACAAACTGATGCTGAGGCCCACCTCCATAAGTAGGTTTTCTTTTTGGATTAAATTCTGGATTGTTGAATTTTTTTCCTTGGAAAGTTACATCTTCATTCCCTTCGGAATTGAATTTCACTGCGTAGTAATTATCATTGATATATTCTGTAATGACAGGATTGGAAAAAGTATTTTTATCCATCATCTTGCACATAGAACACCAGTCTGTGTAGAACTTAATCATTATCTTTTTTGGCGTTTTTTTCTGTGCTTCCAGCGCCTGATCCATACTCATCCAGTTTACCTGTGCCATCATAAACATTGATGAAAACACAGAAAATACAATTGCTATTTTTTTCATTAGAATACTAAAATTTATAAACGACAAATATAAAAACTTTTTTCTTTGAAAAAATAAAAGACCGAAATTTAACGGTCTTTTATTTTTTATTTAACAAATTTTATTTATTTCACTCCGTGCATCATTTTACTGATAGGCTTATTAAGCAATATAAGCAATACTCCACAAACAATGACAAATCCTGAAATATATGTGAAAATTTGCCCTGCTCCCATTTTTTCAACATAAGCAGCAATAAATCCTCCTAAGAAATTAGCAACCGAAGAAGACAACATCCATACCGCCATAAGCACAGAGGCCAATTTAGGAGGTGAAAGTTTAGTCACCACTGAAAGCCCGACTGGCGAAATACATAATTCCCCTACTGTATGTATAAAATATGTCATTACTAACCAAAAAAGACTTGCCTTTACTGCTGTATCTTTTATATCTCCGCCTCTCTCCGAAACGGCACCTAACATAAACCAAAAACCTATTCCTAGAATGACCATACCCATCCCCATTTTAATAGGTGTAGATATTTTTCTCCCTAGAGGAGAACTCCAAAACATTGCAAACAATGGAGCTAAAGTAACAACGAAGAAAGGGTTTACCGACTGAAACCAAGATGAAGGAATCGTCCAATCTCCAATAAATGGTAATGTAACATCTCTATCAATATAGTTGTCTGTATATAATGCTATTGAAGAACCTGCTTGTTCAAATCCAGCCCAAAAGAATACTGCAAATAAGAATAAAATAAATATCACACTTATTTTATCTTTTTCTTCTTTATTTAAAGTATCTACTTGTTGCCCTTCCTCTTGTTTTTCGAATTTGACAACAGGTTTTGTTCCTATCTCTCCTAAATACTTAGGGGCTAACAAATTAAACACCACCTGCCCTAATAACATACCAATAGATGATGCTAAAAATCCATATCTATACCCATAAGATATTATTTCTCCATTATTATCCTTAGCTGCAAAAATATCATCTGTTAAAACACCTATTACGATAGGGGCTATTAATGCACCTAAATTTATCCCCATATAAAAAATAGAAAATGCGGAGTCTCTTCTTTCATCTCCATCTTTGTATAAATTCCCTACCAATATAGAAATATTAGGTTTAAAGAACCCATTACCTATAATTAATAAGAATAGCCCAATATAAAGCCCTGTCATATTATTCATTAGAAAAAGAGCAAATTGCCCAAACATCATCGTAATCCCGCCAATAGTAACAGCTAATCTCTGCCCCAGGTATTTATCTGCTAGCCAACCGCCAATCAATGGTGTAAAATACACTAATCCCGTAAAGTTACCATAAATAATACTTGCTTCTGCTGAGTTTATTCCTAATCCTCCCTGCAAATATGTTTTTGTGAGATAATACATAAGTATTGCACGCATTCCATAATAACTGAAACGCTCCCACATCTCAGTAAAAAACAAGAGGTAAAGTCCTTTAGGATGTCCCTTCTTCTGTTGATCTACTCCCATAATGATTTATTATATTTTTTTAAAGAGCAAATATAAAACTATTTTTTAGAATTAAACAATATATTTATGCCTGTTCTTTGTCAATTAGTGAATTTTTTAGCTTATTTAGTTCACTTTTAACAAATTCCAGCCTTTCTATGATATTTACACTTTCCTCTATTTTATCATTGGTAACCAGCGCAATACGGGCTCCATCCAGTGTGTAGCCTTTTTCTTTGACCAAATGATAAATAATCTTCAAGTTTTTAATATCCTCTGGCGTAAAATAGCGGGTTCCTTTCTTATTCTTTTTAGGATTGAGAATAGGAAATTCTTTCTCCCAATAGCGGAGCAGTGATGCATTGACCCCGAAAGCCAACGCCACCTCTCCAATGGAATAATACAGTTTATCTGGAAGATTGATTTTCATAATTTTCTAATTTTTACTAAAAATATTTTAGTTCTATTTTAGGTTTAATTTGTAGTAAAGTACTGTAAATCAGTTTTATAATATCGCTTACATCTTTCTTATCCACCATTTCTACCGTGGTGTGCATGTATCTAAGCGGCAAGGAAATCAGTGCCGATGGAATTCCTCCATTAGAATAAGCAAAGGCATCCGTATCCGTTCCTGTAGCCCTGCTGCACGCTGCTCTTTGGAATGGAATGTTATTTCTCTCGGCAGTTTCTATTATCAAATCTCTCACTTTGTGATGCACTGCTGGTGCATAGGCGATTACAGGCCCTGCTCCACATTTTTGGTCGCCCTCCTTCTTTTTCTCAATCATCGGAGTGGTAGTGTCGTGGGTAACATCTGTAACTATCGCGATATTTGGTTTTATGCGTTCTGCTATCATTTCTGCTCCGCGAAGCCCGATTTCTTCCTGAACGGAATTGGTAATATAAATCCCAAACGGCAGTTTTTTCTTGTTTTCTTTCAGCATACGAGCCACCTCAGCAATCATGAAACCTCCCATTCTATTGTCCAACGCTCTACAAACAAAATATCTGTCATTCAGCTCAAAAAACTCATCTGGGTAAGTAATCATACAGCCTACATGGATGCCCAGCTCCTCCACTTCCTCCTTGGTAGTCGCTCCACAGTCAATGAAAATATTGTCCAATTTCGGTGTCGGCTCGTTCTGATTAGCTCTTGTGTGAATAGCAGGCCAGCCAAAAACTCCCTTCACTACGCCTTTTTTACCATGAATATTTACCACTTTGGATGGTGCGATGACTTGGTCTGAACCACCATTTCTAATAACATAAATCAGTCCATCATCCGTGATATAGTTCACATACCAAGAAATTTCGTCGGCGTGGGCTTCTATCACGACTTTGAACTCAGCCTTGGGATTGATAATTCCGTATGCCGTTCCGTAATAATCCACTTCTACTTTATCCACAAAAGGGCTGATATAGTCACACCAAAGCTGCTGCCCATTTTGTTCAAACCCTGTGGGAGAAGCAGTATTTAAATATTTTTCTAAAAATTCTAACGATTCTTTTTTAAATTTAGCCATAAAAGGAATGATTTTTGTATTGTTGAATAAATTAAAAATTGATGTAAAAGTAATGATTTTTTATAAACTACACTATTTATTTCTTATTTGTTTCGGGCTTATTCTAAACGCTCAGGAAAAACCCAATACAGAAATGTTAATAGATGAATATGGAAAAGAATATTATTATGACAATGTTCTAAAAGCCAAAGTTTATGAAATCGATGGAGAGCGAATAGTCATTATGGATGAACTATACCTTGGAGCAAAACCGAAATTCAACAACCAGCTTGACCGAAATTATTACTTTTTCCTTAACAAAAAACTCTCTCGTGTGTATCCTCTATTCCTCACTGCATTAGAACAATACCGCAGTTTGCAGGCTGATATACAAAACATGAAAGGAGGAGAAAAAAGAAAACACATAAGAGAAAAACAAAAAGAACTGGCTTCGCAATACGAAACCAAATTAAGGGATTTGACCACCTCTGAAGGACAAATTTTCGCAAAACTTATGAACCGCTCCACAGGAAAAACGGTCTATGAACTGATAAAAGAACTCAAAGGCGGTTTTAATGCTTTTCTATGGAATGTACAGGGAAATGTGGCGGACATAGACCTCAAAAAGGAATACAATCCGCACAAATACAGAGATGATGAATATCTGGAAAGTCTGCTGATTTCCAACTGGCAGCAGGGCTACCTAAAACCCTACGCTGGCTACGAAAAATTCTCTGTTAAAGGAAAAGAATAAAGTTTAAACTTGTGTTTAGATTTTCGCAGAAATTATCCCTGCTATCTTTTCTAAATAAAACACATCCGTTTCATCTAAGGTTCCATACTGTTCGCTATCCACATCCAGAACGCCTACGACTTTCTTATTCTTGTCAAAAATAGGAACTACGATTTCTGATTTGGTAGCAGAGCTACATGCGATATGTCCAGAGAATTTTTCCACATCGGGAACCAGCTGGGATTTTTCCTCTTCCCAAGCTGTACCACAAACGCCCTTGCCAAACTTTATCCTAGTACAAGCTATCGGCCCTTGAAATGGAGCCAAAACCAATTCTCCATTTTTTACCCAATAAAAACCTACCCACCACCAAGAAAAAACCTGATGCAACGCCGAAGAAACATTAGCCAAATTAGCCGTCAAATCCGTTTCTCCCTCTACAAGAGCTTCCAGCTGAGGCAATAGCGCTTCATATTTTTCTATTTTTGTTCCGTTTTCTGGGATAAATAAATTCTCTGCCATAATTATAAGTTATAAATCACACGCTAAAAATCTCCCCAAAATTAGGGATTTTTTTTATAAAAGTATAATAAACTTTGTTTTTTCTCGTTAATTATTTGTAAGTTTGAAAAAATTAAATTTTTATTATGAAAAAGGTAGTAAAATTATTAAGCATTTTGATGGTGCTTTCTTTTGGATTATCAAAAATGAATGCACAGAGAGGTTCAACCTATAACACAGGAATTGGTATTCTTGCTGATGTAGGAGATGGAACTGTAGTTGGTCCTCATGTTAAGCATTTCTTTGCTTCAAATCATGCAGGAGAATTTGCAGTATTATTTGGAAGAGGTGCTACTCACCTTAGCTTTATGTATCATTATGAACAACAATTTGGAGGTTCTGCAAGAGGATTAGCTTGGTACATTGGTATGGGTCCTGGTATTTCTTTTCCTAAAGGAGGGGGAAACACTATATTCTCTCTTGCGCCTGTTGCTGGTATAGATTTCCAGATTCCAGGAGCTCCCCTAGGGATATTTTTCGACTGGAGACCTAGAATTTGGTTCTACACAGGAAACTCTGATTTTGATGCAGCAAGATTCGGACTTGGTATGAGAGTTACTTTCTAGAAATTTAAAATGATAAACAATCCCTTAGGAAAATCTAAGGGATTGTTTTATAATAAAATAGCATTCAGCATTTCACGCTTTCCTTTTGGCCCTTCTAATTTTTGAACCTCAAAGCCTAACTCTTGCAAAGCCCTTCTGACGCTTCCTTTAGAAGAATATGTCGTCAAAAGTCCTCCTTTTTTCATTTTAGTTTTGACTAATTCAAACAAAGGCTTTTCCCATAAATCTGGCTGAACCCTCGCTCCGAAACAGTCATAATACACCAAATCTATCTCGGGAAGCTCTATTTTATCCAATTCAAAAAAATCGGTTTTTATCTTTTTCAAAAAGAAATTAGGTTGGATCTGAACCAGCTTTTCCCATTCACAGCTATGAAATTCAGTATAAATTTCCTTTATCACTGGATTTTCAAACAATTTTCCATAATCTAGATTTTGGGCTTCCTCGAGACTAATGGGATATTTCTCCAATGAATAATAATTGATTTTCAAATCTGCTGATTGAAGGAATTTCTGTATCGTCACCAAGACATTCAACCCTGTCCCAAAGCCCATTTCCAGAATATTGATTTCTTTTTTATCCAGTTTTTCTAATCCATTTTTTATGAAAACATGCTCCGCTTCCTGTAGTGCTCCATGGTGTGAATGATAGCACTCATCCAGCTCTTCTATATAAAGCGTTCTGCTGTTGTCTCCTGTGGTCTTCACGATTCTTTTCATTTTTTACTCCTTTCCATTATATTCTTCTACAAATTCTCTTAAAAATGCTAAATATTTCTTCAGATTTTCTACTACTTTATCTACATCTACAACACCTTCTCCTAACCAGTCTTTTTGTTCTACAATAGCAATAGTCATATAACTTCCATTACCAAATCTATCTGGTTTTCTTATTTCATCGTATCCTTTTTGTTTTGCCTTTTCTATTAACTTAGAGTAAAAATCATTTCGCACTTGTCCTCTTGTTTCACCTTCTAGAAGTTCTACATCTTTAGGATCTGTTGAAATTTTAAAGCAAAGTTTTTTTTGTTCTAATTGAATATAAATAGGATATTGCTTACAACGCAACCCCCAAATCAACAGAAAACAAAGAAAACCACCATTGGGATTATCTACATAATACCATCCTTCATTTTCTATCTTTGTTTCAATCTCTTTATAAAAACCTTCCCAATCAGTCCATTCCCAGTCATTAATTTGTTTTTCTATAAAAGCGCTATTCTGAACTTCTTTACCCTCTATTCTCTCTTTAAAATCAGTAAAAATATCATTTTTTACATTTGAAAATCTCTCAAATAAATCAATAAAATCTTTTCTATTAAATATAGAATACCCTTTTTCTTCTGCAATTTTAAAGCTTTTTTCACTTTCATTCCCTGTTTTTAGATAGATACAAATAGGCTTTTCTTTATTATTTTCTTGACACCATTTCTCTGCAATCTCCTTATATCTTTTTAATTGATCCGAATGCTCGCTGCTATTTATTTTATCCTCTATTATGATGAAATACTTATCATTTACTTCTGCCCATACATCTATATTTTCCCATTGTCTACCCGCTTCTACTTTATTTATAGATTCTGAAAAATTTGGGTTTTGCTTCTTTATCAATGTAGAAACAAATTCTTTCCCGCATTGATGCAAATCTTCATCTAAGTTCTTACAAGAATCATCTGCCCATTTCAAAAGCCAAGTAATAAAGGCATCTTGGCTTAATTCTTTTGTTGCAATTTCAAAAATGTTTGGTTTTTTCATAACTATTGATTATTATTAAATTAGTTTTAAATTTTTATTATTAATCTACCTTATAACCCTACAAAGATAGACTTTTTTAAATACAAAATAAATGATTACCTTTGTAGTTCATCAATTAAAGTTTTATTACTATGATTATTCAAAAAGTAGAAAAATCTCGCTTAGAGACTATTGACAAAGACAATGTAACTTTCGGAAGTGGTTTTACAGACCACATGATAGTTTGTGAATACGAAAACGGAAAATGGGGCGAGCCTAGACTTATACCTTATGGGAAAATGGAGTTTTCTCCTGCGATGATGGGAGTACATTATGGTCAGGCTTGTTTCGAAGGAATGAAAGCCTACAAGGACAAAGATGACAATGTTTTCTTATTCCGTCCAGAGAAAAACTTCGCAAGAATTAACAAATCTACTAAGCGTCTTGCTATGCCTGCCATTCCAGAAGAAGTTTTCTTGGAAGGACTAAAAGCCCTAGTAGATGTAGAGAGAAACTGGGTGCCTTTCGGAGAAGGGTTTTCATTATATCTCAGACCTGTCATCTTTGCTACTGAAGAAGCGCTTATGGCTAGACCTGCTAACAAATATATGTTTGCTATCTTGGCTACCGTTGCTAAAAGTTACTACACTGCTCCCGTTTCTGCAAAAATCTCTGACTACTACTCTAGAGCGGCGAATGGTGGAGTTGGGTTTGCTAAAGCGGCAGGCAACTACGCTGGAGCATTCTACCCTACACAATTAGCAAACGAAGAAGGATACCAGCAGATTATCTGGACAGATGATGCTACTCATAAATACTTCGAAGAAAGTGGAACGATGAATGTAATGGTAAGAATAGGCGACACTATCTATACGCCAAAAACTTCTGATAGAATTCTAGATGGGGTTACCAGAGACAGCATCATTCAGCTGGCACAAAGAAGAGGTATCAATGTAGTAGTAGGTGACATCGCTGTGGAAGATGTAGTAAATGCCCATAGAAATGGAACCCTTAAAGAAGTATGGGGAGTAGGAACTGCTGTGGTTACCAGCTCTTTCGAAGCTATTGGCTACAATGACGAAAGACTTGAATTACCTAAACTAAGCGAAGAAGAAAGTTTTGCTCTTACTCTAAAAAGAGACCTCATCAACATACAAACTAACCTAACTGAAGATCCTTTCGGATGGAGAGTTTTGGTTGAGAAAAAATACTAATTAAATATTAAAATGAAAATCCCTATTTCTTATGGGGATTTTTATTTTGTACTAAAATAAAAAATCGCTTAGATAAACTCTAAACGATTTTTTTATAATTATTTTCCTTTTACTAATTAAAGAGCTGTACCATCTTTTTTATATTTCTTAACAGTAGATGTTGCATCTTTAAATGTTACTGTATAATTATTCTCTGTAGAAACTTCTATTTTAGTAATATCAGTAATTACAGGAGTTCCTAAAGCTCTAACTGAATTTTGAACATCACCTGGCAGTGCATCTGCCCAAGCAGCTTCTTTCAATTTATCTCCATTTCCATCAACATATGCTATTTGAGTAAAATCATTTTCTTTGAAACCTATCTTAACTCCATTTGACAAAACTACATTGTAAATAGCTCCAGTGGTAGCATCTGCAGGAGATTGTTTTGTTACTGATGTAACTGTCACTCCTGAATAAGTTTTTTCAAGGGTAGCAGCATAAGGATTTGCTTTATCTTTTTTAGTATACCCTTCAGTATTATTATAAACTTTTGGCTCCCCCAAAATTGTTGCTAAATAATGATCCATTCTTTTTGGAAGGTCAGATCTCTGGATATTTGTTACTACCACTTGTGTTTCTGGTAAACCATCATCTCTATTACAAGATACTGATGAAAATCCTATTGCTAATAAGCAACCTAAAACTAAAACTGTCTTTTTCATTGTGTTCTAAATTTTAAATAATTAATAATATATGCAAATATAATATTTTTTTCGTAACAAAAAAGACTTTCATCATTTTTTAATATATTATTAACTCTCTACCCTTTCCAAAATCAAAAAATAAGTATTTTTGTAAAAATTAAGTTTTAATGAATTTCAAACTCCAATCGGAATACCAACCCACAGGTGATCAACCGCAAGCCATCAAAAAACTTGTCCACGGTCTAGAAAACAGCGAAAAATACCAGACACTGCTTGGAGTAACAGGCTCTGGAAAGACCTTTACCATCGCTAATGTGGTCAATGAAATCCAAAGACCTACTCTGGTCTTGGCTCATAATAAAACTCTGGCTGCACAGCTTTTTATGGAGTTCAAAGAATTTTTCCCTGAAAATGCTGTGGAGTATTTTGTCAGTTATTATGACTACTACCAGCCCGAAGCGTATATTGCCAGCACAGGGACTTACATAGAAAAGGATTTGAGTATCAATGAGGAGGTAGAAAAACTCAGACTTTCTGCTACGGCAAGTCTTCTTTCTGGCAGGCGAGATGTGCTGATAGTTGCTTCTGTTTCGTGCATTTATGGGATTGGAAACCCTACGGAATTCAATAAATCTTTGATAGAACTGGAACTTAATTCTAAAATTTCCCGAACACAGCTCCTTCACAAATTAGTAAATGCGCTCTATTCCAGAACGCTGAACGAGTTTTCACGAGGGACATTTCGTGTAAAAGGCGATGCGGTGGATGTTTTCCCTGCCTATGCTGATAGTGCAGTGCGAATACAGTTTTTCGGTGATGAAATAGAAAAAATACAAAGTTTTGACCCTGTTTCAGGGAATATTATTTCTAATTTTGATAAAATCAATATCTATCCTGCCAATCTTTTTGCGACTTCCAAAGAAACGCTTAACTCTGCTATTCGGAATATTCAAGATGATTTGGTAAAGCAGGTTGATTTCTTCAAAGAAATAGACAAACCATTAGAAGCCAAACGATTACAAGAGCGAACTGAACTGGATTTAGAAATGATAAAAGAACTCGGCTACTGCTCTGGGATTGAGAATTATTCTCGGTATATCGATGGAAGAGCGCCAGGAACACGACCTTTCTGCCTTTTGGACTATTTCCCAAAGGATTTTCTGATGGTCATCGATGAAAGCCATGTTACCATTCCGCAGATTCACGCCATGTATGGTGGAGACCGAAGCAGGAAAGAGGCTTTGGTGGAATATGGTTTTCGGCTTCCAGCAGCGATGGACAACCGACCATTGAAATTTGAGGAATTTGAAGAAATGCAGAATCAGGTGATTTATGTTTCTGCCACTCCTGCCGACTATGAGCTGGAAAAAACAGGCGGTGAATACATCGAGCAGATTATTCGTCCGACAGGACTTCTTGACCCAATAATAGAAGTGCGACCGACAGAAAACCAGATAGATGACCTGATGGAAGAAATCCAAAAAAGAGCCGAAGAAGATGAGCGGGTTTTGGTAACAACTTTAACTAAAAAAATGGCAGAGGAACTCACCAAATATTTCACAAAATTTGGTGTTAGAACTCGTTATATCCATTCGGATGTGGAGACTTTGGAGCGCATTCAGATTATGCAGGACTTGCGTGTGGGCTTGTTTGATGTTTTGGTCGGGGTCAATCTCCTCAGAGAAGGGCTTGATTTACCAGAAGTTTCGCTGGTTGCTATTTTGGATGCTGACAAAGAAGGAATGCTCCGTTCCCGCCGTTCTATGATTCAGACTGTGGGACGGGCTGCGAGAAATATCAATGGTAAAGCCATAATGTATGCTGACAAAATCACCAAATCCATGCAGGCGACCATAGATGAAACCAACTACCGCCGCGAAAAACAAATTCAATACAACGAACGGCATGGAATCGTTCCAAAAGCCCTTAACAAGAAGATTTCTGAAACATTAGTCGGCAGAAGCAAAGATTTCCCAGATGCCAAATACACTCAAAAAGAAATCCTAAAACAAGCTACTGAACAGAAACAAAAACACAGCACGGAAGAAATAGAAAAAATAATCGCCGAGAAACAGAAAGAAATGGAAGCAGCGGCGAAAAATCTTGACTTCATCACGGCAGCAAGGCTGAGAGATGAAATCAAGGCTTTACAAGAATAATATTAGTTATTTCCAAAATTCATCGTGATATTCATCTTCAGCATGATGATGGATTTCATTTAGCCTTTTTCCTACTTCGGCAAGCTGTTCTTCTGTAAGAATATTTTCCAAATGAGGGAAAAGCACCCGCTCCTCAAAACGAATATGCTCTGTAACTTTGTCTGCATAGAGCGTAAGTAGTTCAAAATCTTCTACTTCGTTTAGGGTTTTCAGTAGTTCTCTTATTTCTTTATGCTCATCAAGGGCTCTCTGTGTCAGTTCATCATTAGAATAAGGAAACAAGATTTTCTCCTCCTCATCAAAATGGAAGCTCTGGCTGTTGTCCCAGTGATAGTTTATATAGTTTTTAATGCGTTCATAAGAAATATTTTTCTTAATTCCCTGCTTTATTTTCCAGCCACTAAGCAGTCCAAAATGGTGATCTTGGGAAAGTGGAACTATATTTTTGTCTCTTTTCATTTTGTTTTATTTTTAATGATACAAAATTAGTTTTTTAACGAATACCAAATCACTGAAATCATTAAATTTGTAAAATTTTAAAATCAAAACAATGAATATCCTTACCCAAAAATTCAATACAAAATACGAAACAGCTCCTTTTCAGGAGATTAAAGAAGAAAGCTATTTACCTGCTTTTCAGAAACTTATCGCTCAGTCAGAAAAAGAAATTGATGCAATAGCAAACAACCCTTCCGAAGCTACTTTTGAAAACACCATAGAGGCGCTGGCGTATTCTGGCGAGCAGCTGGACAGAGTTTCTAGTATTTTTTTCAATCTAAATTCTGCTGAAACCAATGATGAAATTCAGAAGATAGCACAAGAAGTTTCGCCTATTTTGACAGAATTTTCATCTAAAATTTCTCAAAACGAAAAACTTTTCCAAAGAATAAAAAAGGTTTTTGATGAAAAAGAAAATCTTAACCTAAATGAAGAGCAGAAAACCTTGCTGAGCGAGACTTACAAAGGTTTTGTCCGAAATGGTACCCTACTAAATGAGGAGGACAAAAAGAAATTAGAAAAAATAGATATTGAGCTGTCTGTAAAATCGCTGAACTTTGGGCAAAATGTGCTGGCTGCGACTAATGCTTATTTCAAACACATTACCAATAAAGAGGATTTGACTGGAATTCCAGAGCCTATTTTAGCACAATACGCCGAAGAAGCCAAAGAGCGAGGGCTGGAAGGCTATGCCATCACGCTGCAATATCCGAGCTACATCCCAGCGATGACCTACGCAGACAACCGAAATCTGCGACAAGAATTGGCTTTGGCAAATGGCAAAAAAGCATTTGACGGAGGCGAGTTTGACAACCAGAACCTCATCAAAGAAATCATCAATCTAAGACAGCAAAAAGCAGAACTTCTCGGCTACAAAAACTTTGCGGAATATGTTTTGGAGGAGAGAATGGCAGAAAGTCCAAAGAAAGTTTTTGATTTTCTAAATCAGCTTCTCACAGCGGCTACGCCTTACGCAGAAAAGGAAACTGCCCAACTAAAAGAGTTAGCAAAAGCCGATGGAATAGATAAAATGGAGACTTATGACCACGCCTACTATGCAGAAAAACTAAGAAAACAGAAATTTGACCTCAATGATGAGGAACTAAAACCATTTTTCCCATTGGAAAAGGTGCAGGATGCTGTTTTTGATTTAGCAGGAAAACTCTTTAACCTTGATTTTAAAGAAGTTACAGACATTCAGAAATATCACTCAGAAGTGCGTGTTTATGAGGTTTTTGAGAACAACAGCCTAAAAGCAGTGCTTTATGTAGATTATTTCCCTCGAAAAGGCAAGAGAGCAGGCGCATGGATGACCAGCTTCAAAAATCAATGGAAAAAAGACAGCGCAAACTCGCGACCGCATATTTCCGTAGTGTGTAATTTCTCTAAACCGACCGCAGACACGCCAAGTCTGCTGACTTTCCAAGAAGTAACGACATTATTCCATGAATTTGGACACGCTCTGCATGGGATTTTGGCTGATACCCAATATCCTAATCTCTCTGGAACTTCGGTGAAATGGGATTTCGTGGAGCTTCCTTCCCAATTCTTGGAAAACTACTGCTACGAGCCAGAATTTTTGAAAACTTTCGCGAAACATTACCAAACGGGCGAAGTGCTTTCGGATGAAAAAATCAAGAAAATCAACGAGTCTAAAAACTTCATGGAAGGCTATCAAACACTGAGACAGCTGGGATTTGGTCTTTTGGATATGACCTACCACACACAGCCCGAAGCCGTGCAGGACATCAAGACCTTTGAAACTAAACAAACCAAAAAATGCAGTCTTTACCCTGTAAATGTGGAAACTGCGATTTCTCCAAGTTTTTCGCACATTTTCCAAGGAGGATATTCGGCGGGATATTATTCCTACAAATGGGCGGAAGTCCTAGATGCGGATGCTTTCCAGTATTTCAAGGAAAATGGAATTTTCAATTCTGAAATTGCAAGAAAATACAAAACCCTGCTTTCCCTAGGCGGAACCCAAGCTCCGATGGAACTCTACAAAGCCTTCCGAGGCAGCGAACCAAAAGTAGAAAGCCTTCTAAAAAGAGCGTTTGGGTAAGTTTGAAAATTATTTATAAAATAAGGTAAATTGATGAAATTTATCTTATTTTTGTTTAAATTTTAAATTTAATGATATGAGACACTTTTTTATTTTATTATTTATCTGCTCTATATTCACAGCTTGTAATAATAGAGACAATGACACAACTATTACCTCTATTTCTGAAGAACAGAAAATTCTTCCTATAAGATTTTCTGGAGAACAAAACGGAGAAATTATTGTAAGAAATTTCAATTATACAGGTAATAAATTAACTAATATAACAGATAAATACTCTAAAACTATCTTCAATTACAATAATGATTTGATAAGCAATATCAAATTTTTAGGAATTGATAATCAAAGAGAAATTAATTTCACTTATGATAATAACGGAAACTTAATTAAAGAAATAAGTGTAGAAGAAGAGGTTATAGGCACAAACACTAAAAGAAAAATTGTGACTGACATAACATACACACATAATTCTTCTACAATTACAAAAAATGAAACAGCTAAATACTATACTAATGATAGTTTCAATGGAGAGGATTCTTCTACGACCGTTTTCACGTTAGATAATGATAAGAAAATCATATCTAAAGTTAGATCCTCTAAAAGTGAGCACAGCAATCCTGACACATACAAAACAACAACCATATATAGCTATTCGCCCCATAACCCTTCTTTCAAAAATATAACAGGATTTAAAAATATTGTCTATTCAGGTTTTATTGGTTTGAGTTTATCGGGAAATATTGTTTCTGAAGAAATCACCCAAGAAGATTCTTTTCAAAATGTAATTGTATCTTCTTCTACACATAAATTGATATATGAAAACACTTTTAATAAAGATAATTATCCTACAAAAACAATAAGATATTATTCAGAAAATAACCAGAAAACAAAAAAAGCTGAAGTTAGTATAGATTATAACAAATAAAAAAATCCCTTTTTAAGGGATTTTTTTATTTTTCTATTCTGTTTTATAAATTTTATAGTAAAAAACGGTCAGCAGGAAACCCAATCCTGCGAGTAAAACTCCTACAAGTGAAGGGTAATTGTAAGCCAAGCCCAAACTGAGAGGAATACCACCCAAGAACGCCCCTAGAGAGTTTGCGATATTAAACGCCGCCTGCATAAACGCCGCCGCCATCATTTCCGAGTTTTTGGCTGCGCGAAGCATCAGGATATTAAGCGGAGAACCTGCCGCCATAGACAGCACCCCACAGATGAAAGTCAAAACCAATGAAGCCATTTGGTTTTCCGAAAACATAAACACCAAAAACAACGACACCACCATCATAAGAAGCAGCAATGCTGTCGCTTTCACAGGGATGATTTTATCCGCGAGTTTCCCGCCGAGATAGTTCCCTACCACCATGCCAGCACCCGCCAAAACCATCATGTAAGAAATATTTTCTGCTGGAAAACCTGAAACTTTCGTAAGCAAAGGAGCGATATAACTAAACCAAGAAAAAAGCCCTCCGAAACCAATCGCTGCAATCCCAATGATATGCCACGCCTTGGGTGTTTTGAAGAATTCTAACTCTTGGCGAAGCCCCACATTGCGGAGATTTCCCATTTGAGGAAGCCATAATTTTAAAAATAAAACCGTGAGCAATCCTAAAACCGCCACAATCCCAAAAGCCACTCTCCAACTGACCATTTGTCCGATGTAGTTCACCAGCGGAACCATCGCAAGATTTGCCACCGTAAGCCCTGAGAACATTGCGGCTATCGCCTGAGCCTGTTTGCCCTCTTGTGCTAATCTGGTCGCTACCACAGCTCCCACACCGAAGAATGCTCCATGAGGTAGCCCCGATAAAAATCTAAAAGCGAGAAGCGTATAATATTCTGGTGCAATGGCAGAAAGTCCATTGAACACGGTAAATAAAATCATCAGTGCGATGAGGGTTTTCTTTGGAGGATATTTAGATGAGAACGCCACCAAAATAGGCGCCCCTATAACCACGCCCAGCGCATAGGAAGAAATAAGATATCCCGCCTGTGGAATAGAAACCCTCAGCGAATCTGCGACATCTGGAAGCAGTCCCATAATCACAAATTCTGTAGTGCCGATGCCTAAACCTCCCAACGCCAGAGGAAACAATTTTTTTGAAATCATAAATATATTTTTTGGTTAAAAAAAGCTAAAAATACAATGAATTTTAGCTTTGGTTTGATTGTTTATTTTCTTTAATATAAATTTTATTTCTTTTTAAACTGAATATTCATGATAACTATCGCTATCAGAATAAGGGCAATCCCTACCCATTGGCTGAAAATAACAGTCTCGCCTAAGATGAAAAAAGCCATCATCACAGAAACAGGAAGCTCCACAGAACTGATGATGCTCCCCAGCCCCAGCCCTGTATGAGGGAAACCTGCATTCATAAGCAGCGGTGGAATAATCGTCCCAAAAAGAGCAATGACAATCCCCCATTTGGTAAAAATCCCAAAATTAAAATCTTGGATAACATTATTTTCATTTATTCCAGAAAAAAGCTCTTTTGCCCATTGGAAATTATTTGGCCCAAACTGAGTGATAAAGCCAAAAACAGCCACTATAACCGCCCCACCAAAAAGCATGTAAAGACTTCTTTTGTGTGGTACAATGTGAGGAGCGATACGATTGGCAGTAAACATCGTAGTAGTAAAAGATGAAGCCGCAAGTATTCCCCAAACAATCCCTCGCCAGTCTATATTCAGGTCTGAGTGGAGCAGATTGGTCGCCAAGACAGTCCCTGTAAGCACCACTGCCACAGAAATGATTTTCTGCATGGATGGAACTACTTTATCCAAAAAATATTCCAAAATCACGCCCATCCAGACTGTCTGCATCAGCAGAACTATGGCAATGGAAACATTGATATACCGCACCGCGAGATAATAGAAAACGCTGGTCATCCCCAGAGAAGTCCCTGCCAGCATGAGTTTAGCAATATCTGATTTAGAAGGGTTTTCGGTGGCTTCTTTATTTTTAAATTTGTAATAAAGACCAATGAGAAACATTCCTAAAATCCCAAAAACAAACTGCGAAGCAGTCACCTCCGCTGTGGTATAATTTTCTGAATAGGCAAGTTTCACGAAAGTTGCCAGCATTCCGTAGCTGGTCGCTCCGAGTCCCACCAAGAGCACTCCCTTTAAAGTATTGTTTTGTGACATATTTTCAGATTTTTTCAAAAAAAGTCCGTAAAGATAGGCTTTTTATTTTAAACCGAAATAAAAACAAAAGCCACTCAATAAGAGCGGCAAGGGAAATTTATTTCTCGTCCTCATCGGGAGAGACTTTTCTTTTGGTTTCTAAATCAGGGCAGACCTGTATAATTTGTCTTATCCACACCTTAGGAAACTTTTTTTGGGATTTATACTCATTCCCTTCATTATCCAAAATATACTCTTCTCCATCTCGTTTAGCTGCATGATATACTCGGTTTCCACAATCGGCAAGATTATCATCAAACATATCATATATTGCAGGATACAGCACGCCTTCGGTTGTGGCATAGCCATATTTATTGTTTAGTTCAAGTGAGAAAAAACCATTATAAGATCCTATATTATCATATTTTGTAGGAATAATTTCTTCACCTCTATCATTTACCAAACCTATTTTGCCATTATTCATTACCTTAAAGAAGGTTCCCAATAAGCCACCTCTGCCATACAAAGGGAGAATATCTACTATTTTATCATATCTGGGAGAGATAATCTGCTTTCCATCGATATCCAGAAGTTCTTCCTTTCCTTTGTAACCAGCTATGATATAATTATTTTCAAAATCATATGCATAATCATAAATCGGTTCTACTATTGTTTTGTCTGCTCTTGAAATCCCAAACTTCCCATTTTTATAGAAAGATTTGGCAGCTTTATACTCATCATATTTATAGAAAGGGAAATATCTTTTTCCTCCGAAACTTGACCCAAAAATAAGAATATTCCCGCCAAAATAGGTGTATTTTTCTAATAAAAGACTGTTATTTTTTTTGTCTAAACCTATTTTCAGCTTATCAATATTGGAGTCCAAATAAACTAAAGGAATATAAATATCTTGGTTCGCAAAAATAATTTCTAAACTTTTTTTCTTTCGTTTTCCTGTAAAAGTCTTATTTTCAATAACAAGGCTGTCATTCTTTAAAATAGGATAAGTGAGATGCACCTTATTTGGTTCTTCAAATTTCACATCTACATAGTAGGTAGCCTGTATATTTCCATCCATATTAAACAATCTTAGCAAATGTGCTTTTCGCTGATAGGTATCTTTTCCCAGCTCCAAATCAGACTTGGCATAATACCTGCCATCAAGCTTGCTCAAATCCTCTATTTTAGCAAAATAAGAAGTAAAAAAAGAAGGCGTACATGATACTAACATCAAACCCAATAAGGCAAAAATAATATCCCTTTTCATGATATATAAATATAATACAGAACAAAAATAATAAAAACCACCCAATTTCTCGAGTGGTTTTTTATTTGTATTGTGGTCTGAATAATGGAAAAAAAATGATGTAACAGCAAAAAATGTGAAACAGAAAATCTATCTATTTCCTTGGATTCTCTATTTTAAACTTATTCAATAAAGTTACATCAATTTTATTATCATAATTATCAATTATTTCGTATAACATTTTGTTAATATCATCATCTTGACTTATCAAATTTATTTGTGTATTATTAATACTTGCTGTAAGTATTCTTTCAACTTGCTCGTCTGATAACTCACCAATACCAAAGTCATGTAATGCTAATAAATTATACCTTGTGTTATAAAAACTATGTGAATTTACAAATTTATCAACCAATAATTCTCTTTCGAAATCATCTGCTAATTTAATATGTGAATAATTTTCATTAAAAAATTCGGTTAAATTTTTGTAAAATAATATTTTGGAACCTTTTTGTTTATTCCATTCTTCTGATAGAAAATTATTAAAGACACCCTTATCAATAGAAGAGGTGTAATCTTGGTCATCAGAAATGAAATATAAATCATATTTTTCTGTATTAAAACAATCTGAATTTTCTATTGTCAATAAACACTCCCAATTTAAAGCATCTCCATATGAATTACCCTTACCAGGAGGATTTCCTAAATCATACCGAAATTTACTCCGACTAACTATTTCAGGAGTATAATCTATTTCTTGAGCGATATCAAATAACTTCTCAATAACATTATCTGCTTTAAGTTGTTTATTTTTAATATCATCTAACAAAGTTTTTAGTAAATCACCCTTTTCTTTCTCTATATTTTTCACATATTTATTAATTTCATCATAATGAGAATATGCCCTACAAAAAGTAGGTAAATTCATTTGGGGTTTACTATCCTTAATTTGTTTTATTGCATCTGCCAATTTACTATCTCTATTCCTATAAAATTCATTTTTAACTTGCTTTGGAACAAATAATTTTATTTTGCGATTATTTAATAACGCCACTACTTTCTTTAATTCTTCCAAATCATCATTTGAAAAATGATAAAACTTCAAATATATGTTGGTGTCTATAAATAAATATTTTGTCATAAATTATAATATTAAAATTAAAAAGCTAACAGCACAAAGCCGTTAGCTTTTAAGTTATTATTTATTACATCATTCCTGGCATACCGCCTCCCATTGGTGGCATTGGTGGTTCAGGTTTTGGGATTTCTGTGATGACACACTCGGTAGTAAGAAGCATACCTGCTACAGATGCCGCGTTTTCTAGGGCTACACGAGTTACCTTCGTAGGGTCTATGATTCCTGCTTCCAGCATGTTTACAAACTCATCCGTTTTTGCATTGTACCCGAAATCTGCCTTACCTTCTGATACTTTCGCTACGATTACAGAGCCTTCGCCGCCTGCATTCGCTACGATTTGTCTTAGTGGCTCTTCTATCGCTCTTTTCACGATTTTGATACCTGTGTTTTCATCTTGGTTCAATCCGTGAAGATTGTTCAGAGATTCTATCGCTCTTACAAGGGCAACTCCTCCACCTGCTACGATACCTTCTTCTACAGCGGCTCTCGTCGCATGCAGGGCATCATCTACTCGGTCTTTTTTCTCTTTCATTTCCACTTCAGAAGCAGCGCCTACATAAAGCACAGCTACACCACCTGCCAATTTGGCCAATCTTTCTTGAAGTTTTTCTTTGTCATAGTCAGAAGTTGTAGATTCTAACTGAGCTTTGATTTGGTTTACTCTCGCTTTGATTTGGGCATCATCTCCCGCTCCGTTTACGATAGTCGTATTATCTTTGTCAATCACTACTTTTTCAGCTTTACCAAGAAGCTCGATAGAAGCATTTTCCATAGTGAAACCTCTTTCTTCAGAAATCACTTGCCCGCCTGTAAGGATAGCGATGTCCTCTAGCATAGCTTTTCTTCTGTCACCGAAACCAGGAGCTTTCACAGCTGCGATTTTAAGCGAACCTCTTAGTTTATTTACAACCAAAGTTGCCAAAGCTTCGCCTTCTACTTCTTCGGAAATAATCAATAAAGATTTTCCCTGCTGAGCCACAGGCTCTAAAACTGGAAGCAGCTCCTTCATAGAAGAGATTTTTTTCTCTACTAAAAGAATGTACGGGTTGTCCAATTCTGCCACCATTTTGTCTGGATTAGTCACGAAATATGGCGACTGGTAACCTCTGTCAAACTGCATACCTTCCACCACATCTACCGTAGTATCTATTCCTTTCGCTTCTTCCACGGTGATTACTCCTTCTTTACCAACTTTCGCGAAAGCATCAGCGATAAGCCCACCGATGGTTTCATCATTATTCGCAGAAACAGAAGCTACTTGCTTGATTTTATCATTGTTATCTCCTACTTGCTGAGACTGAGATTTAAGGTTTTCTACCACTGTAGAAACAGCCTTGTCGATTCCTCTTTTCAGGTCCATTGGGTTTGCTCCTGCCGCCACATTTTTCAGCCCTTCTCTCACGATAGCCTGAGCCAAAACAGTAGCTGTAGTTGTTCCATCTCCTGCGATGTCATTGGTTTTAGAAGCTACTTCTTTTACCATCTGAGCACCCATATTTTCTACTTTGTCTTCCAGCTCGATTTCTTTCGCTACAGAAACTCCATCTTTAGTCACATGCGGCGCCCCGAAAGATTTTTCAATCACTACATTTCGTCCTTTAGGCCCCAATGTCACTTTTACTGCATTCGCCAATGCATCTACACCTCTTTTTAATGCGTCTCTTGATTCAATATCAAATTTAATTTCTTTTGCCATTTCTTTAGATTTTTAAATATTCTAGACAAATACATCTAGATTTTTACATTTTTTTAATTTTAAATAAATTCTTTTTCTTTATGCAATTTGGACAATTCTACATTTTTCGCAGAGAGGATAGGATTCCACAAA
>CAUPCB010000014.1:0-37830 GCA_963509715.1 uncultured Flavobacteriaceae bacterium | reverse complement strand
TTTTGATTATCTAATCTTTTACTTTAAATAAATCTCCTACGGATACTCAAAACCAAAATAAATTTTACACAGCTTATCTTGGTCAAAAGTATATTCTGCAAAATAAATTGGCAAATTATACTTTTCTAAAAAATGAGACTTTTCATAATCTGAGATTTCATACCGAAGAACATGATTAGTTTCTACAAAATTATTTCCTTTTATCTTTATCAAATCTTTTTTAGAAATACCTAATTTTATTCCGCTTTCCGTGGAAAAGTTTTTATATTTAGTAGGATTTGGGACTGTTTTCTTATCATATAGACTTATTTCTGCTTGATAAAATTCGTTTCTTTTCGTTCCATAGAAAAGATAAAGTTTCAGGGTTTCGGTTTTATTTTCATTAGTAAAAACAGCATAGGGCAATGCTTCCTTATCCTCTATAACATTGTATTTCAAATCATTATACCCTAAAACTACAGCAGTAGTATCTGATAATTTTATATCATTGACACTTATATCTGGCACAATGTTATCCTTATGTGTTTCATTTTTTGCACAACCTAACAAAGACACCAATATAATTAACAATTTTATTATCAGTAAAATACTTCTTTTTTCCACCGCTATGTTTTTCTAATTTTAATTGGTTCATTTGATATTTTTTTCAATTTTTAAAAAATTAAAATCCATCAAATCTGGTTATTCACCACCAAAACCATTTCGCCTTTCAGGGTTTTACTTTTGGAAAATTCTATGAGTTCTTCTATAGTTCCGCGTTTGGTTTCTTCAAATTTTTTGGAAATTTCTCGGCTGAGGCTGATTTTTGTTCCCTCTCCAAAAAACTCCTTTATCTGCTCCAGAGTGGTGTTTATCTTGTGCGGACTTTCGTAGAGAACTATCGTTTTTTTCTCCTCCGCCAGTTGTTTTAGTTTTGTCTGTCTTCCCTTTTTCTGTGGTAGAAATCCCACGAACAAAAACTCATTATTAGGCAGTCCAGAAACCACCAGTGCCGGCACGAAAGCCGTAGCACCAGGCAGACACTGCATTTCCACCTCGTTGTCCGCGCATGCCTTTGCCAGCAGATAGCCAGGATCAGAAATTCCAGGCGTTCCTGCATCGGTAATGATGGCGATATTCTGACCGTTTTTCAGGTCTTCTATCACTTTAAGTGTCGCTTGATGTTCATTGTGTAAGTGATATGATTTCAATGTTTTAGAAATTTCAAAATGTTTCAATAAAATTCCCGAAGTCCGTGTATCTTCACAAAGAATATAGTCCACTTCTTTCAAAATTTTTACTGCCCGAAAAGTCATATCTTCCAAATTGCCAATAGGCGTAGGAACAAAATAAAGTATACCGCTCATAAATTCTTTTATTAAAATTGTTTAAATTTGGGATTTAATTTTGAATTTTTTACATCAAAATCAAAAGGCTAATTTACAATGTTTTTAGAAAATACAATCAATCACGCCAAACAAAGTGGCTGGATGGAGGTTATCTGTGGTTCTATGTTTTCTGGAAAAACCGAAGAACTCATCAGAAGGCTCCGCCGTGCAGAGATGGCTGGACAGCAGGTAGAAATCTTCAAACCAAAGCTGGACAACCGCTATGCCGATGAAGAGGTGGTCTCTCACAACCAAAATAAAATAAAAAGCACTCCCGTAGAAACTCCTGATGAGATTCTACTCCTTGGGTCTAACTGTGATGTGGTGGGCATAGATGAGGCGCAGTTTTTTGATGAAAGCATTGTAGAAATAGCCAATCAGCTGGCGAACAACGGCATTCGTGTGGTGATTGCAGGGCTGGATATGGACTACATGGGAAGACCTTTCGGGCCGATGCCCAACCTGATGGCCACGGCAGAATATGTAACGAAAGTCCATGCCATCTGCAAGAAAACAGGGAACTTGGCTAATTATTCCATGAGAACCTCAGGGAGTGATGATTTGGTACAATTAGGAGAAACTGACAGCTACGAGGCTGTGAGCAGAAAAGTTTTTACAGAAGAAGTTTTGAATAAAAAATAATGAAATACAGCACATTACAAATTTCGCAACTTACAGATTCTAAACTGATTGGGAATCCAGATATTCTCATCAGCAATATCTCTTTTGACAGCCGAAATCTTTATTCTATTTCGGATATGGCATTTATTGCCATTAACACCAAAAATAATTCTGGCGAAAAATACATTTCTTCCGTAGTAGAAAAAGGTGTGAAAGTCATTATCTCTGAAAACTACCATCCTGAATACAAAGACATTACATGGATTATCACCAAAAATTCCATCGAGTTTTTACAAATTTTAGCCAAAAAACATTTAGAAAATTCACATTTAGAAAACACCATCGGCATTACAGGAAGCAACGGCAAAACCATTGTAAAAGAATGGCTTTATCAGTGTCTTTGGGATGAATTTTCTACGGTGAAATCTCCCAAAAGTTTCAACTCGCAGATTGGGCTTCCTATCTCGCTGCTGCAAATCAATGAGGAACACCAGCTGGGAATTTTTGAAGTCGGAATTTCTAAACCGAGCGAAATGGCAAAATTGGAAAATATTTTCGCTCCGAAAATCGGCATTTTGACGCACATCGGTTCTGCTCATTCTTCTAATTTTAAAAATGAAGAAGAACTGATAAACGAAAAAATCATTCTTTTCAAAGAAAGTGAAACTATTATTTATAACGGAGATAATGAATTGGTTTATAATTTAGTAAATCAACTTTATTCAAGTAAAAATTTAATTAGTTTCGGACTAAATCAAAGAAATGATGTCCGTATTTCTTCCGATTATAAAAATCCTAATGAACGCATCGGGATAAAATATTTTGATGAAGAAATCAGTATTTCTCTCCAAAAACGGGATGAGGCTACACTTTCCAATATTCTGGCGATTGTAGCCGTTTTAAAATCACTGAAAATCTCCAACGAAAAAATCGTGACCAAAATCCAAGACCTGCATTCAGTGGAAATGCGTCTGGAGAGTGTGAACGGCATTAGGAATAATCTGATTATCAATGATTCTTTTAACCTGGATTTGGATTCGTTAATTATTGCATATCAATTCATTAACCAATATAAAAAGCAAAAAAAATCGCTGATCCTTACAGATATTTTGGACACAATAGAAGAGGATGAAATATTGTATAAAAAAGTGGCTGAACTTACCAAAGAGCAGGATTTTGAAAATATCATTCTCATCGGCGAACACATCACAAAGTATAAAGATTTGTTTTCAGGGAAAGTCAAAATCTTTGACAATACTCAGGAACTTATAGACAGCCAGTATCTCAATACGATTGAAAATCAGTTGATTTTATTAAAAGGAGCAAGAGTTTTTGAAATTGAAAAAATCAAAAAACTTTTAGAACTACAAAAGCATGATACTACGCTTGAAGTAAATCTTAATGCCATCGTGCATAATATAAACATTCACAAGAGTTTACTGAAACCAGAGACAAAAGTCTGTGCGATGGTAAAAGCTTTTTCCTATGGACTGGGCGGCTATGAAATTGCCGAATATCTACAGCATCACCATATTGATTATCTGGGAGTTGCCTATGCAGATGAGGGGGTTGATTTACGGAAAAACGGCGTCACTACGCCTATCCTTGTGATGAATCCTGAGCAGAGCAGCTATGACACTATCATAGATTATCATCTGGAACCAGAGATATACAGCCTGAGGGTTTTGGATTTATTTGGGAAACAGCTTCAAGCGAAAGGAATCCAAGAGACCTACCCTATCCATATCAAGATAGAAACAGGAATGCATCGCCTTGGTTTTAAAGAAGATGAAATAGATGATTTGATTAATTCCTTGAAAAAATACAATGTCAAAATAGCGAGTATTTTCAGCCATTTATCTTGCGCAGATGTTCCCGAAGAAAAGGAATATACACTGCACCAGCTGGAAACCTTCGAGCGAGTTTCAAGTAAAATCATCCAAAATATTGATTATAAACCTATTAGACATATTCTCAATACAGCTGGAATTATCAATTTCACTGATTATCAATATAATATGGTAAGAATAGGCATTGGGATGATGGGCATTTCCTGTGTTCCTGAAATAGAAAAACAGCTCCAAAATGTAGCTACATTTAAAACAGTCATTTCTCAGATTTCCAAAGTAGAAAAAGGAGATTCCATAGGATACAGCAGAAAATACATTGCAGAAAAAGACACCCGAATAGCCACCATTCCGATAGGCTATGCAGACGGTATTCCGAGGCTAATAGGAAACAAAAAGGGATTTGTCATCATCAAAGGACAGAAAGTTCCTATCGTGGGAAATGTGTGTATGGATATGCTCATGGCAGATTTGGGCGAAATTCCTGCAAAGGAAGGTGATGAGGTTATTATATTTAATTCCTGGAAGACTTTGGAAGATTTTGCAGAATACTGCCAGACCATTCCTTACGAGGTTCTTACTTCCATTTCACGAAGAGTCAAAAGAATTTATGTAAAAGACTGATTATGAAAAAATTACTTCAAATATTTATAATAATGTTTTCTTTGACTTTGTATAAAGCTCAGGTAAAAGAAAACATAAAAATTCCGAAAAACCCAAAAGTAGGGCTTTCTCTAGCGGGCGGCGGCGCGAAAGGTTTTGCTCATGTAGGTGTATTGAAGGTGATAGACTCACTGGGAGTAAAAATAGACTACATCTCTGGAACCAGCATGGGAGCGATAGTTGGAGGGCTTTATGCATCGGGCTATTCAGCAAAGGAAATAGAAAAAATCATTAAAGAAACTGATTTTTACGAAATTCTTGCCAATGAAAAAGACCGAAAAGAAACCTCCTTCTTTGATAAAAATAATGACAAATACCTGCTGAATATTCCTTTTGAAAAAGGTAAATTCAATGTCCTGCCAAAAGCCATTTCACAAGGACAAAAAAATCTTTTCCTCCTAAAGGATTTGTTTAACAATGTTTCTAATGTCACAGATTTCTCCAAACTGAATATTCCTTTCATGTGTGTGGCAACCAATCTGGAAAATGGAAAAGTAAAAATTTTTGAAAAAGGAGATTTGGTGAATTCTATCATGGCGAGTTCTGCCTATCCTTCACTGATAAATCCCGTGAAAATAAATGACAGTCTGTACATAGATGGCGCAATGACAGTGAATTTTCCATCAAAACCTCTTAAAGAGAAAGGAATGGACATTGTCATCGGAGTGGATTTGACACTTCCTCTTGCGAATAAAGATGAGCTTAATTCGGCTATAAAGATTTTAGACCAAGTGATAGATTTCACTATACAAAACGAAAATAAAACTCAGTATAAAAATACAGATATAAGAATTCATCCTAATCTGAAAGGATATTCTTCCACAAGCTACGGCGACAAAGAAAAAATCCTAAACCTAGGATATATAGAAGCTAAAAAATACATTGATATACTCAATAAATTACCAAAAAGAGATTCTCTACCGAAAATGATGAGCAAACCTGTCTATGCTAATGTTTATAAAGTAGACAGCCTTGTTTTAGTGAACAGCAGGATTTTCAATGAATCTTATGTAAAAGGGAAAATGAACCTTAAAATTCCTTCCCTGCAGACTTATGCTGGAATTAACCAAATGATCGATAAATTATACGCTACCAATAATTATAAACTTATCAATTATGACCTGATGCAGCATCAAGGGAAAAATATTTTAAAACTAGAATTAGAAGAAGATGATGCCCGATTTATACTAAAATTTGGGCTGCATTATGATGAAGTTTTCAAAACAGGACTGCTCATCAATACAACCATCAAAAGGTTTTTATTCCAAAACTCTATTCTCTCCCTTGATGCCATCGTGGGAGGAAATAAACCGAGGTATTATTTTAATTATTTTGTAGATAATGGCTACTTCCCTGGGTTTGGGATTTATTCTTCTGGGATGAGTCTACAGCTTAATGATGATAATAGAAATGAAATAGGAAAATGGAAATGGTTTAGAAATGAAATTTATCTTCAGTCTATTTGGAAAGATAGATATGCCATAGGAGGTGGAATGAGCCATGATTATTTTGAGTCCAAAATAGGAACTACCCGCTATGATAATGAAAAGAACTTTCTCAATCCTTATGTTTTCATTAAAAGTGATACGAGGAATGACAAGGATTTTTCGTCAAGAGGTTTCTACCTTAATATAGAAGGAAAATTATTAGATATTTTTAATAAAAATATTGAAAAACAAATTTTCCAAACCAAAGCTGACATCCGAATGAGTTTTCCTATTTCTAGCCGTATAACTTATAGGCTGAATCTTTTCGGAGGATTTACTTTTGGGAAAGATGTTCCATACTATTATCATTTCTACCCAGGTGGAATTTTTGAGCAGAATTTAGTCAATTTTGTAAGTTTCCAAGGCTACCAGTTTGGGAATTTTGCCACGGATAATCTTATCGTTGCTGGGAATGATTTTCAGTTTAGGATTAAGAAAAATTATTTCATCACAGGGCATATTAATCTTATCAATACCTTTGATGAACATAAAATAAATCATATTCTAAAAGTAGGCGATATTTCTGGTGGAATTACCGCTGGATACAAATCTCCTTTTGGGCAGATAAAACTAAATTACAGCAAGGCTGTGAATAAAGGAAAAGGAATTTTTAGTGTGATTTTAGGACATTGGTTCTAATTTTTTAGAGATAAATAAAGCAGAATGATACAGTATTTTTTTGAAAATGTAGAGGAAATTTCCCTTCCTGAAAATTGTTCGGAATGGATTGAAAAACTTATTTTAAATGAAGAGAAAAAAGTAGGAAATATCAATTATATTTTCTGTGATGATGAATACCTGCTAAAAGTAAATCAGGATTTTCTTAATCATGATTACTATACGGACATCATCACTTTTGATTATGTAAAAGGCAAAACCATAAGCGGAGATATTTTTATATCTTTGCCGCGCATTTCGGAAAACGCCTCTACCCTATCCAGTGGTTTTGAAAAGGAATTACTAAGGGTTCTGGCTCATGGCGTTCTTCACCTTTGCGGATATAAAGACAAATCCGATGAAGAACAAAAAGAAATGAGAACGAAAGAAGATTTTTATATCAATTTATTTTAATGTTTCACGGGAAACATTTTTATTATTTATAAACTTATTTACAATATATGATAAACGAAATATACGATGTAATCGTAGTAGGTGGAGGACACGCAGGCTGTGAAGCTGCCGCAGCAGCAGCGAATCTCGGCTCTAAAACTATACTGGTTACTATGAACATGCAGACCATCGGACAGATGAGCTGTAACCCTGCGATGGGCGGAATAGCAAAAGGACAAATCGTTCGTGAAATAGATGCACTTGGCGGATATTCTGGAATCATAGCTGATAAATCTGCCATACAGTTCAAGATGCTTAACCTATCAAAAGGACCTGCTATGTGGTCGCCACGAACTCAAAACGACAGAATGCTCTTTGCAGAAGAATGGAGATTGGCTTTAGAAAACACTCCTAATCTTGATTTTTTCCAAGATATGGTAAAAAATATCATTATAGAAAATGGCAAAGTAGCAGGAGTAATTACCAACATCGGTGTAGAAATCCGTGGAAAAGCAGTAGTTCTTACCAATGGAACTTTCCTAAATGGACTGATACATATCGGAGAAAAACAATTCGGCGGAGGAAGAATGGGCGAACCAAAAGCCTTTGGAATTACTGAACAATTAGTAAGTTTAGGTTTTGAGGCAGGAAGAATGAAAACAGGAACGCCTGTAAGAATAGATGGAAGAAGTCTGGATTATTCCAAAATGGAGGAACAAAAAGGCGATGAAAATCCACAAAAATTCTCTTACCTCGATACTCCTAAACTCAAAGAACAAAGAAGCTGCTATATCACTTACACAAACGAAACTGTACATGATATTCTCCGTTCTGGATTTGATAGAAGTCCAATGTTCAACGGAACTATACAAAGTATAGGACCAAGATACTGCCCAAGTATAGAGGATAAAATCAATCGTTTCTCTGAACGAAACAGACATCAGCTTTTCGTAGAACCAGAAGGTTGGAAAACTGTTGAAATCTATGTAAATGGTTTCAGTTCTTCGCTTCCAGAAGATATTCAAGCTAAAGCGCTGAAACATGTACCAGGTTTTGAAAATGCTAAAATATTTCGCCCAGGTTACGCCATAGAGTACGACTACTTCCCTCCTACTCAACTGAAACATACTTTGGAAACCAAACTGACTGAAAATTTATTTTTCGCTGGACAAATCAACGGAACTACAGGCTACGAAGAAGCAGCAGGGCAAGGTCTGATTGCAGGAATCAATGCACATAATAAAGTTCACGGCAAAGATGAATTTATCCTCAGCAGAGATGAGGCTTATATAGGTGTACTGATAGACGACCTCATCACGAAAGGAACAGAAGAGCCTTATCGTATGTTCACATCAAGAGCAGAATACAGACTCCTTCTAAGACAAGATAATGCTGATATTCGTCTGACTGAAAAATCTTATAACATAGGTTTAGCATCAGAAGAAAGACTCAGAAAAGTAGAAGAAAAAATCAAAAAGTCTGGAGAACTGGAAGAATTCCTAAAAGAATTATCATTAAAACCAAATGTTATAAATCCTATTCTTGAAGAAAACGAAAGCAATCCTGTAGATCAAGCATACAGAGCATCTCAAATTTTAACTCGTCCTAATATAAATTTAGAAAAACTTTCTAAAATAGAAATCATAGGAAATAAAGCGAGAGAATATTCTGAAGAGATACAAGAACAAGCAGAAATCAATATAAAATATAAAGGCTACATAGAAAAAGAAAAAGAAAATGTAGCAAAACTCCAAAGAATGGAAAATATAAAAATTCCAGATGATTTTGATTTTAGCAAAGTAACTTCACTTTCTTCAGAAGCTCTACAAAAGATGAATAATATTCGCCCAAAAAATATCGCACAAGCTTCTAGAATATCAGGAGTGTCACCAGCGGATATTAATGTCTTATTAATTTATTTAGGAAAATAAAATCACAATGTTTCATGTGAAACATTATGATTGTTTTATAAAAAATTAAAATGAAAATAAAAGACCACTTTCTCTCACAGGAAGAATTTGAAATTATAGAAACAGAAATCCAAGGGATTTATAAAACTTCTCCCCTGCCCGATGATTTAGGAAAATATTATGAAAGTAAAAATTACATTTCACATCATCAGGATTCGGGAAGTTTGAAAGAAAAAGTATATAAATTTTTACAGAAGTTTAATCTCAATTATAAAAAAAATATAATCAAGAATGAAATAGGAACTCATTTGAAAATATTAGACTATGGATGCGGCGCGGGAGAGTTTGTGAAATTTATAGAAAACAAATACACTACTTTCGGATTTGAACCAAATGAAAATGCAAGAAATTTTGCAAAACAAAAATCCAAAAAAACAATTTTCATTTCCAATCCAGAACTCACAGAAATAGAAAACGAAAGTCTAGATGCTATCACCCTATGGCATGTTTTCGAGCATATAGAGGAAAGAGAAAAATACTTGAAAATTTTTCATAAGAAATTAAAACCAAATGGACTTCTCATCATCGCCGTTCCGAACCACACTTCCTACGACGGAAAAAAATACAAAGAATTTTGGGCTGCCTATGATGTGCCGAGACACATTTGGCATTTCTCAAAATCAGGAATGGAAAAATTAATGAATAATGAAAATTGGAAAATCAGAAAAATAAAACCTCTCCTGCTCGATTCTTATTATATCTCCATGCTAAGTGAAAAATATAAGAAAAATCCTCTTTTTTGGCTTTTTGGAGTAATTTACGGAGCGATTTCTAATTTTAAAGCGTCAAAAACGGGTGAATTTTCAAGTTTGATATATATTATCGAAAAAACTTAGAAAATAGATTTTTAATAGGTTTATTAAAGTCAATTTTTCACTCAAAAATATATTTTTTCAAGAAATTTTTAAATTAAAAAGAAAATATCATGTTTGAATTTTTTAGCAACATATCAAAAATTAAATTTGTAGGAGAGCTGACCGTGGATGTTGTTTTTCTACGACTTCTACTGGCTGTCATTTTTGGAGGGCTTGTCGGCATCGAAAGAGAAAGAAAACACAAACCCGCTGGATTCAGAACTTACATTCTTGTGTGCTTCGGTGCAGCGATAGTTTCCATGGTGCAAGACCAACTAAGATTGAATATCTACGGATTTGAAAAAGATTTCCATGCCCTCGCATCCATTATGAAAACGGACTTGGGGCGTCTTGGGGCACAGGTTATCAGTGGAATAGGTTTCCTAGGTGATGGGAGCATCATCAATGAAAAAGGCGAAGTGGGCGGACTGACCACCGCGGCTGGAATCTGGGCAACTGGTTGCGTAGGCTTAGGAATCGGCTGGGGATTTTATAACATTGCACTCATTGCCATTATTTTTATGCTCATCATCATGATAGCACTGAAAAAGGTAGAAACTGTTTTCATGAAAAAATCTTCTAACCTTATTTTTGAAATTGAAATTGATGAAAATACTGAAGTTTCAGAAATAATTTCTGAATGCTATGAAGTTTTTCTACAAAAAGAAATAATCATCAATAAAGTTGATAAAAACCTGAAAAACAATATTATAACATTCAATTCGACCACCGAAGAAAATAATAACAACATCGCCGAAATCGTGATGATTCTTTCCTCAAAAAATAATATAAAATCAGTAAAAGATATGAGTATTTAATATTTTTTAAATTTGTCTATCAAAAAACATAATAAAAATGATTCCTACACAAAAACAAATTGAGCAATTAGTTGCTGACCTTAATGCCATTACGCAACGGGAAATGATTCGTATCAAACTATCTTTATCTGATAGTTTAGCGCTTACCGATAGTAAATTTGGCGGTATGCCCTATATCCCAAAAGGAGGCTCACTGCCTACAAGTGCTGAAGGCAAACCTCTCTTTATGTTGGCACAAATTAACTGTGAACAACTACCCGACAACAATATCTATCCTAAAAAAAATCTATTGCAGTTCTGGATAGCAGATACTGAAGATTATCTATTTGGGCTAGACTTTGACAATCCTTGCAGTAATGACTTTAAGCGAGTACTCTACTACCCTACTATTGGTGAAGCTTTGTCCATTGATGATTTTATAGAGGGCTATGTTTTTGATAATGACAATCTGCCTTTTGATGCTGATTTGCAGTTTGCTTTACATTTTACCAAAGAAATTGAAACTTTTTCAGTGACCGAATATTCCACACAAAAACTTTTTATAGAAAAGTGGAATGAAACCTTTTCAGACAAAATAGAGTCTCTATACCAGTTACCTGATGAAGCTGACTTCATTCATGATTTATATAGCACAGGGCATAAGATTGGTGGTTATCCTTACTTCACCCAAGATGATCCTCGCAAGGATAATGATCCTTATACCCTACTCCTTCTTCAAATAGATTCTGATGATATAGAAGATGTAGAGATTATATGGGGTGATTGTGGCGTGGCCAACTTTTTTATAAACCCAGAAGATTTGGCAAAATGCCAGTTTGATGATGTAATGTACAATTGGGACTGTACTTAACAAATTTTCATGTATATAAAATATTCATATAAAAAAGTGAACCCTAAAATTTAGAGTTCGCTTCTTTTTATAATTACAATTATTTGTTAATAGCTGATACTCCTGGAAGTTCCAGTCCTTCGAGGCTTTCCAGCATTGCTCCACCACCTGTGGATACATAAGAAACCTTATCTGCATAGCCAAACTGCTTCACGAATGCCACGCTGTCCCCTCCCCCTACAAGAGAAAACGCACCCGCCTTAGTAGCCTCTGCTATGCTGTCTCCCAGAGCTTTAGTTCCTTCAGCAAAATTAGACATTTCAAAAACTCCCAAAGGACCATTCCAAAGAATAGTTTTGGAATTCATAATCACATCGTTATTTATTTTTTGTGACTCACTTCCTACATCCAGTCCCATCCAGCCATCTGGAATTTCATTTGCCGCCACTTCTTTTCTTTCGGCATCATTATTAAACTCTTTCGCTGCGATAACATCCACAGGAATATATACTTTAACATTCTGATTTTTAGCCTTTTCTAAGATTTCTAAAGCCAAATCCAGCTTGTCATCCTCCACCAAAGAATTTCCTACATTTCCGCCCTGCGCTTTGATAAAAGTGAAAGCCATTCCACCACCGATAATCAGATTATCCACCACGGGCAGAATATTTTCTATAATAGTGATTTTAGTAGAAACTTTAGAGCCTCCAAGTATCGCTGTAATAGGCTTTTCGCCAGAGTGAAGGACTTTATCTATCGCTTCTAATTCTTTCGCCATAAGCAACCCGAAAAACTTAGTCTGAGGGAAAAATTCAGCGATTACAGCCGTAGAAGCATGCGCTCTATGAGCTGTACCAAAGGCATCATTCACATACGCATCGCCTAATTTAGCTAACTTTTCTGCAAATGCCTTATCTCCTTTTTCTTCCTCATTATAGAATCTAAGGTTTTCTAATAGGAGAATTTCTCCGCTTTTCAGCTCAGAAGCCAGTTTTACAGCCTCTTCGCCAATGCAGTCCTCTGCGAACTTCACCGATTTACCCAAAATTTTTTCTATCTCAGGAAGAATATGTTTTAGTGAGTATTTATCATTTTTCTCTCCTTTTGGTCGTCCAAGGTGGGTCATCAGGATAACCGAACCGCCATCGGAAAGAATTTTTTCAATAGTAGGTTTCACAGCCGTGATTCTGGTATTATCCGTTACCTTTAGGTTTTCATCCTGAGGGACATTAAAGTCTACTCTTACCAAGGCTTTTTTACCAGAAAAATCAAATTGTTTAATCGTTTTCATATGTACATATTTTTATTTGATTACTTTCTGCAAAGTTATATTTTTAATCTGTCCAATAAAAATTTTAGCCAACAAAAAATTCCCCAAGCACCACACTATTACAATATTCATTTTTTCTATTTAATTTAAAAAAGATATATGATGTATATTGTTATACAGCTGGGTTTGGTGGATAAATTTTTTATGAAAGTTTAGCACAAATATTTTAGCTGAAATTCATAGATAATTCACATCATAAAGCATTGATTTTAAATTTATAAAAAGGCTTATCAACATTCGTGAATAAGTCTGAAATAAAGACAATGTGACCAAGTGTAATGTGAATAAGCCCATTAAAAAACAAAGGTTTTTATTTGAAAATAATTCTTGACTTGTGGGAAAATTTTTCTCATTAGAATTTTATTTCGGATTTCAAAATATTTTTTCTTGGAAGTTTTCCACATAGAATAAAGATAGTTTTTCCTCATTAGCCACAGACATTGTTAATAAAAAAATCAGATTCAGTTTTTGAGGCTGAACCTGATGAAAAGTACCTATTTAGCTTGGTTTTTATTTCGTAGTAATTGTTATAAAAGAATCATCGTTTTTGAATTTAAATCCTTTTTTCCTTACATCATCTACATTAAACTTTATTTCTACCGTGTTGTTATTTACTTTTCTTACCAAATCATGTTTTCCTTCTATTTTCTTTATTTCCGAATTGAAATGGAAAGTTACCCGATAGTCTTTAGTAAATATCATCCAATCTAAATCAGATTCTTGATCTTTATTTTTTTTGATGAGCATATCATTTAGTACAGAAGTGTTTATTTTCAGGGTTTTTCCGTCCCATTCATTTCTGGAGAACAAATCAAGAATTGGTAAGGATTTTTCCTCTTTTTTATTGAACATAATGGACAATTCTTTATTAGTCAGTTTATCAGTTTTAAAGGAAATGTCTGTAAGATCATCCTTATCATAGCTGCCTTTTACATATATTTTTTTCATCACTGCTATGGTATCAGGGTGGGTTATTCTTTCTTTTTTATCCTTTTTTAGGTTCATCTCATACAAGCTGGTCCATTCTTTTGGGAGGTCATCTTTATCTTTCTTACCTTTTTTATTCTCATCTTTAAAGATTTTCGCTGCTTCTTTCCCATTGATGTCCATCACTATACTCTGTGTTTTGTCTTCGTGCAGGGTAATATCAGCATTCACATTACACGAAACCAAGGTCATCGCTAGACCTATCATCCAAAAATAAATCTTATTTTTCATTGCAATAAATTTTTGTTTAAATTTAATAAAAAAATTGGAACAAATTCATATAAAATTCATCCCAATTTTTTCTTTCTTATTTGTTATAAAGTTCCTCTACTTTGTCCCAGTTAATCACTTCAAAAAATGCACTGATGTAGTCTGGTCTTCTGTTTTGGTAATTTAGATAATATGCGTGTTCCCAGACATCTATCCCTAGAATAGGCGTACCAGAACAGCCTGCATTCGGCATCAGTGGGTTATCCTGATTCGGAGTAGAACAGATTTCTACTTCGCCGTTTTCTTTCTTACACAGCCAAGCCCATCCAGAACCAAATCTTGTCTTAGCAGCCTCCGAAAAATCAGCTTTGAATTTCTCAAAACCTCCGTAGTTTTCTATCGCTTTTTTCACATTTCCCACAGGTTCTTTTGCTCCATTGGGAGTTAGAATTTCCCAGAAAAGAGAGTGGTTGTAGTGTCCTCCTCCATTGTTTCTCAGTGTGGGTGCTTCTGCCGCTTTACAGATTTCTTCTATGCTTTTCCCTTCGAGGTTGGTTCCCTCTATGGCTTTATTAAGATTATCTATATACGCCTGATGATGCTTTGTATGGTGGATTTCCATAGTTTTAGCATCTATTATTGGTTCTAGTGCATTGTATGCATAATCTAGTTTAGGTAAGTTAAATGACATAATATTCTATTTAAAAATTCCGCCAAAAGTAAATAAAAATCAAATATTATAATCAATTTTCCCAAGAGATTTTATCAATGATTGAAATATATGCACTAACTTTGAGATAAATTTTAAGTAGAATTTTTGTGATTTTTTTTAAATTGATTTTAAATTTAAAAAACGATGAAAAAGAAATTATTTTATGGTGTTTTTCTATTGATGATTTTATTTTCTTGTGAAAGAATGATAGATAACTATTGGAAGGAACAAGAAAGAAAAAACTACACCTCGCCCTATATGGGAACTTGGACAGGAACTTACACAGGAGATGAGAGAGGGACTTTTACTTTGGAAGTATCAAAAAGCGGCTATATGAAAAGAGTAACAAGGACTTCGGGAACTTTTTACGAAGAACAAAGCATGGGATGTGTGCTGCATGATGGAACATTACAGCAGGTGTATTCGGGAGATTCTAAATTTATGATTCAAGGAAGTCTGCGCTTCGGGAAGGGTGAGTGGAAAAAAGAGGGACAAAGAGGCACTTGGGTAGCTACGAGAAGATAATTTTTTTTTAAATAAAATTATATTTACATAAACAATTAGTAAAATGAAAAAAACAGCAATAGGAATTATGGCAGTGGCGGCTTCTATGATGCATGCCCAGTCCAAAGAGTATTCCTTGAATTTTGATTCAGAAAAATACACTGTAAAAACGGCTCAGGTCGCAGGAAAAGAAATTTCTTTCAGAGCTTACGAAGATGTAGTCTATGTCAGCCATCCTGTGGATGTACGATATCAGAGTATGAACATTTATATCCCTGTGGAATACTATGAAGGGAAAAACATCAGAAAGTATAATGCTGATACAGCGCCTATTTTCCTCCCAAATGATGTAGGTAGATATATGTCCTCCCAAGCAGGAGCGCCAATAAAAGACCGAAGAACAGGCAAGGACAATGCTATCCTTGTTGCCCTTTCCAAAGGCTATGTAGTGGCATCTCCAGGAGCAAGAGGGCGTAAACTTACTAATGATAAAGCACAATACATTGGCAAAGCTCCTGCTGCAATAGTAGATTTAAAGGCGGCGGTGAGGTATCTTAGATTTAATGATAAAATAATGCCGGGTAATGCCGAAAAAATCATTTCTAACGGAACAAGCGCAGGCGGAGCCCTTTCTGTGCTTTTGGGAGCGAGTGGAAATCAGAAAATTTATCATTCTTACTTGAATGAATTAGGCGCTGCTGCTGTGAGAGATGATATTTTTGCGGTCTCTGCCTATTGCCCAATTACCAATCTTGACAATGCTGATGCAGCCTACGAATGGCAGTATGGACATGTGAAGGATTATAAGGTAATAAATCTTGTCCATCCTGGTTATATTGAGATATTCACAGAAACCTTGACTGAGGAACAAATCGCTGTTCAGCCCAAATTAGCTTCCATGTTTCCAAAATATGTCAATTCCTTAAAACTAAAAGATGAAAATGGAAAAACATTGATGCTCAATGATAAAGGAGAAGGAACATTCAAAGAATATGTGAAAAAATTTGTGATAAATTCAGCTAATAAAGCCATCTCGGAAGGAAATGATTTGAGTAAATATTCTTGGCTTGAGTTTAAAAATAAAAAAGTAGTAGGGCTGGATTTTAAAACTTATTCCAAAGAATATCTTTCTAGAAGTAAATCCGCTCCTGCGTTTGATGCCTTGGATTTATCTGCTGGAGAAAACAATTTGTTTGGAGATTTAACGGTTGATAATAAACACTTTACAAAATTTTCTTTTGATAATAATACAGCCAAGTTTTTCATAACAGAATATCCTGTCGAAGGTGGAGCCAGAACATATGAATATACAAAAGCCCAAATGGCGGATGCGGATATCGTAAAAATGATGAATCCGATGAATTTCGTTAAAAACACCTCCACCCAAAACTGGAGAATAAGACACGGCGCCAAAGATGCAGATACTTCCCTTGCGATTTCTACAATTCTAGCGACTACTCTTAAAAATAATAAGAAGGCTGTAGATTTTGCTATGCCTTGGGACATAGGACACAGAGGCGACTATGATTTGGAAGAACTTTTTGAATGGATGGACAAAATCTCAACAAAATAAAACTCCTAAAACGAAAAACCTCGGAATTTCCGAGGTTTTTTTATTTGTTCATAGACATTAGGAATTCTTCGTTGTTCAGAGTTGCTTTCATTTGTTTTTCTACAAATTCCATAGCTTCTACGGGATTCATATCAGAAAGATATTTTCTCAAAATCCACATTCTCTGCTGAGTGGTTTCATCATGCAGCAGGTCGTCCCTTCTCGTACTGGAAGCCACCAAATCCACTGCAGGGAAAACCCTTTTATTGGCAATTTTTCTATCCAGCAGGAGTTCCATATTTCCTGTTCCTTTGAATTCTTCAAAAATCACCTCATCCATTTTAGAACCTGTATCTATCAGAGCTGTAGCGATGATGGTCAAAGAACCGCCGCCTTCTATTTTCCTAGCCGCTCCGAAAAATCTTTTTGGTTTGTGCAGTGCATTGGCATCTACTCCACCTGAGAGGATTTTCCCAGAGGCAGGAGTTACCGTGTTATAGGCTCTCGCTAGACGAGTAATAGAATCTAGTAAAATTACCACATCATGTCCGCATTCTACCATTCTTTGGGCTTTTGACAGAACCAGATTGGCTACTTTTACATGTTTTTCTGCCGCTTCATCAAAGGTAGAAGCGATTACTTCTGCATTCACACTTCGCTGCATATCAGTCACTTCCTCTGGTCTTTCATCTATCAGAAGAATCATCATATAGGCTTCTGGGTGATTTGCCGAGATGGAGTTAGCAATGTCTTTCAGGAGCATGGTTTTCCCTGTTTTAGGCTGGGCTACTATCATTGCTCTTTGTCCTTTTCCTATTGGAGCGAATAGATCTACTATTCTGGTAGAAAGTGTGGAATTTTTTCCAGTTAAATTAAATTTCTCTTGTGGGAATAGCGGAGTAAGATATTCAAAAGCTACTCTGTCTTTGATGAAATGCAGGTCTCTGCCATTTACTTCCAATGCTTTTTGGAGCGAAAAATATTTTTCTCCTTCTTTTGGAAGTCGGACGATACCTTTCAAGGTATCACCAGTTTTCAAACCATAATTTCTGATTTGGTTGGTAGAGACAAATACATCGTCTGGAGAAGAAATATAGTTGAAATCCGAAGAACGGAGGAATCCATAGTTATCAGGAAGAATCTCTAAAACACCCTCTACAATTACGATATTATCAAAATTAAATTCCTTTTTAGGAGGATTTTGCTCTTCGTTTTCGGGTTCTTTATTTTCAGGTTTTTTTGTGTTTTCTTTTTGTTTGGTTTTCTTTTTTAGAGGTTTTTCTCCTTCATTGGTTTTCTCTTCCAAAATATTTTCCTCTACTGCCGAAGCTGGAATATTAGCTTCTTTTTCTTTTGTATTTTTAGGAGATTTTTTAGCTTTTGGAGTAGTTTTTTTCTCCTCTTTTGCAGGTTTTTCGGTTTTTGATTTTGTTTCTTCTTTTTTGTCCGAAATATTTTCTTCTGCAGGTTTTTCTACTCTTTTTCTTTTAGTAGTTTTTTTCTCTGGAGTTTGGTTTTCAGTGGTATTCTCAGGTTTTTCTTCGGTTGCATTATAGTATTCTTTTGCTACTTTGGGATTTGCAGCTTGAAAGTCAAGAATAGCGAAAACCTTATCATTTTCTGTGCTGTTTCTTGCTACTTTAATGCCTAAATCTTTACAAATTTTAGTCAATTCTGTTGTAGATTTTGACTGTAGGCTTTCAATGTTAAACATATAAATATTTAGTAAATGTAATTAAAATCAATGTAAAATTAAGATGTAATTAGGAACAAATGATAGAAGTCCACTGCTCCTTTAATCGAAAAATATGCTGCAAATCTACACTATTTTTGATAAATACAAAAAAATATTTTATTTTTGCACCATGTTACAAAGAATACAGACTATATTTATCCTTGTTTCGATGCTTGCAACTGGAGGACTTTTTTTGACATCAAAAGATGTTGAAATTCCAGGATTTTTGGGAGGAGTAGTATTTTTGGGTGTGGTGGAATTTATCTGTATTTTTATGTATAAAAATAGAGTAAGACAAATACTGCTGAATAATATCAGCATTGTTATAAACGCTTTGTTGATAGGGTTATTGGTTTATTGGTTACTAAATTTACCTGGAGGAATTGATTTTCCTGAGAAAGGTATTGAGCCAGTATTTCCGCTGATTTCTATTGTGTTTTTATTTATGGCAAATAAAAATATCCGTAGAGATGAGAGGCTTGTAAAATCTGTAGACAGACTCCGATAGCTATGCAACGATTTATTTTGAGTGAAAAACCAGTCTTTTTTTGGCTGGTTTTTTGTATAAGAAAAAAATTGTAATTTGGTCAGTTGAAATTTATGTTTAATGAATCCTTATAGAAGAATTTTGGCATTTGCCAACCCTCATAAAAAATATATTTTCGGAAGTTTATTTTTTAATATTCTTTATTCCGTTTTCCAGATAGCATCTGCGGGTACGATACTTCCTGTTTTAGGGATGCTTTTTGGGACAATTAATAATGACAAACCATTGGTAGAGCCTGTATACAGCGGAAATATGTCAGACTATTTTTCCTACATGAAGGATTATGCATACTATCTAGTGGAGGTGAATGCAAGAGAACATGGAGCTTTGACGGTTTTGGCGTGGTTATGTGTCATCACGGCGTTTGCGTTTTTTGCAAGAAATATTTTCCGTTACATAGGTTCTTTGATGCTTATTTATTATCGTGTAGGTGTAGCCAAAGACCTTCGTACTTCTATGTATCAAAAGATTTTGACACTTCCTGTTTCGTTTTTTACAGAACAGAGAAAAGGAGATATGATGTCCAGAATGTCTAATGATGTGGGAGATGTGGAAGGAAGTATTTTAGGTAGTTTAGTAGAGCTGGTTAATTCTCCTTTTATGCTGATAAGCACCCTGATTACTTTGTTTTATCTAAGTCCAGAGCTTACATTTTTCACTTTATTGGTTTTGCCAGTGATGGGAACTCTGATAGCGCTGATAGGAAAAAGCTTAAAAAAACAAGCCCACGAAGCCCAAACCGAGATGGGAAATATTTTTTCTATCGTAGATGAAACCCTAAAATCTGCGAAGGTTATTAAGATTTTTAATGCAGATAAATTGCTAAATAATCGTTTCACAGCTTCTATCAATAAGTGGCTGAATGCCGCAGTAGGCGTAGGTAAAAAAAGAGAACTTGCCTCTCCGATGAGTGAGTTTTTGGGTTCTATTACCTTCCTGATAATCACATGGTATGGAGGAAAACAAATCATTGAAAACCAAAGTCTTTCGCCTGAGGAGTTTTTGGTTTTTTTAGCGATGTTTTTCCAAATTCTGCCACCAGCTAAAAGTTTAGCCAATTCCATTTCTACTATACAAAAGGGAGGGCCAGCGCTGGAGCGTGTGATAGAGATTCTGGATGCAGATATCAAGATAGACGAAAAAGAAAATCCTATTCCTATCCAAACATTAGAAAACAGCATAGAGTTTAAGAATGTAGGATTTTATTATAATGAAGATAGAACCATACTGAAAAACTTTAATTTAACTATTCCAAGAGGGAAAACAGTTGCGCTGGTGGGACAAAGTGGAAGTGGAAAAACCACGATTGCCAATCTTTTAGCCAGATTTTATGATGCCACAGAGGGAGAAATCCTGATAGATGGAAATAATATAAAAGACCTGAAAGTAAGGGATTATAGAAAAATGATAGGAATGGTTACTCAGGAGTCTGTATTGTTCAATGACAGTGTTTATAACAATATTCTCATGGGTAAACCAGATGCTGATAGAGAAGAAGTAGAAGCAGCCGCAAAAATTGCCAACGCCCATGATTTCATCACCAATCTTTCGGATGGATATGATACCAATATAGGCGATGATGGGAATAAACTCTCTGGTGGACAAAAACAAAGAGTTTCCATCGCCCGCGCTGTGTTGAAAAATCCTCCAATTATGATTCTGGATGAGGCAACTTCAGCACTGGATACCGAGAGCGAGAGATTCGTGCAGGAAGCATTAGAAAAAATGATGGAGAACAGAACCTCTCTGGTTATCGCCCACCGTCTTTCTACAATCCAAAAAGCTGACTGGATAGTAGTGATGGAACGAGGAATGATACTAGAACAGGGAACTCACAAAGAACTTATAGACAAAAACGGAGCTTATAAAAAGCTCGTGGAATTACAAGATTTTGAATAGAAAATATTAAAACAAATAATATAAAATGCAAAACATAAAAAAGCTTTTACTTGTTCTTTTTAGTGTTATCATTACAGGAGTTTATGCTCAGATAAAAGACCCAGTAAAATTTAAACTAGAAGTAAATAAATTAGGCGAAAATGAATACGAAGCCATCCTCATCGCAAAACTAGAAAATGGATGGCATATCTATTCTAAGGACATTCCTGAGGACAGTGGTATTCCTACAGAGATGAAACTCTTAGGGAAAAATATAGAACCCATAGGAAAGGTAACCGAGGTAGGAAAAAAAATAGATGAGTTTTCGGAGGCGTTTGGTGCTAGAATAGTCTATTATTCTAATACAGTGTCTTTTAAACAAAAATTCAAACTAAAAGATGCTAAAAAATCTACCAATGTTTCGGCAGAAATTACTTATCAAACTTGTGATGACAGAGTTTGTCTCGCTCCCAATACCATTGAGCTTCAGCATCAAATAAAGATAGAGGGAAGTGACATAAAGGACGAAGAAATTTTAGATAAGAAAGAAAATTCCGAAACTCCGAAAGATGCATCCACAGATGAAATACAGGCTTCGCAGACATTAGCCGAAAACCAAAAATTAGATACTAAAAACCTAAAAATACAAGGGCTTGATTATAAAAATCCTCTTGTTCAGTGTGGTACAGAGCAGACTGCGAATACAGATGAGAGCTATTGGACTTATCTATTTTTAGGTTTTATAGGAGGAATTATTGCTTTGCTTACGCCATGCGTTTTTCCTATGGTGCCTTTGACGGTTTCTTTCTTTACCAAAGGAGCAAAAGACAAAGCGAAGGGTAGAAGAGATGCGGTTCTCTATGGTTTCTTCATTTTGTTGATTTTCACTTTGCTTAGTTTGCCATTTCACTTGATAAGTGGCGTTGCTGGAAATATTTTTAATGAAATATCTACCAGCGTATGGCTTAATTTGGCATTTTTTATCGTGTTTGTTTTCTTTGCAGGAAGCTTTTTCGGATATTATGATATAGCGTTGCCAAGTTCCATTGCTAATAAATCTTCAAAGGCAGAAGAAGCGGGAGGAATCGTAGGAATATTCTTCATGGCACTTACCTTGGTGATAGTTTCGTTTTCATGTACGGGGCCTATTCTGGGGTCATTTCTGGGGAGTGTAGTTACAGGTTCTTCTAATGTGCCTATGCTGCTGACTTTTGCTTTGGCAGGTTTTGGTTTTGCTTGGGCGATTGTTTTCGGGTTGTTGGCGCTGTTTCCACAGGCATTACAGTCTTTGCCGAAGTCAGGAGGCTGGATGAATACGCTGAAAGTAGTGCTGGGCTTCATAGAACTGGGCTTGGCGCTGAAATTCCTTTCTAAAGCCGATTTGGTAGCAAAAACAGCATTCTTAAAAAGAGAGCTGTTCATCGCCATTTGGGTGGTTCTTACCATTGGTTTGGTATTGTATTTATTTGGATTGATAAGATTTCCACATGATGATAAAAAACCAAAAATTTCCCTTACGAGAAAATTATTTGGTGCAGCAGGAATAGGCTTTTTGGTGTATTTAGTTCAAGGATTGATACCGAGTGACAGACCGAAACTTTCTATGTTGAGTGGAATTTTGCCGCCACTCAATGTGAGCTATTTTCATAATGAAAAAGATGGGATTTTGGGAATACACCCTATTCATGACTATTTCGAAGCGATAGAATTAGCAAAAAAAGAAAATAAACCTATCCTGATAGACTTCACGGGTCACGGCTGCGAAAACTGCCGAAAAATGGAGGAATTCGTTTGGTCACAGCCAGATATTTTACCGATTCTTCAGAACGAGGTGGTTTTGGCTTCTCTTTATATAGATGATAAAGATGAACTTCCACAAGACCAGCAGATGAAAATAGACATGGGAAATGGACAGATGAAGAAGATAAAAACAATAGGCGATAGATGGAGTATGTTTCAGCAGATAAATTTTGAGAACAATTCCCAGCCGCACTATGTTCTGGTAACTCCTGATAATAAGGTGATTAACACGCCTGTTTCTGGATACATGGACAAAGAAGATTTCAAGAAATTCTTAGAATGCGGACTGAAACATTACAAAAATCATAAAAAATAATTTGTCTTAAACCTTGCTAAAATAATATTTTTGCAAAAAGAAAAATAGAATAGATATGATAAACATAGCAATAGCATCTGACCACGCAGGTCACGAGATGAAAGATTTTCTAAAAAGAAAACTAAAAGCAGATTATAACATGGTGGATTTTGGGACATTTTTTAAGGAAAGTGTAGATTATCCAGATTTTGCTCATCCAGCCGCTACTTCTATCGAAAAGGGAGACTGTATTTTGGGAATTTTAGTATGTGGAACAGGAAATGGTATGCAGATGGCAGCCAATAAACATGAAGGTATCCGAGCTGGACTGGCTTGGAACCCAGAAGTTGCAGCTTTGACAAGACAGCACAATGATGCTAATATAGTAGCAATTCCAGCAAGATTCGTGAGCAATGAAGAGGCTTTGGAAATTGCAAAAGCATTCCTTAGTGCGGAATTTGAAGGAGGTAGACACCAGCTGAGAGTGGATAAAATAAAACCATAGGAAAATAACGATTTTTGTTTTTTGTAATTCAACCCCCTTCTTATAAAAAAGATGAAGGGGGATTTTTGGTTAAAAAAGCATAAATAATGTTATATTTGAAGAACAAAATTTTTAAGAAAAACATTTATGAAGAAAAAAAATAAATCACAAAAACAACAATACAAATTGGAGAGTATCGGAAGACTCATTCTCCGATTTATGAATAAGAAAAATTCAAAAATATACAATTACAAACAGATAGCAGACGGCATAGACTACAAAAATCCGCGCCAGAGAGAGCTGGTCATCCAGACTCTGCACAAACTGAGAGCCCAAGATAAAATAAAAGAAGTAGAAAAGGGCAAGTATATGGTGAACCTGCAGATAAAAGAAACACTGACAGGGACGATAGATTTTGCCCTCAATGGGAATGCCTATGTAAGCGTGGAGGGACTGGATGAGGATATCTTCATCCATCAGAAAAATGTAAAAGATGCTTTGCAGGGCGATAAAGTCTTGATTATCACTTACAACTTCAAGGGGCGAAAGCTGGAAGGCTCTGTGTTAGAGGTTTTGGAGAGAGCCAAAGACTCTTTCGTGGGGACATTTGAGTATGTGAAATATAAGGATTTCGGGTTTGTGATTTGTGATAAAAAGGTCATCAATACCGATATTTTCATTCCTAAATCTAAAATCCATGGAGCCAAAGACGGCGATAAAGTAGTCGTGAAAATGCTCCAATGGGATATCAATTCCAAAAACCCAGAAGGGGAAATCATCAAAGTATTAGGAAAACCAGGCGAACACGAAACGGAAATACATTCTATCCTCGCCGAGTATGAGCTTCCCTACCATTTCCCTGAGGAAGTAGAGGATTTCGCAAATAAAATCAACCGAGAAATCACTCCCGAAGAGCTGAAAAAAAGGAGAGATATGCGGGAGGTGCTTACTTTTACCATAGACCCGAAAGATGCCAAGGATTTTGATGATGCACTTTCGCTGAAAAAATTAGACAACGGAAACTGGGAAATAGGCGTACACATTGCCGATGTATCCCACTATGTGCAGCCAGGAACGCTCCTAGATGAGGAAGCATACAGCCGTGCGACTTCCGTTTATCTCGTGGATAGGGTAGTTCCCATGCTCCCAGAGATTCTCAGTAATGACCTCTGTTCGCTGAAACCAGAGGTGGATAGATACGCTTTCTCGGTGGTGTTTGAGATGAATGACAGGGCAGAGATAGTGAAGCAGTGGTTTGGGCGTACAGTCATCCATTCTGATAGAAGATTTTCCTACGAAGAAGCCCAAGAGCGTATAGAAACAGGAAAAGGAGATTTGGCAGAGGAAATACTAGCATTAGACCATTTGGCGAAGATTCTCAGAAAAGATAGATTAAAGAAAGGAGCTATCGCCTTTGACCGCAGTGAGGTGAGATTTAACCTTGATGAAAACAATAATCCTATCGGAGTTTATTTTAAAATCAGTAAAGATTCTAACCACCTGATAGAGGAGTTTATGCTGCTGGCAAACAGAAAAGTTTCCGAGTATGTATCTCTTTCCAGAAAGGGCGAACCGACGCATAATACCTTTATTTATCGTATCCACGATGACCCAGACCCAGCTAAACTGGAAGCGCTGAGGGATTTCGTGCAGACACTCGGCTACAAAATGAATATTTCCAATTCCCAAAAAATAGCCGAAAGTATGAACAAACTCCTAAAAGATGTGGCAGGAAAAGGCGAAGAAAACATGGTAGAAACCCTAGCGATGAGAAGTATGAGCAAGGCGGTCTATTCTACCGAGAATATAGGGCACTACGGACTAGCATTCCCATATTATTCGCATTTTACTTCGCCTATTCGCCGTTATCCAGACCTCATGGCGCATAGACTGCTCCAGCATTATTTGGATGGTGGAAAATCACCAAATAGGGAAGAATACGAAGAATACTGCAAACACTGCAGCGATAGGGAAAGACTGGCAGCCAATGCAGAGCGGGATTCTATAAAATACATGCAGGTGAAGTTCATGGAGGACAAAGTAGGGCAGGATTTCATAGGCGTAATTTCGGGCGTGGCAGACTATGGTTTTTGGGTAGAAATCCCTGAAAACGGCGCCGAAGGCATGATAAAACTAAGAGACCTGATGGATGATTCCTATTTCCATGATCCGAAGGCGCATTCCATTGTCGGCACCAAGTCAGGCAAGACCTACCGCCTCGGTGATGAGATAAAAATACAAGTAGTAAAAGCCAACCTCATCCAAAAACAATTGGATTTTAAAATAGTAGAATAACAGCAATAAAAAAACTCCCTTTATTAGGGAGTTTTTATGTTATTTATTGTATTCTATTGTGAAATAACTATTGTTTATAGTTTCAAATTGTCTATTGATGTGGTTTTTAGCTTTAGGTTGTATTTTAATAGGATAATTGTTAGCATTTACAGAATATTCTACTTTAACCTCGTTAATATAACTTTCATTATGAGGGCTGCCACCAAAATGATAATAGGTTCTATTGATATCCTCTTTCATATAAGAAACGATATTATGAGGAAAATCCTCATTATTAGAAAGAAAATCAGAATAGGTCAATTTATCAAAACCAACTATGTTTTCTATTAAACTATGATGATTTGCATATTGGTAAGTAGTAGTATTATTATTCGTCTTTTCAATAAGATTTCCTATTGAGTCTCTCTCTTCAGAAACTTCCACACTTTTTATTGGTCTTTTCTTTGCATCTAATGTGTAAGTGATGGTAGAAGTGGATATAGAAGATAGAGTTCCAGTTATATCATCATAATTTTTAGATATCTTTTGTGCTGTTACAGTAGAACCATTGATGGTGTATGTTGTATTTTCTTCTAAAACTTTAATAGTACCACTATAGGATTCTTCTTTTTCAAAGATAAGGTTTCCATTAGAATCATAATTAAATACATGAGAACTTCCATCAGGATTATTTATAGAAGTAATTAAATCTCTTGTATAAGTGTAAATTACATCTTTGTTGTCACGAGTAGCTTTCATGAGCTTATTTCCATCATAACTAAAAGTAATCACTTCATCTGCTTTACCAGTACGAGAATAGGTAAGTTTGGTTGGAAGAATTCCTGTCTGGCTGATTGCAGGCGCCTGAGGCGTTGTAGAATTTGAGTTGTCATTATCCCTGCTGCACGAAATCATCATTGCTCCCACGAGAGCTGAAAATAAAAATTTTTTCATTTTTTATTGAATTTAAAATTAGTTGGACAAAGATAAGGATAATCTTTTTATGCTAAAAGAAAAAAAACTCCCTTTTTTAGGGAGTTTTTGTGTTATTTGTTGTATTCTATTGTACGATAATAATCACTATTTTTATATTGTCCTGTAGCAGGGTCTTTAGTTTTAAATTGTATTTTCGTAGGATAGTTGTTAGTGTTTAAAGCATATTCTACCGTATATTCTCTTGTATAATTATTATTATGAGAAAGACTACCAGAATGATAAAAAGATCTGTTTATTTCTTGCTTTATATAAGAAACAGGAAAGAATATGTTATCACTATCTTCTCCTCCAATTGCAAAAGATGAATAATTAAGTTTATTCATTCCTTTTATGTTTTCTATTAAACTATGATGATTTGCGTATTGGTAAGTAAAGGTATTATTCTCTTTTTGAGTGATATTTCCTGCTGCATCTTTCTCTTCAGAAACTTCTACTCTTTTTATTGGTCTTTTCTTTGCATCTAATGTGTAAGTGATGGTAGAAGTGGTTATAGAAGATAGAGTTCCATCTGTATAATCATAATTTTTAGATATCTTTTGTGCTGTTACAGTAGAACCATTGACAGTGTATGTTATATTATTTTCATTAAATTTAATAGAACCATTATAAGATTCTCCTTTTTCAGAGATAAGGTTTCCATTAGAATCATAATTAAATACATAAGAACCTCCATTAGGATTATTTATAGAAGTGATTAAATCTCCTGTATAAGTGTAAATTTCATCTTTGTTGTCATAAGTAGCTTTCACGAGCTTATTTCCATTATAACTAAAAGTAGATACTTCATCTGCTTTACCAGTTTTAGAAGAGGTAAGTTTGGTTGGAAGAATTCCTGTTTCATTGGTTGCAGGTGTCTGAGGTGTTGTAGGGTTTGTGTTGTCATTATCCCTGCTGCACGAAATTATCATCGCTCCCACGAGAGCTGAAAATAGAAGTTTTTTCATTTTATATTGAATTTAAAATTAATTGGACAAATATAATGATTTTCATCTAAAAATAAATTCCGTATTTTTGGAGTTTCAATTAAGAATTCGCATCCTATGATAGAGCTTATTTTTTCTGCTGTCGGTTTGGGTTTTATGCTTAGTTTGGTATTCATCGGACCTGTTTTCTTCCTTTTGGTGGAGACCAGCCTTTCGCGAGGGCCTCGGCATGCATTGGCGCTGGATTTGGGCGTGGTTTTTGCGGATATAGTGTGCATTGTGGCGGCGTATTTCAGCAGTCAGGACATTATCCATATCATAGACCAATACCCGAGTTTTTATAGGATTTCGGCGCTTATTATCTTTGTTTATGGGATTTATATGATCGTTTCCAAAACCAGAATGCACATCGCAGGCGAGGAAAGGCTCATCAACCAAAACTATCTGAAAACTTTTCTCAATGGTTTCCTGCTCAATATTCTGAACATTGGTGTGGTGCTTTTCTGGCTGGTAACCGTCATTTTCATTAGAAAAAACTATCCTGACACGGGCAGATTTTTGCTTTATATCGGCTTGGTTATCGGGACATATCTTTTGATAGACTTGGCAAAAATCTACTTGGCGAAACAATTTCACAATAAACTCAATCAACAGGTGGCCAATAAAATCCGAAAAGGCGTAGGCTTTATTCTGCTGGTTCTGAGCGTGTTTATTTTCCTTCAAAGTTTTAAATCCTTTAACCAACTGGACAAAAGATTAGAAGAAAAAGGCATCAAACGAGAAGAAATAAAATAAAAAGATATTCAATAACAGACACTTATGGCGGTCATATTCCCAAAAACCCTTAAAAAAGGCGATAAAATAGCAGTCGTTTCTCCTGCTGGTTCGGTAGAAGAAGAGCAGATTTTATCCACGCTGGAACTCATCAAATCCAAAGGCTATGAACCTGTTCTCAGTCCTCATTGCTTGGGCAGATTTTCCTTTGGGTACAGCTATTCTGGAACGGAAAAACAGCGGATTGCTGACCTGAACTGGGCATTGAACAGTGATGAGGTTTCTGCCATCTGGGCTACGCGCGGCGGCTATGGCTGTCAGCATCTTTTGGGACATCTAAAACTAAAACATTTCAAAGAAAATCCCAAATGGTATATCGGCTATTCGGACAATACCGTTATCCAAAGTTTCCTCTTGAAAAAGGGCTTTGCAAGTATCCACGGACAAACGCTGAAGACCTCATCTTTTGGAGTTTCTACAGAAAGTTACGAGGAGATTTTCAATATTTTCAGCGGGAAAAAACCTAAATATCAGGTCGCTCCACATCCACAGAATAACCACGGAAGAGCAGAGGGAATTTTAGTTGGTGGAAATCTGGCGTTGGTCTATGCGCTTTTGGGAAGCTCGTATTCAGTAGATTTCAGGGACAAAATTTTGTTTATAGAAGACATCGGCGAGAATTTTTATTCGCTGGACAGAATGCTCATTTCTCTCGATTTGGCTGGTGTTTTTAGGAAAATAAAGGGCATCATCATCGGAGGGATGATTAACATGGGAAACGAAACGGAAAACCCTGATTATGAGTATAGTTATGATGCTATGGCTTATGAAATCATCGCAGAAAGGCTCAAGAAATATTCTTTCCCAAAGCTGTTCGCTTTTCCTAATGGGCATATTTTTGATAATGTGCCGCTGATTTTAGGCTCTGAAATAAAACTAAATGTTTCCGAAACGGGCGCAAAAGTAGAATTTTTATAAATCCATCAATGGCTGAGCATAATGACTTTGGAAAGGAATCTGAAAATCTGGCTGTAGAGTTTTTGGAAAAGAAAGGCTATAAAATTTTAGTCAAAAACTACCGCTATCTGAAAGCCGAAATAGACATCATCGCAGAGGCTGAAAATCAGATTGTTATAATAGAAGTAAAAGCCAGAAGCACAGATACTTTCCTGAGTCCAGAAGAGGCGGTGAATAAGAAGAAAATCAGGCTGCTCATCTCCGCTGCGAGCCATTTTTTGGAAGAAAATGAAATAGACAAGGAAGCGAGGTTTGATATAATCACCATTCTTCCAAATGAAGAAAATCAATTCCAAATCAAGCATATAGAAAATGCTTTTGAAATCATAGATATTTGAGGATTTTAAATAAAAAAAATAATTTTGCTGAATGAAAATTCTACACATAGAGACTTCGTCTAAAAACTGCTCTGTTGCCATTTCGTCCGATGAAAAACTGCTTTGTCTTTGTGAGAAAGTATCGCAGGATTATAAACAATCCGAAAACCTCCACACTTATATAGAATGGGCTATGGAAGGAGCCGAAATAAAATTGAAGGATTTGGATGCAGTTTCGTTAGGAAAAGGGCCTGGTTCTTATACAGGGCTTAGGATAGGAGCGGCCTCGGCAAAGGGCTTTTGTTTTGGGCTTGGTATTCCTTTGGTAACGGTAAATTCTCTGGAAACTATGGTAGAGCCATTTTTGGGTGATTATGATTTGATAATTCCGCTCATAGATGCCCGTAGAATGGAGGTCTATACGGCTGTTTTTGATGGGAAATCAGGGCAGATGTTGGTAGAGACAAACGCGAAGATTTTGGATGAAGAATCTTTTCAGGAATATGAGGGCAAAAAAATACTTTTCGTAGGAGACGGCTCTCTGAAAGCACAGCAGATACTAAAACTTTCACAGGCGGAATACAATGAGAATATCTATCCATCAGCGAAATACTTGATAAAAAAAGCCGTAGAAAAATACAAGCAAAAAGACTTTGAAGATATTGTCTATTTTGAGCCATTTTACTTGAAAGATTTTCACGGAGTGAAGAAAAAGTAAATTTCTTATAACATAAAGTTTAGTATAAAATATAAAAAACAAGCATCAGAGAAATATCTGATGCTTGTTTTTTATTAATCTAAATACTGTTTTTCCCAGCTTTGGACTGGTCGTTCTAGTTTTGTAGGTTTTTGTTTCTTTTGTTCCTCTTTTGGAGTTTCTTTTGGTTTTTCTTGCGGTATTTCCTCTATTTTAGCTGAAGTTTCAGATTCATTTATAGAGATGATATCCGTTTCGTTTTCGGTAGTTTCAGGTTCAGGATTTTGCTCTTTTTTTTCTGTGTCCTTGTTTTTCGTTTCATCGTCCTCTTTTTTCTTAGATGGGACTAAGAAATCTAATATTTCTTTAGCCTTTTTCCCTTCGTTTGTTCTTTCATAGTTTAGAACAATCTGCTGTAGAGAAGAAATCATTTTCTCCTTGCTCTCGCTTCTTCCGATGATGAACGCATTTAGCAGCTCAAATTTAGGAATGAGAGCATCTTTTGGATATTTCTCAATGGCTTGATTTACAATGTTTTTTGCTTCTTTGTATTTTTCTTCATTATACAGAGCATAGGCCTCTTGATAGACTTTTTTCACCTCTTCTTCAGATTCTGTGAAATTGGTATTTCTAGGATTTTTCACAAAAATGGCATAAGGTGTATCTGGAAATTCCTGAATGATGATATTTTTGGCTCTTTCTGCCTGATTAGGAGTTTTCTCATGATTCATAGAGAAGATGAGGTATAGAGCCTGTAGTTTTATATCTTTTTCAGGCTGATTGTCCACCAAATCGTATAATGTTTTGGTAGCGAGTGGTGTGTTTTGGAAATAAGTTTCATACATTCTGCCCAGTTCCAGGCTTGCGCTATCTCGCTCCTTTTTCAGCGCTAAAATCGCTTTTTTCTCTTTTGGGATTTTTTCTGTATAGAAAGCCACCTCAAATCTCCTCGCATCAGCAGGAGTTCTGCCCAGAGCCTCATTTTCTAAATCATCCAGAGAACCGCCCAGCTTATTATCCTCGCCATATCTCCAGTTGTCGCTCAGCGTTCTGTTTTGCCATATTTTCCTAAATTCATTACTTCCTTTGGCAACAGTGATTTCGTTAGCAAAATAAAATTTATTTCCTTTTTGGGTGGCAAAATTATCTTCAAATCCTTTGAAATCAGAGCTGTTGTCATAAGAAAAATAGTTTTCCAGTTCCTTATTTTTCTTTTCCTTTCTCTTTGCCAGCTCTATTTTTTCTTCTTTTTCTTTCAGCTCATTGATATGTTTCTGAAAGAAGTCATTCAGCTCATTTTCAGACATTTTGGTAAGAGCCAAAATGCTGTCATTTTTCTTAATGAGATAGTAGTTTTTAGAAATGTTTTTGATGTTGGTGGAGAGTTCTTTTATTTTATCCTTTGTAGGAGCGTGCTCTATGACACTCACAGCACTGTCATAGTAAGCTCCAGCTTTTATATAATCGCTTTTTTTGAAATGCGAATTTCCGATTTCGTAATAAGCCAGCCCACGGATATGTGGGTCAGATATTTGCTCTCTGATGGATTTTTGGAAAAACTCATTGGCTTCGCTTTCTTTTCCTGTTTTGGCAGCCAATAGCCCTAGAGCGTAGTAAAATTCATTTTTTCTGGAAGCATAAGTTCCTTTTTTACTTATATTTTCCAGATATTTTTTAGCCTCTTCATAGTCTTTGTCATTGTTAAAAGTCTTGGCGATTTCTATTTGTGATTTTACTTCTAATTCAAAATCATTAGAATATTTGTATGCCGTTACGAAGCTTTCTCTGGCTTCCTCCATATTTCCTAATTCTGCCAAAATCTGCCCTCGTAGATAGGCGATTCTGCTTTTTGTTTGTCGGGATTTATTAAGGATAAAAGCCTTTTCTAAATGGTCTATGGCTTCTTTTTTTCTGTTGCTATGCAGCATGTTTTCAGCCTGATAGACACTCATAACCGCTTTTTGCTGTTTGGTAAGAGTATAGTTTTTATCTAAATCATAGAAAATTTCTTCTGCACGGATGTTGTTTTTCATCTTGGAGTAAATCAGCCCCTCGTATATTTTCACAAGAGGAAGTCTTTTGTCCTTTGGCATTGTCTGATAAACTTGATTGATGGCTTCTAGAGCAGAACTTAATTTCCCTTGATAAATACGAGATTCTATCAGGAGAAGATAAGCATTAAAAATCTCTTTATTCTTCTGCTGTCCTCCGAAAACCATAGAGTGTTTCTCTATCGCTTTTAGGGCTTTTTCCTCTGCTTTTTGGAAATTACCAATGTTATTTTTTTGGATGGGAGAAGAGATCACATCTCCAAAGAAATTAGCATCAATATCTTCCTCTTCGCTGGAAGGAATCAAAGAATTTTGGCTAAAAACCTCTAAGTATCCTTCTTGGAAATTGTCTCTGTGGCTTTCTTTCTGTGATTTTAGTTCGGCTTTTAGGGCTTCTTTTCCATGGAAAAGAGTATTATAATAAGCTGTAAAATTATGATAAGCTCTATTGACAAACTTGTTCTTCCTTGTGGAACAGCCCACAATCAAGACAAAAACGGACAATAAGAATATGTTTTTTTTCATCGTTTATTTTAAACTCTATTATTTCATGTTTTATTGTATAATTATTCAGTTTCAGCCTTTTTTAATAAGGAATACACCACCGCCGTAGGAAGTCCCATGATGGTGTAGAAATTCCCATTTATTTTATTAATTTTTGCCATTCCCAGCCATTCCTGTATTCCGTAGCTTCCTGCTTTGTCCATCGGCTGGAATTTATCAACATAAAAATCTATCTCCTCCTCCGAAATATCCAAAAAATTCACATCCGCCACATCGGTCTGTGTCAGGATTTTATCATGAGTTTTGATGCTTATGGCAGTGTATACTTGGTGCGTTTTTCCAGAAAGTGTTTTGAGCATTTCTTTGGCTTCCTCGCTGGATTTTGGTTTTCCTAAAATTTCGTTTTCAAAAACTACCACGGTATCAGCAGTCAGAAGAATTTCAGATTTCTCCAAACTTCGGAAAGCCTTGGCTTTCAGCTCCGAAAGAAAAGCAGCAACATCATTTGCGGCGAGATTTTCGGGATAAATCTCATCGCATTTTATATCAACAACTTCAAAATCAAATCCCAAAGAACCGAGTAATTCCCTGCGGCGTGGCGACTGCGAACCTAAGTATAATTTCATATTTTTTTGATTTATACAGAAGCGGTATCATCCTCCTCTGTCCATTTTCCCTGCACTTTCATCACTTGTTCTATTACATCTCGCACACAGCCTTTTCCGCCGTGGATGGGCGAAATATAATTGGCTATTTTCTTGATTTCTGGAACAGCATTGATGGGACAAGCACCGATAGCCGACAGCCTAAGCATATCATAATCAGGAATATCATCTCCCATTGACAGAACTTCATCGTTTTTCAAATCGTATTTGTCTTTGAAATCTTCAAAATTCTGAAGTTTGTAGCTGGATTTTGGGTAATAATCCGTTATCCCTAAATAATTGAGCCTGTGTTTCACCATCGGGTCGCTTCCTCCTGTGATACAGGCGATTCTGTAGCCAGCTTTTATGGCTTTGGTTACAGCATAGCCGTCCAAGACATTCATCGTGCGGCTCATACTCCCGTCTGGCATCAGAACGATGCTTCCATCCGTGAAAACGCCATCTACATCAAATACGAAGGCTTTTATATCTTTTAATTTTGATTTATAACTCATACATTTTTTTTATCGATAGGTTCATTATTTTATAAATTTCTCTCTGTTCATTGTTTTCTAAGAGAGTTTCGTGCATTTGCAATATTTTTTGGTCATTTCTTCTGGCAGGCCCTGTCTGGGCATCTTTTGGGTTGATAGAATGGATTTTATCAACGGTTTCTTCTATCAGCGGAAGAAAATACTCAAAAGGAATGTCTTGGCTGTCAGAAATTTCTTTTGCTCTGGCAAAGAGATGATTGACAAAATTACAAGAAAAAACAGCCGTGAGATGGATGTATTTTCTTTTTTCATCATCTACAAGCATGGTTTTTGAGGAAATTTTTTTGGCTAAATTTATCAAAATTTCCTTGTCATTTTCATTTTCAGCATCGATGAAAAATGGGATTTTGGAATAGTCCAGTTTTTTCTCCTTTGAAAAAGTCTGCAAAGGATAGAAACTTGCCTTTCGGTATTCTCCAGCCAGAATTTCCATTCGGGTAGAGCCAGAAGTGTGGGCTACGAGGCTGTTTTTGTTCGTGATGATTTTGGAAACTTCACCGATGGCATCATCTTTCACCGCGATAATGTATAAATCCGCAGGTTCTAAACGCTCCGTAGAATACGAAATCCCAAGCTCGGAGGATATTTTCTCCAAACTTGCCTCATTCCTGCCGAAAAGCTGTTTTACAGGAATTTGGTTTTCCGTAAAAGCTTTCGCTAGATGGTAGGCAACATTCCCTGAACCGATAATAACTATTTGCATTCCACAAAAATAAGAGAAAATTTTGTGAAAAGATTGTTTTTAAGAAATATCTTTGTAAGGTTGAATAAAATAAGTGAAATAATCTGAAAAATGAGAAAAATACTATTGTTTTTTATATGTATGTCTTGTATTAAGCCAAATAAAACCGAAAATAACATACATACGGAAACAAAAGAGCTTGAAAAATATATAAATCTTCCTGTTGCCGTTCAAAAAGCAGAATATGAAATATCCAAAACGAAACTTGGGGAACTCAGCCAAGATTGCAGCCAAATCATTGAAATATATGCAGTAATAAAATTTTCAAACCAAGATTATAAAGCAATTTTCAAATCTGCTAATAAGAAGCATGACTTTCCTTTAATAGTGAAAAAAGAAGATTGTAGAGATTGGTATCCTCCTTATGTGAAGAAATATTTTGTGAAAGATAGCAACGAATTATTCAAAATAAATTCTGCTGTTTATGAAGAAAATAATTTTTTAAAAGAAAATACAAAAGGAAACCTTATATTCTTTCCTATTGAAAACAATACAATCTGCTGTATTGCGTCTATTTGTGAAAAATAAATTCTAATTTTGTATAATCCTAAAAACCAATGAAAACCGCAGAACTGAACAAAATAATAAAAGAAATAAAATTCGAAGATAAGTTTATTAAAAACGGAAGATTGGCTTACTACATAATAAAAGATAAGTCTGGAGCATCTGTTTTAATAGGTTTTTATTTAGATTCATCATTAGATAAAGACGCTTTTTTCTTACAATATTTTGTCCAGTGTTTATATGTTCCGTTTTCAACATATAATTTCAGTTTAGGCGAGAGAATAGGAAATCATTGGAAAAAAGAAGAAATAAATAACATAAATTTATCTTTACAAAATTTCAAAAAAATCAATTTTCTAAACTCTTTTGAGGATATTATACCCTATATATTAAATAATTCTTACTGTGGGCATAAAATAGGAAGAGATGAATATTTAGCATATACATATTTTATACTTGGGAAATATTCTGAAGCATTACAATATATAGAAAAAATAACAGCATTAAAAAAGCATGAAAATGCAGAGTGGTTCAAAAAAGCTATTCAAAAAGCTGAACTAATAAAAGAGTATATTATAAAAAATGATTATGATAGTGGTATTTACCAGCTTTTAAAATGGCAAAATGAAACAATAACAGCCCTAAAACAACCGAAACTTCTCCTTGTTTAAACAAATACCACCTCCACCGAAGCAGACTGGTGCTTGAAAAATTCATTTTCCTCAAATTCTATCCCAGTGTAACCTCGCAACACATCATAGACCAGCTCTTGCAGAACGCCTTCGCCGAGACCGTGGATGATTTCCAGCCGTTTTATTTTATTCACTTTGCAGAAATCCAAGACCTCCATTAGTCGTTCTTTTTGGATGAAAAGCCGTTCCCAAGAGTCATATTCATTAGGGTTTTTCACTAATTGATCAAAGTGAAGGTCTATTTTCATCGCGTTTTTTTGGTGCTTTTGGGAAATATTTTTTTTCGTTTCTTCTTTTTTGGTCAAAGGAACTTCATCATAAATCAAATTTCCACGTAAAACAAGCTGAGCCAAAGGATATTCGTGCCGAAAACCATGCGAATCCTCAAAAACCGCCGTTTTATCCTTTACTGAGACCAGAGTTCCCTCTAAATCCTCATCAATCACCGAAACTTTATCACCTATTTTCATAATTTTATCTTGTGCCGAGTTCTATTACTTCCAAATCTTTTATTTCCTGCCCATCTATCACGAATCTCATCATCGTTCTTACTTTGTGCCAGCCCACATTTCCACACGCGCCAGGGTTGAGATGCAGCAGTCCTAAATCTTGGTCAAACATAACTTTCAAAATATGAGAATGCCCAGAGATAAAGAGCTTCGGCGGGCGCTGGAGCAGTTCTGCTTTGATGTTGGGAGCGTATTTTTTCGGATAACCGCCGATGTGCGTCATCAAAACTTCCACTTCCTCGCAGGTAAATCTCAGTATTTCAGGAAATTGTTTCCGTATTCCTGCATCATCTATGTTCCCAAAGACACCTTTCAGAGGCTTTATCGTGCTGAGGCTGTCTATTACTTCCTGATTTCCAAAATCTCCCGCATGCCAGACCTCATCCGCTTGTGAGGCGTAGTCCAAAATGCGATTATCCATATAAGAATGCGTGTCCGAGAGAAGTAATATTTTTTTCATTGCTAAATGACCACCAAAACAAGGCAAATGTAATAGAAATTTACGATTTTTGCAGTCTTAAATTGCAAATTATGCGGTATTTTATAGAATTTTCCTACAATGGGACTCATTTTTTTGGTTATCAAATTCAGCCAAAACAAATATCCGTGCAGGAAGTTTTGGAAAAAGCCCTCTCAACACTACTTAGAGAAGATATAAAAACTATAGGCGCAGGGCGTACCGACACAGGCGTACATGCACGAAAGATATTTGCCCACTTTGATACGCAGCAGCCTGTCAGTGAGTATTTAGTGAAGAGGCTAAATGCTTTTCTTCCGCCGAGCATCACCATTAAGAGAATTTTTCAGGTTGAAGAAGAAATGCACGCGAGATTTAGCGCTGTTTATAGGACTTATGAATATCATATTTCATTAGAAAAAGACCCTTTCACAGAGGCTTTTTCGTGGCAGATGTGGAGACAAAAACTTGATGTAGAAAAAATGAACGAAGCGTGTAAAATCCTCTTTGAATATGAAGATTTTACCAGTTTTTCTAAACTGCACACAGATGTAAAAACCAATAATTGTAAAATTTATCACGCCCAATGGAACCAAAAAGGCAGCAGCCTTGTTTTTACAATTTCGGCTAATCGT
>CAUPCB010000013.1:0-41297 GCA_963509715.1 uncultured Flavobacteriaceae bacterium | reverse complement strand
AATATGAATTTAAGAAATAAATGCTGTATGTTCCTTCCGCGTTCACCATAACCTGTAAAGTGTTTATTTACAACTCTTTACAGGTTTTTTAGTAAAAAATAGTAAATTATTCATTATCCTCGTCCTTTCAATAAAAAAATATCAGTAAAAGTAAAAACAAAAATATTTATAAATAATTCAAATTAAAAGCTATGAAAAAGACTTTATCAATTTTATTTTCATGTATGTTGTTTTTAGCGTACTCACAGAAAAAAGAAGATAATAAAGAAGACACTATAGTTGCAGAAAACTATCGCACTTTAGAATACAGAGAAAGAAATTACAAACCTACAATCAAAAACCATAAAACTGTAAAATATAACTCCTACAAAGGAAATAAAAATACTAAAACTTCTAATAAAAATTTATCTGTTGTAAAATTTAAAACAACAAATTCTAAAAAAAGAGCTTCTTATAATTCAAGTAGTAGTTATAAACATTCTTATTCATCAGGTATCTGTGGAGCATTAACCAAAAAAGGTGGTACTTGTTCAAGAAGAGTCTCTGGAGGAGGAAGATGTTGGCAACATTAAAACAATAACATTCTTAAACGAAAGAATATAAAAAAAACAACATATTAATAATCAATAAGTTATAATAAAAAGCCCTGCAAATGCAGGGTGGGTGTTAAAAAAAAGCAAATTTCTATGAAATTTGCATCTTATGCTTGAAAATTATCAGCTGCCTTTCTCAATCTTTCAGCAAGGTCATATAATGCTCCCCCTTAAACTACTCACTTTCCTCTGGAGTAAATCCACCTTTTCCTCCGTTTCTATCTATTTCAGAAAGTTTATTATATATCCATGATGCTGATTTGCCAAAATAATTCTTGGAAATCTTACCCCAAGATACATCTACAATAATATCTTCTAACTACTTTTTATAAGCCACTTTTTTACTAATTTCTATTTCCACATCTTAATATTTTTAGATTAAAACCACCCAAAATGGGCAGTTTCTTTTTCTGCTAATTTTATATACTTTATTTTTTAAAATATGTCAAAAATACTGTGAATTTTCACAATATTCAAATTTTTGGCTGACTTTTTTATAAAAAATCAGAAGTTTATTCCTCTATATTTTTATTGAATCTCTCTATTTCAACATCTGTGAGTTGTCCCCTACTCGTCATACATTATAAATCAAACTATTTTATTTCATATAGGTCACCCTCTCCCTTACAATAACATCCAAAAACCTCGTACCTAGTTAAACTCCAATGTTGCATATGCCTGCCCAACCTTCCTAACACAAATAAATTCTTTACCCAAAGGAAATCTTACACTCTGCTTTCAGTGAATTACAGCTTAAGTTGAACTCATGTTATTTAATTCTTTCTCCCTTGAAAAAAGGATAAATGATAATCATTCCTGTACTGGCTATACTCACAAATAGATAAAGAATTTTCTCTTCTATTTTTTCAACAAAAATTGAGTAAAATACTACATAAAACAATCCTAAAAAACCAACTATTAAACTCAATCCACCCAATCTATAAATAATATTTGGAAATTTGATTTTACTAAAAAGCACTGCTAAAATAGGGATAGAAACACTATAAAAAATTACAAACCAAAACTCAGAAATTAGTGCATAAGAAAAAACCAAAAGCCCTAAAACTGCATTCACTCCACCAACAGCAAGGAAGATAAGAAGCATCAATAGCAAAGATTGGATGTTTTTCATACTTCTAAATTAAGGAATTATTTTCTATTTTATGAAACAAATTACTTCATATTACTCAAATATCAAAAACAAAAAAACACTCTCAAATTTTCTTTGAAAGTGTTTTATAAAGTGTGGCCCCACTTGGGCTCGAACCAAGGACTTGCTGATTATGAGTCAGCTACTCTAACCAACTGAGTTATAGGGCCAAAAGGATATTATCCTTAACAATTGGTTTGCAAATATAAATAAAAATCGTAGAACAGCAAAACAAAATCTGCATTTTTATTTCAAAATTATTATAAAATACTGTTAATCAGTAATTATATTATAAATTAAATTTAAAAATTATCAATTTTATTACAATATACCCTAAAAATCATGAAAAATGTAATCTTTTTATTATATTTGTCTCAAATATGTTTTTTTTGAAGGACAAGGAATTAGTTGATACCATTGCTCAGATTCAGAATGGGAGCCAAAAAGCACAGACCAAATTAATTAACTATTTTTGGGATGATGTTTTCAGTTTTATATTGAAAAAAGTGCAGGACAGAACCATTGCAGATGAGCTTACAGTGGCTGTCTTCGCGAAGATATTAACTAAACTGAACCTTTATGATGAGAATTTTCAGTTTAAGACTTGGATTTTGACCATCGCACAAAATTCAGTAATAGACTATTGGCGGAAAAAATCAAGAGAGGAAGTCTTTACAGATGATTTTAAAGATGTTAAAAACGAATTTGAAAAATCTCCAGAGGAATTATTGATTTCCAAACAGCAGCAGCAGCATATCGTCAGCACGATAGCTTCCATGGATACACAATATAGGAAAATCATAGAACTAAGATTCTTCGAGGAAAAAAGCATAAAAGAAATTGCAGAAACTCTGAATATTTCGGTTGCAAATACGAAAGTGAGGATAATGAGAGCAAAAAAAATATTAGCCGAATTATTAAAAAACGAATAAAAAACAATGAACAAAGAGGTTTCCGAGACAAATACCATAACCAATAAACCCAAGTGGATAAGGGTAAAACTCCCAACAGGAAAGAACTACCGAGAACTCCGCTCATTGGTTGATAAATATAAGCTGAACACCATCTGCCAGAGCGGTTCCTGCCCAAATATGGGAGACTGCTGGGGCGAAGGAACAGCTACCTTTATGATTTTAGGGAATATATGTACCCGTTCGTGTGGTTTTTGTGGAGTAAAGACTGGAAAACCACTGGATGTAAACTGGGAAGAACCAGAAAAAATAGCCCGTTCCATCAAACTAATGAAAATAAAACACGCTGTCATCACCTCCGTAGATAGGGATGATTTGAAGGATATGGGCTCTATCCTCTGGGCAGAAACAGTGAATGCCGTGAGGAGAATCTCTCCTGAAACCACACTAGAAACACTTATTCCTGATTTCCAAGGAATTACAAGACACCTTGACAGAATGATAGAAGTGGCGCCAGAAGTCATTTCGCACAATATGGAAACCGTGAAAAGGCTGACGCGAGAAGTGAGAATTCAGGCAAAATACGAAAGAAGCCTAGATGTCCTCAAATACCTGAAAGATTCAGGACAACGAAGAACAAAAACAGGAATAATGTTGGGGCTGGGCGAAGAAAGAGATGAGGTTTTCCAGACCATAGAAGATATCAAAAATGCTAATGTGGATGTAATCACCATTGGGCAGTATCTACAGCCAAGTAAAAAACACCTGCCTGTGAAAAGATTTATCCCTCTAGAAGAATTTGAAGAGTATAGAGTTTTCGCGGAAAATCTGGGATTCAGGCATGTAGAGAGTTCGCCTCTTACAAGAAGTTCTTACAGAGCAGAAAGACATATTTTATAACTAAATAATAATTAACTTAAATTTTATATTATGAAAATTACATCATTAGGCATTTCGCTTTTAGCAGGGGCTTATTTCCTTACTTCCTGCACCACGCAGAAAAATACAGCCAAAACAAAAACAGTAGAAGTAAAAAAAGAAGAAAACCACGCTCATGCCCAGCAGCATGACCATGGGATTGCTCTTGATTTGATGGATACTTCCGTGCGTCCACAAGATGATTTCTACAACTATGTAAATGGCGGATGGATGAAAACTGCCGTAATTCCTGCTGACAAATCTACTTGGGGTTCTTTCCAAGAATTGAGAGAAAAAACTGATGAAAATTCACTAAAAATCCTAAAAAACATCCTTTCTGAAAACTACCAAAAAGGAACTGAGGGACAGCAGATTCAGGATTTGTATGCTACATACATGGATATGGACAAGCGTAACGCAGACGGCATCAAACCTATCGAAAAGGATTTAGAAGAGATAAACTCTATCAGAAACCTGAAAGACCTTCAAAACTACCTTATAGGAGCGGTGAGAACTGGGGACAACCCGCTATATGGATGGAGCGTTTATACAGACCTGAAAAACTCTAAAATGAACGCTGTTTATCTTGGTGGGCCTCGTTTAGGTTTAGGTAAAGATTATTACCAAAAAGAAAATGAAGCGAACACTAAAACTATCGCTGAATACAAGAAATATGTAGCTTCTCTATTGCAGATTTTAGGTTACAAAAATGCTGATGCTACAGCGCAGAAAATCGTAGATTTTGAAAAGAGTTTAGCTAAAACTATCCTAACCAACGAGGAAGGAAGAGATGCTAACAAGCGATACAACCCAAAATCTACTGCTGAACTTTCTAAGATTGTAAAAAATGTAAATTTGGCTAACTATCTGAAAGAAGCAGGCGTAAATACAGACCGAGTAATTCTATCCGAGTTGAAATATTACGAAAACCTTGATAAATTCATCAATAGTAATAATATTGCTCTAATCAAAGATTACCTAAAACTTCGCCTTCTTTCTGGAAGTGCATCGAGCCTTGACCAGAGATTGGATAAAATCAACTTTGATTTTTACAGCAAATATCTACAAGGACAAAAAGAGCAAAGAGCTATGGACAAGAGAGCTCTTAGCCTAATTAACAGTGTTCTTGGTGAAGCTTTCGGAAAATTATATGTACAAAAATACTTCTCTCCAGAGGCTAAACAAGAAATGGAAATCCTAATTGGCTACCTGAAAAAGGCTTACCACAAGCACATCAGCGAACTAGAATGGATGTCCAGCGAAACAAAAACTAAGGCACTAGACAAGTTACACAAATTCTCTGTAAAAGTGGCCTACCCGAACAAATGGGAAGATTACTCTAAACTCGTAGTAGAATCGCCTAAAAATGGGGCTTCGCTTTATTCTAACTTAAAAAATGTAGCTGAATGGAGCTACGAAAAAAGCCTAGAAAAAGTAGGAAAACCTGTAGATAAAGAAAAATGGGGAATGCCGCCTCAAACGGTAAACGCCTATTACAGCCCTACGAACAACGAAATCGTATTCCCAGCGGCTATTCTACAAGCGCCTTTCTTTGATTTCAAAGCTGACCCAGCGGTGAATTTCGGAGGAATAGGAGCAGTTATCGGACACGAGATTTCTCACGGATTCGATGACGGAGGAGCTCGTTTTGACGGAGATGGAAACCTCAACAACTGGTGGACAGAACAAGACCGTAAGAATTTTGACATCAAAGTAAAACAACTTGCAGAGCAGTACAGCAAATACGAGCCTGTAAAAGGAAGTTTCGTGAATGGTGTGTTTACCAGCGGTGAAAACATCGCGGATTTAGGAGGTGTTGCTATCGCCTATGATGCCCTCCAAATGTACCTAAAAGAAAGAAAAAATCCAGGTGTCATCAGCGGTTATACCCAAAAGCAAAGATTTTTCCTAAGCTGGGCTACTATCTGGAGAACTAAATCTACAGAGCAGTACCTCATCAACCAAGTGAAAACAGACCCACACTCACCAGGGTTCTACCGAGCTTTCGCTCCACTTATCAATGTGGATGCTTTCTACAAGGCATTTAATGTAAAAGAAGGAGACAAACTCTATAAAAAACCAGAAAACAGAATCAAAATCTGGTAAGAAAGCCATAAAAAATCCATCACATTTCGTGATGGATTTTTTACTATTACTAATAACTAATATTCCTCTGCTTAATTTCTATATGCTGTTATTACTTAGTTTAATGTCATATTTTAAAGGAAAGTCTGCGTGAGACATATCATAATAATTTATCCTAATAAAGAAAGTTTTTATCGGATTCAAGAATAAAAACCGTATGATTATTGTCTTCTTCTGCTATGTTTAATGACTTTTCTATTGCTTCTTTGGTATCTACGAGGAATATCCCGCAATACTCATAGTCATCTGTAAATATATATGATTTTGATTCTCTACCGACAGCGACATAAACGCTTTTCAATAATTCTGATTCTAAAAAATCATCCGTATAATCTATGATTTCTGTCTGGCTTCTTGTATAATTTATATTGCTTAAAATTGCATCACTTTCTTCTAAACCAATTAACTATATTTTATCAAAATCAATGAAAAGACTTTTATAATAATCTGATTTCATTTTACCCATCTGCAAGCGTTTCAAAATATCTAATCTGTTTTTCATAAATTTATCTTTCGTTTCGTCTCCCTGTTTACTCTATCAAAAGGCAGCTAAATTTCCCTCCTGATGAAAATTTTACTCCGTAAGCCTCACGCAAATCTTCCGTAAGCCTCGAAGAAAATTTCTGTAACTATACAAATTTCATTACCACAGAAAATCTCTCACTTCTTAGGAGTTATCCTATATCGCCGAATAACATAAGTATCTAAAACAGAACGGCTATATTCCAATTCAACCTCATAATTCTTTATTATGTCTTCCCTGTCTAACTGCTGGTTATTTCTATATCCCAAATTATACCACTGATTATGAAAATAAAAATAAACCGAGTTTCTTCGCCCTGATATAAAGTTATAGACGGGACATCTCATTATAGATACATCTCTTTATCGGCTACCTTTTTAATATAAGACAGAAAAACTATTCTTATCATTAAAAATAAAGCAAAAGCTATTACTAATGAACTTAAGAACTCCATTACAAAACTATACCCTGCTTTTTTCCTATTGGAAAAATGGAAATATCCCAAAGTAACAGCCAGCGAACCAGCATACAACAAAACATTTACACGAAAAGGAAAGTTTAATATTTTCTCATCTTCCCCAGCGTAAAAACCCAGTAATACAGCACCTATTATATAAAATACTTTTTTGTTTTTTATCATTTTTGTTAAATCATTCCCACCAAAGATAATTAAATTTTCGGCACAGAGTAGCATAATTTTGTTGTAAATTTGTAGGATTATTAAATCTAATAAGAATGTCAAAGCCGAAAAAGGAGCAAAACGAATATATAGAAATCTACGGAGCACGCGAACACAACCTGAAAAACATCGATGTCAAAATCCCCCGAAACCAGCTGGTAGTCATCACTGGGCTTTCTGGCAGCGGAAAATCTTCCCTCGCGTTTGATACCATCTTCGCCGAAGGACAGCGCCGCTACATTGAGACTTTTTCTGCCTATGCCCGTCAGTTTTTGGGTGGTCTGGAACGCCCTGATGTGGACAAGATAGAAGGGCTCTCCCCTGTCATCGCCATCGAGCAGAAAACGACCAACAAAAATCCACGATCCACAGTAGGCACCGTTACAGAGCTTTACGACTTCCTGAGGCTGCTCTTTGCGCGGGTTTCAGATGCCTACTCGCTCACCACTGGCAGAAAGCTGGTCAGCTACACGGAAGAGCAGATTTTAGAAGCGATAAAATCCAACTACAAAGATGAAAAAGTCCTGCTCACTGCTCCTGTAATCCGTGCAAGAAAAGGACACTACCACGAACTTTTCGTGCAGATGGCAAAGAAAGGCTATGGACAAGCTCGGATTGATGGACAGCTGCAAGACATTGAATATGATTTAAAACTTGACCGATACAAAAACCACGATATAGACATCGTTATAGACCGCTGGATTATCGGCGAAAGCGCCACCGAATCCCGTATGGAGAAATCCCTCCGCACGGCTTTATACATGGGCGAAGGTGTCATCGGAATACAGAAATTCAATTCAGATGAAATAGAATATTTCTCTAAAAACCTAATGGACGAAGACACAGGGCTTTCCCTCGCACAGCCAGAACCCAATACTTTTTCCTTCAATTCTCCGAAGGGAAGCTGTCCGCACTGCAAGGGACTTGGAATGATTAAAAAAATCAACACTGATTTCTTCGTAGAAAACCCAAAACTATCCATCTCCGCAGGCGCTTTAAGACCTTTGGAAACTTATAAATTCAGCAAATGGGTTTTGGCGCAGATTAGCAGTATTTTAGAGCTTTACGGACAGAGTCTGGACACGCCTTTTGAGAAAATCTCTCCAGAGGCGCTGGACTACATCTACAACGGCATTCACCTGCAAGAAACCCGCGAACTGAAACACGCTGGAATCAGCAAAAAAATAAAAATAGAATTTGATGGGCTGATTTCCCATTTAGAACAAATCATCGAAGACAAAGAAAACTACGGAGCCACGCAAATAGAACGCGATTTCACGGTGGAACAAATCTGCCCAGAGTGCAACGGCGCAAGGCTTCAGGCATCAAGTTTAAGTTTTAAAATCGATGGTAAAAACATCGCTGAAGTAGCAGCACTGAGCCTTTCTGACCTGATGGACTGGCTAAATGATGTAGAAAATACTTTTTCCGACAAAAATAAAATCATCGCCTACGAAATCCTAAAAGAAATAAAATCCAGACTGAGATTTCTACTGGATGTCGGTCTGGAATACCTCAGCCTCAGCAGAAGCTCTAAAACCCTCTCTGGCGGCGAGTCCCAGCGAATTCGTTTGGCTACACAGATAGGCTCTCAGCTGGTAAATGTGCTTTATATCCTAGATGAACCGAGCATCGGGCTTCATCAGCGGGACAATGAAAGACTCATCAATTCCCTGAAAAACCTCCGCGATATCGGAAATTCGGTTTTAGTGGTGGAGCATGACAAAGATATGATTTTAGAAGCGGATGAAGTTTTAGACATCGGCCCTAGAGCAGGAAAACACGGCGGTGAAGTCCTTTGGCAGGGAAAACCAGAGGATTTATTAAAGGCTGACACCATTACTGCTGACTACATCACAGGAAAAAGGAAAATAGAAATACCAAAAGAGCGAAGACACGGCAACGGAAATTCACTACTGCTGAAAGGAGCCACAGGAAACAACCTAAAAAATGTAAATTTGGAAATTCCTTTGGGCAAATTAGTGGTCGTTACAGGTATTTCTGGAAGTGGGAAATCTTCCCTTATCAATGGGACACTCTACCCTATTCTCAATAAGCATTTCTACCGCGCTGCGCAGGAACCTCTACCCTACAAATCCATAGAAGGACTGGAAAACATTGACAAAATAGTAGATGTAGACCAGACACCTATCGGAAGAACACCACGCTCCAACCCTGCCACTTACACAGGTGTTTTCGGAGATATCAGAACGCTCTTTTCCGAGCTTCCAGAGGCGAAAATACGAGGCTACAAACCAGGAAGATTTTCCTTTAATGTAAAAGGAGGAAGATGCGAAACCTGCCAAGGCGGCGGACTGAAAGTCATAGAAATGAATTTCCTCCCTGATGTGTATGTCCACTGCGAAACCTGCAATGGAAAGCGTTTTAACAGGGAAACTCTGGAAGTAAGATACAAAGGCAAGTCTATTTCTGATGTCTTGGAGATGACCATAGATGAAGCGGTGGAATTCTTCCAGCCTATCCCAAAAATCTACAACAAAGTGAAAACCTTACAGGAAGTCGGGCTAGGATACATCTCGCTGGGACAGCAGTCTACCACGCTCTCGGGTGGAGAAGCGCAGAGAATAAAACTCGCCACAGAACTCTCTAAAAAACAGACAGGAAACACGCTCTACATCTTGGATGAACCTACGACAGGACTTCATTTTGAGGATGTAAAAATACTGATGGATGCCATCAATAGGCTGGTGGATTTAGGAAACTCGTTCATCATCATAGAGCACAATCTGGATGTGATAAAACTTGCTGACCACATCATAGACATCGGCCCAGAAGGCGGAAAAAACGGCGGAAAAATCGTAGCTGAAGGAACACCCGAAGAAATCATCAAAAACAAGAAATCCATAACAGGAAAATTCTTGGCAAAAGAAATGAAACAATAAATTAAAAAATATTAAAATCATGAGAAAAAAATTATTATTACTGCTCATTTTATTTGTTTCAGGGCTAATTTCAGCGCAAGATTGTTTTGAAGACTGCCTTGAAGATTACCCTAAACTGAAAAAAGAAGCTACCAATTTAGACCAGTTTATCCCAAAAGGTTGGGAACTGATGGGCAGTGTAAATGGCGATATCAACAAGGACGGCATCACGGATTATGTTTTCATATTGGAAAGCAAAGAAAAATACAAAATCCCTGATGATTTCATGAATAAAGAATATTCCTACAGAATTCTCGGCATCACCTTTGGGAAAAAGGGCGGCGGATACCATTTGGCTCTTCAAAATAATAATTTCATCATCAATGGAGACCAAAACTCTTCATTAGATGAGCCTTTTCAGGATATGGAAATCAAAAAAAATGGCACGATTTGGTTCAAGTTTTACTTCTTCTACAGCGCGGGCAGCTGGTGGATAAGCAATGACACCTATGTTTTCCGCTATCAGAACAACCGATTTGAGCTGATAGGACACGAAAGCTCTTCCTTCCACAGGGCAACCCACGAGGAATCAACCACCAGCACTAATTTTTCCACCAAAATGCACCATTTCACTTACACAGATGAAAACGGGAAAAAAGAAACCGTGAAAAAGAAAGTAAAAGACATGAGACCCTTGCTAATGGAAGAAATAGATCCATATGATTTCAATCCTTTGTCGCATTCCTACGGCGAATATTCTCTCGAAAAGAAGGAATACTAAGAAAGATATTATATTCGCACCGAAAAAATTTATTTTATAATGAAAAGACTGCTTTTATTATTGTTAATCTTAGTTTCTATACCTTTGTTTTCACAGATTATCTTCACAGAAAGCATTGCAAATACGATAGATTCTACACGGACGGTGCAGGGAACCATCGCTCCAGAACTCAACTTCAAAACGGAGAAAGAAAATGTTTTTAACTTTAAAAATAACGCAAATATTAACTTCTTACTCAATAAAAAGAAGTATATCACGATTATCAATCAAATGGAATTTTCTACTTATGGCGACAAACTAAATGTAAGCAACGGCCACATCCATACCGAATACCGCTATTTGGTGAGACCTGCCATAGAACTCTATCCTTTCGCGGAAGCAGTCTGGGCGCCCAGCCGAGGGCTGAAAATACGCGCAGCAGGAGGTCTCCAGTCTCGCTACAGAATTTTTCATACGAGCAAAGTAACACTTTCCACAGGAATAGGTCTCTTCTACGAATACGAAAAATGGAACTACAACGGCGTTCCGAATCCTGACCCACAGGATATAGACAAGATGGAGCAACAAAGGAGCATAAAAGGGCAGATATTTGCGAGTTTTAAGTTTAATTTTGGTGAAAAATGGAATATAATTACAAGTGGATACACGCATTTCAAGCCTGACAGCAACATAAAAAACCCGCGCATCGCGTATAGTATAGATGTAAAGCATTCCGTAACGAAACACTTCGGAATATGGCTTTCTTATCAAAACATCATCCACACAAAACCGATTGTCCCTATCCGAAAACACTACACAGTGCTTACAGGCGGTGTTTTCTTCTCATTTTAATGATATTTTTGCTTAATTTTTAACCTAAAAACTATAAAAACTTCCATTAAAAAATGAATTTAGAAGAAAAAATACAGAATGCAGAAACCCGAATTTTCAAAGTGGTTTTCCCTAAAATTGCCAACCACCACGAAACCATGTTCGGCGGCGCTATCATGGAGCAGATGGTAGAGACGGCATTCATCACCGCGACGAGGTTTGCACGAAAAGCCTTTGTAATAAAGGCGTGCGACCATACAGAATTCCGAAAACCTGTGCCAGAAAGTTCACTAGTGGAATTCATCGGTAAAGTAAAATCCATAGGAAACACCAGCCTAAAAGTAAGCGTGGAAGTCTTCTCCGAAGAGATGTACGCCGAGCGCCGAGAGCTGTGTGTCCTAGGAGAATTCAGCTTGGTAGCGATTGGAGAGGACAAAAAAGCCGTGAAAATATTAGACTAAATTTATTTCTGTAATTTTTCTTTAATAAATCTTGCCGTTTGGGATTTTTTGTTTTTTGCTAATTCCTCAGGAGTTCCCATAAAAACAATCTCGCCGCCGTGTTTTCCTGCCTCTGCCCCTACATCTATTATCCAGTCTGCACATTTTATGATATCAGGCTGATGCTCTATCACGATGACAGAATGCCCAAGATCAATAAGCGACTGCAAGGAAACCATAAGTTTGCTAATATCATGAAAATGAAGTCCTGTGGACGGCTCATCAAATATAAATAAAGTTTTCTCTGTGGTTACGCCTTTTACCAAGAAAGAAGCTAGTTTTATCCTCTGTGCTTCTCCACCTGACAGCGTGGATGAACTTTGTCCCAGCTGAAGATATCCCAAACCTACATCTTGCAAGGGTTTTAGTTTGGTAACTATTTTTTTGTCGCCGCTTTCAGTAAAAAACTGGACAGCATCATCTACGGTAAGATGCAGAATATCAGAAATGTTTTTTTCATGATATTTCACTTCTAAAACCTCTGACTTAAAGCGACTTCCCTTACAATGCTCGCACACCAGCTCTATATCCGCCATAAACTGCATGGACACAGTAATCACTCCTTCTCCCTTGCACTCATCACATCTTCCACCATCTACATTGAACGAGAAATGCTTTGGCTTCAGCCCTTGTATGACAGCCGCCTTTTGTTTTGCGAACAAATCACGAATATCATCATAGGCTTTTAGGTAAGTAACAGGATTGGAACGAGAGGATTTTCCGATTGAATTTTGGTCTATGAGTTCTATATTTTTAACCAAAGTAGAAGGAAACTCCACGCTGTCATAATCGCCTTTTTTACCGCCCATTCCGAGCTGAATCTGTATTTCATTCGCCAAAACCTCCTTCATAAGGGTAGATTTCCCACTTCCAGAAACGCCCGATATTACCACAAAACTCTCCAGCGGAATATCCAAATCTATGTTTTTCAAATTGTTTTGCCTAGCACCTTTGATTTTGATAAACTCCTTGGATTTTCTGCGTTTTTCAGGAATTTTTATTTCTAATTTTCCTGTGAGATACTGGGCTGTAAGCGTATCGGATTTTTTTAACTCTTCAAAATTTCCTGCAAAAACCAGCTCTCCTCCTAAGAAACCTGCCTCAGGGCCGATATCTATGATGAAATCCGCCGCTCTCATGATATCCTCATCGTGCTCTACGACAATTACCGTATTCCCTAAATCACGAAGGTTTTTAAGGACTTCTATCAGGTTTTCTGTATCGCGAGAGTGCAGACCAATACTTGGCTCATCTAATATGTAGATGGAACCAACCAACGAGCTTCCAAGACTGGTAGCAAGGTTAATCCTCTGGCTTTCTCCACCAGAAAGCGTATTAGAAGTTCTATTCAAGGTCAAATATCCGAGTCCCACTTTCAGCAAAAACTCTAATCGCGTGGTTATTTCGTAGAGAAGTCTCTTTGCGATTTCCTGCTCATGTGGAGTTAGTTTAAGATTTTTGACCAGTGGTAAAAGTTCATCCAACGGCAAATCCACCAAAGTCTGAATGCTGTGTCCATCTATTTTTACCCAAGATGCCTCCTCTCTCAACCTCAGCCCTTCACAGACTGGGCAGGTGGTTTTCCCACGATAGCGGGAAAGCATCACTCGGTATTGGATTTTATAGAGATTGTCCTCCAGCATCTGGAAAAAATGATTGATACAAGGAAAATCTGCATCGCCATTTCCCTGCCAAAGGAGTTTTTTTTGCTCTTTATCTAGCTGAAAATATGGCTTATGAACAGGAAAATCTTTTGCTTTTTTTATAAACATCGCTTTCCATTCTTTCATGGTATCGCCTTTCCAGCAGGCTGCTGCATCCTCAAAAATGGATAAATTTTTATTCGGAATTACTAGATCTTCATCGATGCCGATGACCTTGCCATAGCCCTCGCAGGAAGGACAGGCTCCGTATGGATTATTAAAACTGAAAAAATGAATATTCGGTTCTAAAAACTCTATTCCATCTAATTCGAATTTATTAGAAAAATTGGTAACCTTTTCGTTTTCAGTATCTTTCAGGGAACAATAGCCTCGCCCTTCGTAGAATGCAATCTGGATAGAATCTGCCAGCCTTTGGAGAAAACTTTCATCATCCTCATATAAAAATCGGTCTATGATGAGATGAATGTCCATACCTTTTTCAGGAGTGAAATTAAACGCTTCCAAATCCTCTATACTCGCCGTATTTCCATTGATTTCCAAGCGGGTAAATCCTGAAAGTTTCAGGGTGTTGAGTGTATTTTTAAAGGTATCCGTTTCATAATGCAGCGGTGAGCGGAGTGTGTAGGTTTTTCCTTCGTTTTTCTGGATAAAATCTATCACATCAGAAACGCTGTCTTTCCTTACCTCCTGTCCTGAAACAGGCGAAAAAGTACGGCCTATCCTAGCGAAAAGCAGTTTCAGATAGTCGTAAATCTCTGTGGATGTGCCCACTGTGGAGCGAGGATTGGAGGAAATGACTTTCTGCTGAATGGCAATGGAGGGCGCAAGTCCTTTGATATCATCTACTTTGGGTTTTTCTAATTTACCCAAAAACTGCCTTGCATAGGAGCTTAGACTCTCCACATATCGGCGCTGTCCCTCGGCATAGATGGTATCAAAAGCCAAGGAAGATTTTCCCGAGCCAGAAACTCCCGTGATGACCACCAGCTTGTTCTTCGGGATGCAGACATCTATATGTTTCAAGTTATTGAGATGTGCATTTTTTACAAAAATTTCTTTTTTGATGTTTATTTCTCGCTCCGCCATTGCATTTATAAATAAAATACAAAGGTAAGGAAGATACGGCAGAAAATATAATTTTGCTTCTTTTTAGCTCGTAAAAGTTTGTATTTACCTAAAAACCAAAATATTATCTATTTGTAATATTCTGATATTTTTGCGTATTTTTGTCCTAAATTGCTCATTGCATTTAATTATTTGATAATCATATGATTATTTGCGCAAAAGATTAAATATATTATGAATAAAATTATAATTTTAGTATTAAGTTTAGTTTTGATTTCTTGCGAGAAAAAAGACAGAATAGAAATTGATAATATTGATGGCTACAAAGTAGAAAAAAAATTCAAAAATGATACTTTGGTAAGTTCTAAAACATATGATGGAGATATGCTAATTTGGGAAGTGCTTTATAATAAAAATGAGATAGCCAAAAAAGCAACCGAGTTTTACCCGACAGGTTCTATAAAAAGTGTTTCTACATTACAAAAAGAACCTAACCATTATTATGATATTGAATACTATGAAAGTGGCGAGAAACAAATGATGGGAGAGTCTGACTTTATAAAGTCTAAACAATACCGACTGAGAAGAGGAGCAGCAATATTTTACACAAAACAACAAAAGATTTCTTCAATATTGGTATTTTTCAATGATGGAAAAGAAAAAGAATATCTCGTGAGAGAGACCATATTGGACACAATAACAGATAAAATACTGACAGACAAAGAATACGACCCGCCTGCTCTTCTAAAGTAAAGAATATAAAATAATGAAATATTTGTCAATTATCATTGGTAATGTTCCAGATGTGTCGTTTTAATTATAAATAATATATAACTCTCTGATAAACAGAACTAACATAATAATATAAAAACCATAATATAGATAGGCTCCTGCCTGTCTATTTTATTTTTGCTCAAAAAACATTTTTAACAAAATTTTCATAAATGAAATAATATTTAATAAATAAATACTATTTTTGTCACTTGCTTTAAAAATAAGAAGAAAAATGAAGAAGAAGTTGTCAATTCAAAAAATCCTAATTACCTCTTTCGCTATGTTTTCTATGATAGTTGGTGGAGGTAATTTCATTTTGCCGCCGCTTTTGGGCATCAAGGCTGCCGATTCTTGGGATGTTGTAGCGATTGCATTTGGTATTTCTGGCGTTTTGATTCCTCTTATGGGCATTATTGCACAGGCAAAAATACAGGGAACGGTAATAGATTTCGGGAAAAAGGTGCATCCAATGTTTGCGTTAGTTATAGGAATTTTGATTTACGGCATTTGTCTTTCTTTTCCTATACCACGCACAGCATCAGTAGCTTACGAACTTTCCGTAAAGGACAGCATCGAGATTTCTTCTCTATGGTTTGGAGTTATTTATTTCTCGCTGGTGATGTATCTTTGTTTCAACCGAGGCAAGATACTGGACATTTTAGGCGAATATCTCACTCCTATCCTACTGATAATCATTTTGACTATCATTTTAGGAGCGATATTCTTCGTCGATAACGAAATCCCAAAATCAAATTTAGAGAAACCCTTTTCGTTAGGGCTTTTAGAGGGATACCAGACCTTTGACGGAATGGCATCCATCATCATAGGCGCGGTAATCATCACCTCTCTAAATATGGATAGTTCACTAGACTTTTCACAAAAAAGAAGACTTACCATCTATGCAGGATTGATAAGCGGTCTAGCGTTATTTCTCATTTATTTAGGATTTATCTATACAGGAGCGGTGCTAAAAGTTCATTTCCCATCGGATGATATTTCCCGCTCGGAGGTTCTTTCTAAGGTAAGCTGGCATATTCTGGGCAATATCGGAAAAACTTTACTAAGTGTGAGTGTCAGCATTGCTTGTTTCACTACTGCTGTCGGCATCATTACAGGAGCGGCAGATTTTATGAAAAATATTTTCGGAAATTCTGAAATAGCCTACAAGCTGGTGGTGGTATTTTCGTGTATTTTAGGCGTTTTTGTAGGACAGACAGGCGTAGAAAACATTGTAGCCATTGCGGTTCCTGTGCTTGTGCTGATTTATCCTGTCATCATGGCTCTTATTTTACTTAATTTCGTTCCAGAGAGCTGGACTTCCATTTCTATTTTCAGAGGAGTTACGATGGTTGCTGGGATATTTGCGATACCAGATTTTATGATAGCCATCGGTTTTGAGAGCTTTCAGCCTCTTCACGACTACCTTCCTCTGGCGACTTACGGCTTGGCTTGGTTGCTGCCTTGTCTTTTCATTTGGTTTGTTTTATTTATTATCCAAAAAAATAAACGATTTTAACATTTTTTTAACTAAATATAAAACAATATGCCGTTTTCAGTGTTATAAATTGTTAAAAATTAGGCATTTCTATTTTTATGCGTAATTTTGCAACCAAATTTAAATGATATGAAAAACGAAATTAATTATTTGAAAGTAGTAATCATGAGTTTGGTTTTAACCTTATTTTCTGTTTCAGCAAATGCTCAGCAAAAAAAACACAACTACATCACAACTAATGAGCAGCTAGCAGAAGAGTTATCCGAAAAATACGGAATACCAAGTGGAGTTATCCTAGCCGTAGCCTTCGTAGAAACAGGTGGTGGAACAAGTAAAGGAGCTAAAACTTACAACAACCATTTTGGAATTGTAGGTAAGAATACAGTAACAAAATCAAAATACAAAAGTTTTGATTCCACAAGAGAAAGTTACGAGGCTTTCTGTCAGATTCTCTCAAGAAAAAAATACTACTCAGATTTAAAAGGTATCAAAGATACAGCTGAATGGGTAAAAGCCATAGCCGCAGCGGGATATTCTACACAGCCTGTAGAATGGAAAAAAAGAGTCAAAATGATTATCGAAAAATTTAATTTATCTTAAAAACACACAAGCTGTCTGAAAATTCAGACAGCTTTTTTTATTTAAAATTTGTTCGGTTTATACAAAATAAATAAATTTGCGCTTCGTTGTAATAAAAAAAATTATTTTGAATAATAATAGAATTCACAGGGTGGTAATTTTGGTTACCTCCTGTTTTTTAGTCTATCTGTCAGCATCTATACTATCATATGTATATGGATGGAAGTTTGAAGCTTTTGATAAAATAAATTTGGTTTCTGATATTTTTAAAAAATCAGAAGAAGAGCAAAATGCAAGTGGAGAATCCGCTATCGCAGGGAAAACAGCAGAAAAACCTGCTAAAGAAGCCGCACAAGAGGATTTTGAACTGTATAAAAAACCTGAATTTATCACTAATTTCCATAAAGGAGACAGTGTGGTTGCTTTGCCTATTTTAGCTCAGAAATTAACTGAACTAAAAAATACTGGAAAAGGCAAAATCCGTATCGCCTACTTTGGAGATAGTATGATAGAGGGCGACCTCATTACCCAAACGCTGAGAAAACTTCTACAACAGGAGTTTGGCGGGCAGGGAGTTGGTTTTCTGCCAATGCATTCTAATGTAGCGCAGTTCCGCCAGACCGCTAGAATTTCTGGAACAGGCTGGGAAAGTACCAATTTCATGACTCCTAAAGCACAAAACATGTACATCTCTGGGCATACTTTCAGAGGTGCAGGAAGTGGAACCTACCAAGACAGAACCCTCACAGACGGCACTTTACCTATTCAAAAATATATTCTCTACGGAAAGACAGAAGGTGCTGAAATAGAGATAGATGGAATGGAACACACATTACAGGGAAATCATTTGGTTAATAGAAAAATATTAGCTGATAATACCGATAACACCCTAAAAATAAGGTCTAAAACATCTTCATTACCGATATTCGGAGTTGGTTTTGAATCTGAAAACGGGATAATTTTGGATAATTTCTCTTTCCGAGGAATCACAGGTGTGGAGCTGAGCAAAATAAATGAAGAATTCTTGAAATCAGTCCAAGAAGCCAATCCTTATGATTTGATTGTATTTCAATATGGTGTAAATCTTTTATTTAGACCAAAAGATACCAACTATTCTCATTATGAAAAAATGATGCAGCCTATACTGAGCAAAATGCGAAAAGCCTTCCCTAAAACTGATTTCTTGCTGGTAAGTACCGCAGACAGGGCTTTTAGATATGGCGGAGAATACAAAACGGCTATCGGTATTCCTAATCTGATACAAACTCAAGCGAAACTGGCTTTTGATAACAAAATGGCATTCTATAACCAATTCGAATCTATGGGTGGAGAAAACTCTATCGTAAGATGGGCTACACAAAGTCCGCCACTGGCAAATAAAGACTACATCCATCCTAATGGAAAAGGCGCAGAGGTTTTAGCTGAAAAAATATACAATGCAATCATCCAAGACTACAAAAAATACAAACGAAAATAAATGAAACCATTACAAGAATTTTTTGCAACATTTGACTGGAACGCTTTCCTACAGCAGTTTCTATATGATAGTAAAAACCCGTTGCTGTTTAACAATGGTTTTTTTGTGTATTTTTTCACACTATTTATTTTATTATTCTTTGCTCTGAGGAATCATCACAAAGCCCGTAGATATGTATTCTGCCTTTTTTCGCTTTATTTTTTCTATAAGGCGAGCGGCTGGTTTGTCGGCTTAGTGCTGGTTTCAGCAGTGGTGGATTTCTTTTTATCGAATGCTATTTATAGAGAAAAAAGCCAAAGCAGAAAAAAATTTCTGCTGGTTCTGAGCATTTTATTTAACCTCGGAATGCTTTTCTATTTTAAATACACAGATTTCTTCATCGAGATTTCTAATTCTCTATTTGATACCAAATTCAATCCTTTGAACCTCATTCTTCCGATAGGGATTTCGTTTTATACTTTTGAAAATCTCAGCTATACGGTAGATGTTTATCGTGGAGAATTCAAGCCTGCAGATAAATTTTCTGATTATCTTTTGTTCTTGGCATTTTTCCCAAAACTGATGATGGGACCTATCGTTCGTGCGCATGATTTCGTTCCGCAGATTAATGAGCCGTATGTGATTTCGGAACGCGACTTCGCAAAAGGGTTTTTCTTGATTATTTCAGGATTGATTAAAAAACTGGTCATATCAGACTACATCACCCTAAATATGGTGGATTATATGTTTGATAATCCTGCCCTACACACGGGTGTAGAAAACCTGATGGCGGTCTATGGCTATGCGATGGTGATTTATTGTGATTTTAGTGGTTATAGCGAGATTGCAATAGGTATCGCGCTTTGGCTTGGCTTCAAAATCCCTCCTAACTTCATGTCGCCATACCAAAGTTTAAACATTACAGAATTCTGGAGAAGATGGCATATTTCGCTATCTACATGGCTGAAAGACTATCTCTATATTCCATTAGGAGGAAACAGAAATTTCTCTGTGGCTTCTTTCATTTTTGTAGGCGGATTCCTTGTGGGTTCTTTCATCATGGGAGTAGAACTGTTCCATTTATCCAATCTATGGGCAGCTGTGGTTTCTGCAGTTTTATTACTGATTTTTATAATTCCAGCCTTAATCACAAGAAAAACCAGCGGAATTGCAGCTAACTTTAACCTATTGACTACCATGCTTTTGGGAGGGTTTTGGCACGGAGCCAGCTGGAATTTCATCATCTGGGGAGCCATCCACGGTGTGGGACTTGGTATTCATAAAATATGGATGCTGCTGACTGATAAAAGCTTTGCAGCCTTTAACCAAAGCCGAATTTACAAAATCATATCTGGTATTTTGACTTTCCATTTTGTTTGTTTTGCTTGGATTTTCTTTAAAGCTGAAGATTTAGAAATCGCTAAAACGATGATTTATCAAATCTTTAACAACTTTGATATCAGCGTATTTGGTCCTTTTTATGATAATTATAAAGGCGTAGTATGGATGATTTTAGCAGCAATGGTTCTTCACTTAATCCCTGATAATCTGGCTGATAAAGTAATCGCAAGAACCAAAACCATTCCTATGGTGGTCTATATCTTGGTTTTCTTCTTGTTTTTGATTCTTTATGGATATTTCAAATCTGCGGAACAAGTGATGCCTATTTACTTACAATTCTAATTAAAAAAAACATAAAACACAATAAAAAAACTAACCTCCTAAAAATGGGGAGGTTAGTTTTTTATTTTAATATTAAATCTTTAAAAATTATTCTTCTATATAGTCTGAATCGGCGGTGGCTATTGGTTGCTGCTCATAGGTTTTATATTTCTGAGCATTAGTATCATAGATTACAACCAAACCTCCTACTTCATTACTGATAAGAACACCATCACGAGGAGCTTTTATGAAAGATGAACTATTCATATAGATAGATGCTCCTTTAGAAAAGGATTTTAGTTTCAGCTTGTCATTATAATTTTCTGCAAAACTTACATAAGGCTTTTTAGTCACTTTGTTTATGCTAATGATAACCAATCTACTTACTTGACCCTCATTATCATCCAAAATTACAGCATAATCCTTCACACCATCCCCATCAAAATCCCCTGTGCTAAGCGTAGATTTGGCACGGTCTGCATTCTGAGTAACATTATAAGTTCTACCATCATGATAGCCATCAGCCTCCAAAATCACTTTTTTCACGCCTGGAGGAAGTGAGGAAAACGGAGGAAGCGAAAAACTATTTTTGAACTCTGTAAAGCTATAAGAATCTATCAAAACCTCATCATCCACCGAAATAGGATACTGCTTGGTACTAGGGACTTTATGCGGATTGTTCAGATAGATAATGCTGTTTCCAGAAGAGGATTTTTCCTCATCCAGATACACCTCATCACCAAAATTCAGTTTTTGACCATTTGGCAGGGTAAGAGTATTACTGATTACTTTATACGAAGTATATGGGTCATATTCCCCATCATACTCATCTGATAATGAGTCTTTTTTAGTTACTTTTGCTGAATCTTTGTTCACTAGGGCTGAATCATTCTGAGAAACGACTTTTTCTGCATCCTTGTTTTTACCAAAGAAAACAAAATAGCCACTCACTCCCAAAATCAATGCTCCTATGATAGAAAAAGCGATATACAGGGACCTTTTAGAGATTTTTATCTCATCGTTTTTCTGCTCTTGATTTTCATTGTTTAGATTTTCCATTATTTTTTATTTTTAAAACAAAGATAATAAATAACTTGGTTCTAAACAATGGGTTTTATGAGGATTTACAGCATGATAACGCCATCTATTTTGGCCACTTCTTTGTAAAGTCGGATTACATGATCTGCATCCAAAACGAAGCAGGAAATACTACAGCTTATGTATTTGCCATTACTGCTTTCTTTAGTTGTGATGCTGTATTCTAAGCCATCAAATATCCTGTAAATCTCAGCAAGTCTCTCGCTATCGTTGATGAGAATGAATTTGTAGAGATAATTCTCTGGAAAATTATGATGTTCTTCTAAATTGATTCTCAGGTTTTTATAAAATTCTTCTACTTTATTGGTCTGTTCCATTTATTCTAATTTATTTGGTTAGAAAAAGTGTTTATCAGCTGAACTAAATTAGCCATAAACATTTTAATGGAGATTGCCAACAAAATTATGCCAAATGCCTTTTTGAGAACCATAAGTGTCCCTTCGTTTATTTTTTTGGACAAAAAGTCAGATGATTTTAAAATGATATAAACAAAAATCATATTGAGCAAAATAGCAATGACAATATTGATTACATGATTATTTGCACGAAGCGAAAGCGTTGCTGTAAGGGAACCCGCTCCCGCCACCAAAGGAAATGCGATAGGAATGATAGAAGCTGCCTTCATTTCTTCGTTTTTATGAATATCTATTCCCAATATCATTTCCAAAGCGATGATAAAAACAACAAACGCTCCTGCAATAGCAAAAGAGTTAATATCTAAACCAATGATTTTCAGTAATTTATCCCCCAAAAATAAAAAAGAGAGCATAATCCCCATTGCTACAATGGTTGCTTTTTCGGATTCTATTTTTCCAAATTTTTTCCTTAAACTCACAAAAATAGGAATAGAACCAATGATGTCAATAATGGCAAATAAAACCAAAAAACATGTGATAATTTCATCAAATGAGATAGACTCTAGCATAGATTAGTTTTTAAAAATTTCTCAAAAATATGAATATTTTTTAACTATTCCATAATTTTAGTGTAAAATTTGACGATGTCATTATAGAATTCATATAAATCCCCATGAACAGGAGCATATTTTGCTTCTTGAATTTTTGTTCTAAATTTCTCAAAATCCTGCACAAAATCAGCACTTTCTGCTTCTTCTAAAAACTCTAAAATGGTTTGGTTTTTCAGCCTTTTTATTTGATTTTCAGCTTCTTCATGAAGTTCCTGATAATTTTCAAAGAAACTTGCAGAATTTCCTTTTTCCACCGCATTTTTTATTGCTCCGAAATAGTATTCTTTCCCGATAGAAATATTTTCCTTTAATAATTCTTCGGTTTCAGCGATGGTCGTTATTTTATTATCTGATTGTGCATTATTCCATTGTTTAGGCTTCTTTTTTCTAAATGTAAAGAAATAAATCGCCAAAAGAGAACCAAACACAAGAAGTCCTATTCCAGCCAATTTTCCAAAATCAAAGGTTTCCGCTTCATCTTCCTCCTTTGAAATTGGAAGGAGATTAACTTTTTTTAGGATATGCCCTGTATCATCCATTACTTTATTTAGAGTGGATTTCGGAGAATCCATAGCATCTTTGGACAATGATAATATTTTTATATTGTCCGAATCTATGGTCTGATATTGTTTTTCATCAATATCGAAATAAGCAAAATTTTCATAATGAATGGTAATTTCGCCTTCTTTTTTAGGGATAATCACATAGTGGTCTGTTTTCTCACCAGAGAATTCAGATTCTTTAATATCTATTTTTTGATTCGGTTTAAGAATTGTATAATCATCTGATTTTACGATTTTTGGAAGCTCTATATCCGCAATATTTCCTTTTCCTTTCAGCTTTACAAAGACATCCATAGGTTGATTAACCTCCACTTCTTCCTTAGGAATTTCTACTTTTAAATCAAACTTTCCTACTGCGTTTTTAAAACTGCTCGGTGCGCCTTCAGGAAGTTTTTTTACATGAATTCTAAGAGGATTGGATAATATTCTTTCTTCATTAAAAAGAGCAGTTGCAGGAGATACGAAGAAATTCCCTTCCTTCTCTGGGACAACCACGAATGAGGCTATTACCTGCATCGCCATTTCATCACTTTTATCTATTTCTATATCTTCTCTCTTTAGATTTACAGTATGGATTTTTTTTGTGTTCTGAGGAAGTTTTATATGATTTACTTTTCTAAAATCTTGATAATTATGAGGATTTGCTTTTAGTTTTAAAACTACATTAACTGGTTGATTTTCATAAACTTCCTTATTCAAAACTTCCATGACCATAGAAACACTTCTTCCCCATGCGTCATTTTTTCGTTTCCCTTCTCTTACCAAAATTTCAAATGGCTCAGACCTGTATGTTTTTCCATTTACCTGCACCAATGCGCTTCCTATTCTAGTTTTTCCTGCATGTTTAGGCTGTAAAATAAGATGATATAGAAACTGTCTTACCACATTTCCTGTTTCTGGGTCTATAGCTGCTACAGATTCTGTAGCATTTCCAAGGATTTCAAATTTTGATAAATTAGGAAGCCTCACAGGCGACTGCTGCTGGTAGTTTTCGCCGATAATTTCAAGTCCAATGCTTAAATTAAACGGTTCTCTTACTTGGTATTCTTTGGTATCTGTTTCGGACAAAAGCGTTACTTGTCCATATCCAAATATGGGCAGAATAAATAATAATATGTAAGCTCTCAGTCTCATTACCAATCTTTACGATTGCTCTGTGGCTGGGCATATCCCTGCTTTCCCAGAGCTCTTTTAGCTGTGTGCCGTTCGCGTTCTTCTATGTATTGTAATAGTTCTTTTTCTAGTTCTTTTGGCTGATTGGGTTCTTCTTTTTTATTAGAATTATCCTCTTGCTGCTGGTTCTCCTGCTGCTCCTTTTTAAATTTATCATTTTCTGGAGCATACATATCCATAGGATTTTCTTTTTCCCCTTTATTTTGCTCGTTATTTTGTTGCTGTTGAGATTGCTGCTGGTCTTGTTCCTGCTGTTGTTGCTTGGAATCCTTTTTCTGCAAAGCAATTTGCAGATTTTTTAAGATAGTTTGATTATTTGGGTCTAGTTTTAGGGCCTGTTTATAAGAATTTACGGCCTCTTTTTGCTGTTTATTTTTGAAATAAGCGTTACCCAAATTATACAGAGTAGCTGTTTTTTGCTCTTTGGTTTTTGCGTTTTTTAGTGCTTTTTGGTAGGTAGAAATGGCATCAGAATATTGGTTTTTCTTGTATAGAGTATTTCCCAGATTATACTGCGCCCTGAAATCTTCTGACTTACCCTGCAGGGTCTTCAGATAATGATACGACGCATCATCAAAGTCTCCTTTCTCAAAACTCTGGTTCCCTCTATGTGTATGAACATCACTGCTCACCTGTGCAGAGACCTGCATCACAAAAACCAAACTATATAGAACTAATAAAACTCTTGCCATATATTTATTAGGCAAAAGTAAACTTTCTTTTGTTAAAAAAGAAGCCGTTTTGTGTTAAAAATTGCTAAAAATTAGGTGTTTACATTATATATTCAAATCTCTTTTGGGATTCAAAAAATATATCAAAAGAAGCAAAACCAAAGCTCCCGCCAAAAACCACTGATAATAATGCTCCTTATTGAGAATGCTTATTTTACTGGCTTTACCGCCATCTTTTTGACTTGATTTTATGTCTTTTATAATCTCATTTGCTGCCTTTTCTACGCTATTCCCATCTATATACACCCCACCTGTTTTCTCGGAAATGGTTTTGAGAGCCTGCGTTTCTCTTTTGGTAATAACCGTATTTCCGTCCTCATCTTTTTTATAATCTTGATAAAGGTTAAACTGAAGCTCTGGTATCGCTCCACCTTCCTCCGTTCCTATTCCCACGCTGGTCACCGCAATATTATTTTTTTGAGCTAAATTCACCGCTGCATCGTGGTTTCCTTCGTTATCTTCTCCATCGCTGATTAGAACAACTTTTTTCAATCCTGAAACTCCTTTTTTCAGCTTCTTTTCGGTTTCTTCCATTGCCAAAAGAAAATCCGTTCCCTGCCTTTTTATCAAATCAGAACTAAGGTTTTCCAAATAAATATCCACCGAGGAATAATCTGTGGTCAGAGGCATCATCGTTCGCGCTTCGCCAGCAAAAACGACTATTCCCACTCGTTCTTCACCGAGCTGGTTCAAGGTTTTATTTAAAATCAATTTGGCTTGTTCCAGCCTTGAAGGCTCTATATCATTGGAATTCATAGAGTTAGAAACATCCACCAAAAATATCACATCCGATGAGGCTTTCTCCACACTCATCTCTGTTTTTTCATTCTTCACAATATCCACAAAAGACAAAATCAAGAGCAAAAAAGACAGGACATAAAACAATGTTAAAATCCCTGAAAACCTAGGTTTTTCGCCAAAAACATGTTTCTGAAATCTGCTTTCCGCAAAAAAATCCCGTTTCTTTTTTCTCCACTTAGAAAAATCCCAAAGCAGATAAACCGTCATCAGTAAAACCAACAACAGCCCAAAATATCGATAATTTCCAAACTCCCAGTTCATTCTTTATCTTAATTTCTACATACTCATAATATCCGTGATTCTGATAAGGTCTTTATCTATTTTACTCTCATCATTCTCTTTCACAGCTTTTTCTAGTGGGATAAGCTCCATTCTATCATTGTTAATTCCCACCATATACTGTGACTTCCCTTCCAGCAGTGATTCCACTGCTTTTACGCCCATTCTCGTTGCCAAAACTCGGTCATAACAGGTAGGAGTCCCGCCTCGCTGCATGTGTCCCAGCACAGAAACTCTAATATCATATTCAGGGCGTTTCTGCTCTACATATTCTTTAAGCTCAAATACCGCTTTTCCTGCTGTATTTCCCTCGGCTACCACTATGATGTTGGAAGTTTTTCCTCTTCGTTTTCCTCTATCAATATCTTCGAGCAACACTTCCGCTGGAATATTTTTTTCTGGAATTATAATTCGCTCTGCTCCTCCACCAATTCCTGAATTTAGTGCAATAAACCCCGAATCTCTTCCCATCACTTCCACAAAAAACATTCTATTGTGAGAACTCGCCGTATCCCTTATTTTGTCAATGGCATCCACTACGGTATTTAACGCCGTATCGTAGCCGATAGTATGTGTAGTCCCATAGATATCATTATCTATCGTTCCAGGAATTCCCATCACAGGGAAACCAAATTCTTGACTAAAAGACAGCGCTCCTGTAAAGGTTCCATCGCCGCCAATCACCACCAAAGCCTCTACTCCGTTCTTAGTCAAGTTCTTATAAGCACTTTCTCTACCTTCTTTCGTTCTAAAACCTTCTGAACGGGCTGATTTTAGGAAAGTTCCGCCTTTGTTTATAATATTACGGACACTGCGGGCGTTCAGCTCCACAAAATCATCCTCTATCATCCCTTGGAAACCACGATAAATCCCCAAAACTTCCACATCATGATAGGAACATGTACGCACCACTGCCCTGATGGCTGCATTCATCCCTGGCGCATCTCCACCAGAGGTCAAGACTGCTATTTTATTGACTTTTTTCAGCATTTTTCTAATTTATTTTTTCCAATTTGGCAAATTTCAAAATCAAGTTCTTTTCGCCTTCTGTGGCAAATTTTATTTTTGCCTTTACATTATTAGGGTCTGTTCCATCCAAAAACAGCACTTCTCCCACTCCGAAACGATTATGCCTTACTCTGTCCCCTACTTCTATATCTTGGGACTGACTGCTGTCAGGAGTATTTATTTTCGCAGATGAAACAGGAGTCAAATTCCTTTTAATAGGCTGTTCTGGTAATTTTTGTTCATCCACAGAAAGTTTTTTCTTTGGTTCTTTCTTTTGGAAAGCCCTCGGCATGCTCGGCGTATCATCAAAAATACTAGATGACAGCCCTGAACGATTGATTCCCCTGTTTTCTACCATAGGATTGATAAAATCCAAATAATCTGTATCCACCTCGCTGAGAAAACGGCTCGGCTCTGAATCTGTAATTTTCCCCCACTGAAAACGCGAAACAGCATAAGAGAAAAACGCCTGTTTTTCGGCTCTTGTGAGAGCTACATAGAACAGCCTTCGCTCCTCTTCCAGCTCCTCACGGGAGTTAGAACTCATAAAACTCGGGAACAAACCTTCTTCCAGTCCTACGATGTAAACAATAGGAAACTCCAGCCCTTTGGATAAGTGTATCGTCATCAAAGAGACTTTATCGCCTTCCTCATCATTCTCCTGTGTATCAGCAGATAAGGCTATATTTTCAAGGAAATTAGACAAACTCGGGTCGCCATCTTCCAACTGCTGCTGTTCATCTATAAACCCCTGCATGGAGTTCATCAATTCCTGAATATTCTCCACTCGCGAGATTCCTTCTGGTGTCTGGTCTTCTTTCAAAGATTTTATCAAACTACTTTTTTTAGCCACTTCCATCGCTACTTGATAGACATTTTCTGTTTTCAGCATCACTTGGAAAGCCTTTATCATCTGCCAAAAATCATTCAGTTTCGTTAAGGCCGAATTATTTATTCCTAAATTCGATGCATGAAACGGAAGAGCATCCAGCACATTAGCAATAGTCTGCCCTATCGAGTCGGCATAAACGATGAGTTTATTCTGTGTCGTCTCTCCTATCCCACGCATCGGATAATTGATAATTCTAAGCAAAGCTTCCGAATCATTTTCATTAACCAAAAGCCTGAGATACGCCAGCAAATCCTTTATTTCTTTTCTTTGATAAAAAGACAGCCCGCCATACACTCGGTAAGGAATATTTTTTCTCCTCAAAGCATCTTCAAAAGCTCTGGTCTGGGAATTTGTACGATATAGAATAGCAAAATCATTAAATCTTTTCTGATTAAAATTATGCTGTTCCCAGATATTTCCCGCCACAAAGTTCGCCTCGTCTGCATCAGATAGAGAGCGGTAGACTTTTATCTTTTCTCCGATTTCGTTATCGCTGAATACATTTTTCTCAAACTGATTTATATTTTTGGAAATCAAATCATTAGCTGCATTTACGATATTCTGTGTAGAACGGTAATTCTGCTCCAATGAAACGATTTTCGCATCGGGATAATCCTTTTTAAAATTCAGAATATTCTGAATATTCGCCCCACGGAAAGAGTAGATAGACTGCGCATCATCCCCTACCACGCATATATTTTCAAATTTAGATGCTAAAGCCTTCACTATCAGATACTGAGAGTGGTTCGTATCCTGATACTCATCCACCAGAATATACCGAAATCTATCCTGATATTTCGCTAAAACCTCTGGAAATCTCGTCAGTAACTCATTGGTTCTCAATAATAAATCATCAAAATCCATCGCCCCGTTCTTAAAACAGGTTTCTACATATTTCTGGTAAATCTGCCCCATCAGCTTCATATTCGCCCGTTCATCAGCTTCCATCAGCTCTGGATTGTTATAATAGGCTTTTACCGTAATCAGATTGTTTTTATACTGAGAAATTCTGCCCTGCACTTTCTTTGGTTTGTACAAATCTGAATCTATATTCATCTCTTTCAGAACTTTTTTCAACACATTGAGAGAGTCTTGGGTGTCATAAATCGTAAAATTCGATGGAAAACCGAGATAATGAGCCTCACTCCTCAGAAGTCGCGCAAAAACAGAGTGAAAAGTCCCCATCCAAAGGCTTTTCGCATCGCTGTTTCCTACCACCTTTGCGATACGCTCTTTCATCTCTCGGGCAGCCTTATTAGTAAAGGTAAGCGCCAGAATATTAAAAGGATCTGCTCCATTGGTTATCAGATGTGCTATACGCATCGTAAGAACACGAGTTTTCCCAGACCCCGCCCCAGCAAGCACCATCAGAGGCCCTTGCAGAGTGGTCACAGCTTCATATTGAGCATTATTTAATCCTTTTAGGTAATCCATATTTTTGAACAAATTAAGCCCACAAATTTAAACTATTTTTTCTTTTCTTTCTTCTAATTATTTTTTGGATTATGAAAGAAAAACACTTTTCATTAAAAAATTTTGTTAATTTTGTAACATTTCGTGATTTTTTATACTAATAGAGTAAAATTTAAATTTTTATGAGAAAAAGATTTCTATCAATCGCAATGGCAGCTTCTTTCGCAATGCTGTTTAATGCGCAGCAAATCAAGTTTGAAGAATATGATTTGCCAAACGGGTTACATGTGATTTTACACCAAGACAATTCTGCTCCTGTGGTGACCACTTCGGTAATGTACCATGTGGGTGCAAAGGATGAAGCCGCTGGGAGAACTGGTTTTGCACACTTTTTTGAGCACCTTTTATTCGAAGGAACTAAAAACATCAAACGAGGCGAATGGTTTAAATTAGTATCTTCTAACGGAGGTTCTAACAATGCAAACACAAGCCCAGACCGTACTTATTATTATGAAACTTTCCCTTCTAACAATGAACAGCTAGGGCTTTGGATGGAAGCTGAAAGACTAAGACATCCTGTTATCAACCAGATTGGAGTAGATACTCAGAGAGAAGTAGTAAAAGAAGAAAAAAGGCTAAGAATGGACAACCAGCCTTATGGTAAACTTGTAGATGCTATACTTACTACTTTATTCAAAAAACACCCTTATAAAGGAACTGTTATCGGTTCTATAGAGGATTTAAATTCAGCAAAATTAGAAGAATTTAATGCTTTCTTTAAGAAATATTACATTCCTAACAATGCCACTTTGGTAGTCGCGGGAGACATCAAACCAGAGCAGACTAAAAAATGGATTAACGAATATTTCGGCAGCATCCCAAAAGGAACGCCTATTACGCGTAATTTCCCAAAAGAAACTCCTATCACACAAGAGTTTGAGGAAACTGTATATGATGCTAACATCCAGATTCCTGCTTACATCTTCGCTTACAGAACACCTGCTGGAAACGAAAGAGATGCCTACATCCTAAGCATGCTGGGAAGCTACCTAAGTAAAGGTAAATCTTCTGTTCTTTATAAAAAACTAGTGGATAATGAGAAAAAAGCGTTGGCTGTAGAGGCGTTCAACCTTGGATTGGTAGACCATAGTATCTTTGCTTTCTTCGCTATTCCTATGGGAAATACATCAAAAGATGTTTTGAAAAAAGACATCGATGCTGAAATCAAAAAACTTCAGACAGATTTAATCTCAGAGGAAGATTATCAAAAACTTCAAAACCAAGTGGAAAACGATTTCGTAAATGCTAACTCTTCTGTGGAAGGTATTGCTAACACATTAGCAGACAGCTATTTACTAAAAGGAAATACCAACTTGATTAACGAAGAAATCAACATCTATCGCTCTATCACGAGAGAAGATTTGAGAAATGCTGCTAGAAAATACCTGAACAGCAACCAGAGAGCTATCATTAACTACTTACCTAAAAAATAATTGACCAATGAAGAACATTAAATATATCGCGGCCGCTTTCCTATTTTCTGGAATGGTCTATGCACAAAATATTGACATCAATGCAATGCCTAAACCGGGCCCTACACCTGCTATCAACATTGCAAAACCCAACTCTTTTAAACTTAAAAATGGGCTTACTGTACTGGTAGTAGAAAACAACAAACTACCAAGAGTAAATATCCAGCTTACTATGGACAGACCTCCTATTTACGAAGGAAATATTGTAGGAGTTGGAGAAATCATGGCTGATCAGCTTGGTACAGGAACTACCAAACTAAGCAAGGAGGAATTCAACAAAAAAATTGATTTCTTGGGTGCTCGTCTTAGTTTTTACCCACAAGGAGCAGGAGCTAATACCCTTTCTAAATACTCTACGCAGGTTATCAGCCTAATGGCGGATGCTGTTGTTAATCCAAAATTCTCTGCGGAAGAAGTATCTAAATCCAAAGAAAGAACCATTGAGGGATTAAAAACAAAAGAAAAAGACGCTGGTGAAATTGCCAGACGAGTTGATAATGCGCTTACTTATGGTAAAAATACAGCCTTTGGTGAATTTGTAACCGAGGAAAGCATCAATAAAATCCAGCTGAAAGATGTTCAGGATTTTTATAAAAAATACTATGCACCAGACAACGCTTATTTGGTGATTGTAGGAGATGTAAAAACTTCCGAAATCAAAAAATTAGTAGAAAAAGAATTCGGAAAATGGAAGAAATCTGGAACTAAATTCGCTGCATTAGAACCTGCCAAAAAACTACCTGCTACGGAAATCAATATCGTAGATGTGCCTACAGCTGTGCAGTCCGTTATCCGTGTAGGAAACCCTACCACTCTCCAAATGAAAGACCCACAGTATTTCACCGGAGTGATTGCAAACCATATTCTTGGAGGCGCTGAAGAATCTAGATTATTCATGAATCTTCGTGAGAAAAACGGCTACACTTACGGAGCTTATTCTCATCTTTCTACAAACAAATACAGCCCTTACTTCTCTGCTAATGCAAGTGTAAGAAACGAAGTAACAGACAAGGCTGTCGTAGAATTCATGAACGAACTAAAAGGAATTTCTCAAATAAAACCTGAGGAATTAGCCAATGCAAAAGCGAAGCTAAAAGGAGAGTTCATCATGTCATTAGAAAAACCTGAAACTATCGCTAGGTTTGCTCTTAATGAAAGACTTTACAGCCTTCCTTCCGATTTCTATGCTAATTATTTGAAATCCATAGACAAGGTAACTACTGCTGATGTTTCAGCTGCTGCAAAAGCCAATATCCTTCCTAACCAAAGTAGAATTTTCGTGGCTGGAAAAGGCTCTGAAATCGCAGATGGTTTAGAGAAGTTAGGCTATCCTGTGAAGTATTTTGACAAATTTGCGAATCCTGCTTCCAAACCAGAAACAAAGAAAATAGCTGCCGGCGTTACCGCTGAATCCATTGGACAGAAATACATCGCTGCTATCGGAGGAAAAGCAAATGTAGAGAAAATCAATTCATTACAGATGAATTCTTCTGCAACAGTACAAGGAATGACCATAGAAACCATTACTTTAGCTGCAAAAGGTGGAAAAACATCCGTAGAGATGAAAATGATGGGACAGAGTATGCAAAAAATCGTTTTTGATGGAAAGGACGGCTACATCATGGCACAAGGACAAAAACAGCCTCTACCAGCAGAACTAAAAGAAGAGTTGGCTGCAAATAAAGAAATCTTCCCAGAACTGACTTTCAATGCTAAAAATACGACATTAAGAGGCATTGAAAATGTGAACGGAGAAGAAGTTTATGCCTTAAAAAAGGGAAATAAAACTTACTTCTACAGCGTAAAAACTGGACTAAAAGTAGGTGAATCTCAAACGCAGAAAATGCAAGGACAAGAAGTCATAGTTCCTACTTACTACTCCGATTACAAGGAGGTTTCTGGAGTGAAACTTCCTTTCAAAATCAGCCAAAATATGGGTGGTATAGAAATGAACTCTGATGTAAAATCCTACGAAATCAATAAAGCAACGGATAAAGATTTTGAATAATCATCCACATCAATTAACAACCAGCCTTCAAAAGAAGGCTGGTTTATTTTTATGAACTAAATAATGTATATTTTACAATTATTTATCATTAAATTTAACAATGAATTTGCACAGTTCAAAAAAAAGCAATACTTTTGCAAACTAATTAAATAAATATTTCAACATTATGAATCATTATGAAACTGTTTTCATTTTAACTCCCGTTCTATCTGATTCTCAGGTGGAGGAAGCAGTGAGAAAATTTGAAGACCTTTTAAAGGAGCACAATTGCGAAATTGTAGCAAAAGAAAACTGGGGACTTAGAAAATTAGCTTACCCTATCCAATTAAAGAAAAATGGATTCTACACTTTGATAGAATTCAAAGGAGAAGGAGCAGTAGTGGCTGACCTAGAATTAGCTTTCAAGAGAGATGAAAGAGTAATCCGTTACCTTACTACTAAACTTGACAAACACGCAGTAGAATACGCTGTTACAAGAAGAGCTAAACTAAAATCTCAAAAAGCTTAATTTATTAACCCTTTAAAAATTTATTCAAATGGCAATAGATGAAATGGCACAACAAGCCGCAGCAGGAGGAGAATCTGAAGTAAAATTCCTTACTCCGCTGGATATCAATACTAAATCTGATAAAAAATACTGTAGATTTAGAAAATATGGAATCAAATATGTAGATTACAAGGATACTAACTTCCTTCTACAATTCGTAAACGAACAAGGTAAAATTTTACCAAGAAGATACACAGGAACTTCTTTAAAATACCAAAGAAAAGTTTCTGCAGCTATTAAGAGAGCAAGACACCTTGCATTAATGCCTTATGTTGCTGATTTATTAAAATAATTCTAACGCAAAACGGACAACAACAAAATGGAAATCATTCTAAAAAAAGATGTAGAGAATTTAGGACTTGAATTCGATACAGTATCAGTAAAACCAGGTTATGCTAGAAACTTCCTTATTCCACAAGGATTAGCAGTTTTGGCAACACCTAAAAACAGAGCAGAACTTGCTGCTACATTAGAAGCAAGAAAAGAAGAAGAAGCTAAACTAATCGCTGCTGCGAAGAGCATCGTAGAACAATTGAAAAAAACTACTGTTTCTATCGCTGCTAAAGTAGGTTCTGGAGATAGATTATTCGGTTCTATCAACAATATTAACCTAGCTGAAGCTCTTGCTAATGCTGGAGTAAATGTTGATAAAAAATATATCAGAATCCCTGGTAACTCTATCAAGAGATTAGGTAAATTCTCTGCTAAAATCAGACTTCACAGAGATGTAGAGCATGAATACGAGTTTGATGTGGTATCTGATGCTCCTGCAGCTCCTGCTAAAAAAGAAGAAGCTAAATCTGAAGAAGCTTAGTTTCTGACTTTGATAAAAATAAAAAAACCTCTTTTTAGAAAGAGGTTTTTTTAATATCCTTTATGAATGTATCTTATCAGTTTTATTCCTAAATCTGTCCAAACAATTTTAGAATTGGCATTTCTTTGAATATGCAAATCTGCCAAGTTGATTTCATCTAAAATCAGCTCTATATTTGCTCCTTGGATGTATGTAGAAAAGGCATCCCAATTAAAATTATTTTTAGTCAGTTTCTTATAAACCAATTCATCGGCTCCATAATTTTGAATCAGAGCCAAACGAAACATTTCCAAACAATAATTCAAAAAATCCTTCTGTTTATCCCTATTCCACTCGGATATTGCACGCGCCCAATGGATAATTTCCCGCAGAACGACTGGCTTTTTCTTCGCCTGAAAAGCATTTCTCACCCAAGTGATGAATAACTCCTCAAAATCATCATCTAACCTGCCTTTCTCAGCTATTTTTTGAGCAACATTAAAATTCCCCTGCGACTGATAGGCTATTTCTCTTGCCTGCTCTTCCGAGATTTCATAAAGGCTGAGCAGTGCATTTTGGATATATTCGTCCTCTATTCTTGGAACTTCTATTATCTGACAACGAGACAAAATGGTCTGTAAAATATTTTCTATACTATTGGTCAATAGGAAGATTTTTGTTTTTTCTGGTGGTTCTTCCAAAAACTTCAAAAATTTATTCGCTGCTGAAGCATTCATCTTATCTATCCCCCATACAATAAGGATTTTCGTTCCTCCTTCATAACTTTTTAGGCTAAAAATCTTCCCCCATTCCTCCACTTCATCTACAGAAATGAGTAACTGTTTATTTGCGTCTAAAATCTCTCCCCAATCATGAATAGATGCATAAGGATTAGCCAAAATCATCTCTCGCCATTCATGGAAAAAATTCTTACTCAGAGAATTATTATTTTTAGTAAAAACAGGAAAACTAAAGTGCAAATCAACATGGTTAAGCGTTTCCACCTTTGGAGCAGAATGTTCGTTCTCTCTTCTAAAAAGCTCCTGCACATAGGCTAAAACCAAAGGAAGCCCGCCATAGCCTTCCTCTCCTACAAATAACTGAGCGTGAGCTACTCTATCTTTGTTGATGGAGTCTTGAAGAATTTCTATCAGTTTTTTTTGTCCTATTATTTGAGTCCAATTCATAGCCCAAAGATAGTATTTTTGGAGGGAATTTTTCTATTTTAACAGAAATAACATATTTTAACATTAAATAAATTTTTGATTTTCATTATTAATTAAGATATTTGCAATATTTTAAAAATAAAGAATGAAGAAAATTGTCGTTTCAATTTTTGTGGCAGCATTAGGTTCACATGCAGCAGCTCAGAATATCGGAAACTCTCCTTATGCAGCCTACGGAATCGGAGATATCAAATATGATAACTCTGTGGAAACTCGGTCTATGGGTGGGATTTCTACTGCTTATGTTTGGGATTTTAACAATCAATTTAATTTTCAAAACCCTGCAGGAAACCAGAATTTGGAAATCACTTCCCTAAGATTTCATGGGACTAACAAAAACCAATATTTCAAATCTGGATATAATGGGAATAAATATGGTAAACATTCCTCCTATCTTTCAGGAATTTCCTTAGCTTTTCCTCTTTCTAAAAAGGTAAAATTAGGGATAGGATATCAGCCATATAGTTCAAAAGATTACAGCATTACACAGAGTACATCTCTACCAGATGGAACTATTGGTGTCCAAAATTTCCATGGTGAGGGCGGTATCAATCTCGTTCAGCTTGGAGTTGGGTATTCCATTACACCTAGTTTTTCAGTAGGTTTGTCCAATAATCTATATTTTGGGAGAGTTTCTGATGTACAAGAAACAACCTATGAAAACACTACTTTGGTAAGCAATATAGAAAACGAATCTAGTGTTACAAGTTTTAATTTTACATTAGGTTCTGTTTATCAGAAAAAACTTAAAAACAATAAAAAGCTGACTCTTGGGGCTTCTTATACTTTTGGAAACACTTCGGATTTTAAATCTACTTACACAAACAGCACCTATTATCTAAACGGAACTACTAAGTCTAATGAAGATATTGTAGCACAAGAGTCCAAAAACACAAGCAATACTATTCCGCAGAAATTATCTCTCGGTGTAGGATTCGGACACGATGCTAAATGGTTCGTTTCTGGTCAGTTTGACTACAAAAGCGGGAAAAATGCAGAGTCTCTACGCTCTCTGTCTTACAGCTATGACAATGCTTACAGACTATCTGTAGGGGGCTGGTATCTTCCGAATTATAACAATTTTAGAAATTATTTTTCAAGAGTTACCTACCGTTATGGGGCTTTCTATGAAAAAGGACATCTAAATGTAAATGGTACTAATATCAATCAATACGGGCTTTCGTTCGGGGCATCTTTCCCTTTCCAAAAAAGCAATGTTACCAGACTTAGCACCTTGGATTTAGGTATTGAATTAGGACAAAGAGGAACGGTTAAAAATAATTTAATCAGAGAAAATTTCTTGAATTTCACCATCGGTATAAACTTTGCAAACAAATGGTTTGAAAAACAATACTTTGACTAGTTTTTTCTTTTTATGAAATTTCAAATGAATAAATACAAAAAAAATATAGTTGCTGTTTTTTCCGTAACTATATTTTTTGTTTTGTATTCTTGTGAAGAAGACCTTACGGAGGTCAATAGGGACAAAAATAAAAATTTCCCTTCCAGAATTATTTATAACTCAAACATTCTACAGAAAGATTCTGGTTTCGTGAAAATCAGATTCAAAGCACCTATTTTAGAGGAATATGAATTCATAGACACTCCATACATAGAAGCAAAAAAAGGAATTTACCTTGAATTTTATGACAAAAAAAATCCTGATGTTCCCGGCACTCTGAAAGCTAATTATGCTAAATTCATAGAAAAAAAAGAATACTATGAAGCCAAAGGCGGAGTGAAAGTGACCAACAGCGAAGGACAGACTTTCGTGATGAAATCCATCTACTGGGACAAGAGAAATAAGCAGATGTACACCAAAGATTCGGTTTTTATTTCTGATAAAGAAGGAAATGTCTTCGTGGCAGCGAATGGAATGGTTGCCAAAGATGATTTTACAGAATATACCTTCTACAACAACTCTGGCGAAATCAATCCAAAAAAAATGCCTGACAAATAGGCTTTTTATAAAAATTAAAAATAAAACCTCTTCATACGAAGAGGTTTTATTTTATCTGGTTTGAAATATTTTATTTAAACAAAACAGCTCCCACCGTCACAAAACTAGTCTGGTCTATCAAGATAGCACTTCCATTTTCGCGGATGCTTTGATAGCTGTCGTAGCTCAGCGGCGCAGAGGTTTTTAGTAGAACTTCCACTACCTCGTTCAGCCCTGCATTGGCTGGATTTATCTCCTTTTCAAGGGTATTTACATCCAGTCGGTATCGGATTTCCTTCACCATAGCGATTACGGTTTTACTGTTATGCTGAAGCAGGTATTTAGTCCCGATAGTCAAAGGTTTTTCATCCATCCAGCACACAAGTGCCTCAATGTCTTGTCCAGTTTTCAGCAAATTATCTTCCTTCGCTATCAAATCTCCTCGGCTAATGTCTATATCATCCGCCAAATGAAGCACGGCACTCTGTGGAGCGAAACATTCCTGAACTTCCTTACCGCCGACTTCTATAGCTTTTATGGTAGTTTCTATGTTAGAAGGATAGATTTTTACCTTGTCATTCACCGCGAAAACTCCGCTTTCCACTTTCCCTGCATAGCCTCTGTAATCATGAAGCTCATCCACCTGCGGACGAAGAACCAGCTGCACTGGGAACCTTCCATTCACATGATTTAGGGAAGTCTGAAGCTCCACCGTTTCTAAAAGATTCAGCAATGCAGAACCTTTATACCAAGGCATTTTTTCGGATTTATCTACCACATTGTCACCATCCTTCGCACTGATAGGAATGAATTTAACATCCTTTAAAGCTAATGAATTAGCAACTTTTTCGTATTCTTTTACAATCTCATTGAACCTTTCTTCGGAATAATCCACCAAGTCCATTTTATTTATCGCCACCACCACATGTGGAATGTTCAAGAGTGAAGCAATGATAGAGTGTCTTTTCGTCTGCTCTATCACACCATTTCTGGCATCCACCAAGATGATAATCAAATCAGCATTAGACGCTCCTGTCACCATGTTTCGGGTGTACTGGATATGCCCTGGTGCATCAGCAATGATGAATTTTCTCTTCGGTGTGGAGAAATATTTATACGCCACATCGATGGTTATTCCCTGCTCTCTTTCTGCACGAAGTCCATCAGTCAAAAGAGCTAAATCCACCTCTCCATCCTCACGATTTTTGGTGCTTCTTTCGATGGCTTCCAGCTGGTCTACTAGTATATTTTTGCTGTCGTAGAGAAGTCTTCCGATGAGGGTACTTTTTCCGTCATCTACACTTCCTGCCGTTAAAAATCTTAATATATCCATTTCTATTAAATCCAAAAAAGTTAAAAATACCCGTTTTTCTTTCTGTCCTCCATTGCCGCTTCTGATATTTTATCATCGATACGCGTTTCTCCTCTCTCACTGGTACGAGTTGCTGTAATTTCGTTGATAATATCATCTATGATGTAAGCCTCAGACTCCACTGCCGCAGTACAAGTCATATCTCCCACGGTACGATAGCGAACTTTCTTTTTCAAAATCACATCATTTTCATCAATTTGGATGTATGGAGAAACTGCTATCAGCTGTCCTTGGTGGTCAATCACTTCTCTTTCGTGAGAGAAATAAACCGAAGGAAGTTCTATTTTTTCTCGGCGAATGTAGTTCCAAACATCCAGCTCTGTCCAGTTGCTGATAGGGAAAACACGCACATTTTCTCCTTTGTGGATTTTTCCGTTATAAGTATGCCATAATTCTGGGCGCTGAAGTTTTGGGTCCCAGCCTCCGAAATCATCTCGAACAGAGAAAATTCTTTCCTTAGCACGGGCTTTTTCCTCATCACGGCGCGCTCCACCGATACAAGCATCAAACTCAAATTCCTCTATCGTATCCAAAAGTGTATAACTCTGCAATGCATTTCGGCTGGCAAATTTTCCTTTTGGCTCAGTAAGTCCTTTGCTTTTTATTGTATCTTCTACTTTTCTAACAATAAGTTTTTCACCTAATTTCTTTACTAAATTATCACGAAATTCAAGTGCTTCAGGGAAATTATGCCCTGTATCAATATGCACTAGTGGAAATGGAAATTTGCACGGACGAAAAGCCTTCAAAGCCAAATGTACCAAAACAATAGAGTCCTTGCCTCCACTGAACAGCAATGCAGGTTTCTCAAATTGCCCTGCCACTTCACGAAATATATGAATCGACTCAGATTCCAACTGGTCGAGATAATCTAAAGTCCTATCTTTATTCATTTTAATCTCTATAATGATTTTATTTATATTCTATTTCTATTCTTTCAGTTTCAAAAACAACAGCCCAAGGCATCCAGCAATCCGAATATTCCGTGGCTATTTCATGCCCATTCGCACACATTCTATTAACCTTAGAACCATCCAATCCACAGCAGCCACTTAGGCTATTTTTAGTATGATAAATGGAGTTAACCAAATCATTCTTATTGATAATGATTTGTCCTATGTCCACATTCCAGTCCACACCATCATTCTTTTTATAAAATCCTCGCGGTAAATAGTCTGTCTCATCTTCCAAACTGCAAACAAAATCCTTTGGCAACTCCTTTAAACAAGGTGTTAAAATAGTTCCGCATTCTGCACATTTGATGACTATTTCGCTCATTAGGCTTTACTTTTTTTCATTCCAGTGCAGTCCACACTCTTTTTTTTCTTCATTCTCCCACCACCAGCGTCCTGCTCGGATATCTTCACCTTCTTTTATTGGGCGTGTCATCGGCTGGTCGCCTATACTTACATAGCCCTGCTCATGGAGCGGATTGTAAGGGATTTGGTGTTCTTTTAAAAATGGTAAAAGTTCTCTAGTTTTCCAATGCAATAGAGGATGAAATTTGATGATTTTATTCCCTTCATCCCATTCCACCATCGGCATCTGCTGTCTGTGTGGAGACTGCTCCGCTCTGATTCCTGTTATCCAGACTTCATATCCTTCCAAAGCCCTTTTCAGAGGTTCCACTTTTTTTATGTAATCATGCTCTTTTCTCAGCTCTACAGATTTGTAAAATCCATTAACTCCATGCTTTCTCACATATTCCTCTATTCTGTGATTATCAGCATAATAGGCTGGAATGAGCACATTGTATTTTTCATTGGTATTTACCCAAGTATCATAGGTTTCGTAGAACATTCGCCCTGTGTCTATCGTGAAAATATCTATCGGAAGATTATTCTTAAAAATATAATCTGTGATTATCTGGTCTTCCATTCCAAAACTCGTAGAAAAAACTACTTTTTTAGGGAATTTTTCAACCAACAAAGCCAAAGCCTCTTCTATGGGTAATTGTGGTAATATATTGGATAATTCTTCTACCTTCATAAACATTTATTTATCGTGCAAAATTAAAAAACTTTATAGATAACGCCCCAAGATAGCAAAAAATTATTAGTCTGACAAATTAAATCAAACATATGATTTTTCCCTTTTTAAATCTGTGATGAGCATCGGATTGTCTTCTCGCATTTTATTGACAAGCTCCTCTACTCTGCTGGTTTTCGGGTCTTCCCAAAGCCAGTCCAATTCCTCTTGGGTAATGCCCACCATCTGCAAAAAGGCAACCTCGCCATGAGGTGTTTCTATCGTGCCAAGCTGTGGGTCTGGCGCAAAGACCATCCCTACCAATTTAGTATCACATTCCAAACGAATTGGTCCATTGGCTGGAATAAAATGATAAGCTTCAAACCATTTTTTGCTTTCA
>CAUPCB010000012.1:0-43312 GCA_963509715.1 uncultured Flavobacteriaceae bacterium | reverse complement strand
TTTATGCAATTTGGACAATTCTACATTTTTCGCAGAGAGGATAGGATTCCACAAAGTTTTTGATTTTTTCCTTCGCTTCTGCAAAACTTCCATTGATGTAGAAATATAGAGCCGTCTCGGTGCTTCCCTCAAAATAAGAAGTCACCACTATCACATCGTTTAGAATTTCTTCGATATTTTTATAAACTTCGTTGATATCACAATTCTGATACACCTCCTCTGGCAGGTCTGTTCCGTTAATATAAATTGCCAATCCTTCTGCAGTTCCTACTTCTTGGGAAAAATCTTCGCCATATAGTTTAGAACCTTTCGGAATACCGATTTCTTCTAGTTTGTGTAGTAACTCCTTCACGGCTTCAGGACTATTGAGTTCCAGCTCAATATCGCAATACTCCACCTCTCCATTCTTATCCATCATAGTACCGCCTCCAGATGTCGCTCCTAAATTTCCTTCTGATAGAAATTCTTCTATTAAATCTTCCAAATCGTGCCTATCAAAAGGCTGTAATTTAGCATTTAGCTGTAGTGTATAGAACATGATATTTTAATTTTTTATCCTAAAATTCCTAATAAATCAGACTCTCTTATGATAAGATAATCTTTGCCGTCTAATTTTAATTCTTGTCCAGCATATTTTCCATAAAGAACTTTGTCTCCTACTTTCACCGTAAGCGGCTCATCTTTTTTACCATTTCCTACGGCTACTACTACGCCTTCCTGTGGTTTTTCTTTTGCTGTATCTGGAATGATCAATCCTGATGCTGTCTTTGTCTCTGCTGGAGCTGGTTCTACCAATACTCTATCTGCTAATGGTTTAAAATTTACTGACATAATTATTTCTTTTATTAAATGATTTAATTTTTGAATGATACTCTCTAAATTTATACCAAAATCAAATTGTGACATTTTTGTCAGTTTTCCTTACTTTATGAATGAAAATTTGACACACCTATGAATTTTTTATAACTTTTTTAACAAAAATTTAGTATATTGCGAAAACTTAAATTTAATATATGGTAGAATATTTTTCATTTTTTATATTGCTATCTGTCATCATTATGGGAATTGTGATGCTGAGCAATAAAATAAAAGTTGCATACCCTATCCTTCTGCTCATCGCAGGGCTGGGCGTAGGCTTCCTTCCTAATACACCTAATATAAAAATAGACCCACATCTGATTTTTATTATTTTCCTACCTCCACTTTTATACGAAGCAGCACTGGCTAACTCATGGAAAGAGATTTGGCGATGGAGGAGAATTATTTTCAGTTTTGCATTTATTGTGGTTTTTTTGACAGCGATTTCTGTCGCATTGTTTGTCAATTATTATATTCCTGGGTTTTCACTGGCGCTGGGCTTTCTTCTTGGAGGGATAGTTTCTCCTCCTGATGCGGTGAGTGCGGGAGCTATTCTAAAATTCGTAAAAGTCCCTAAAAGAATCGCTACTATTTTGGAAGGAGAAAGTTTATTCAATGATGCTTCTTCTCTTATAATTCTAAGATTCTCTATGGCAGCAGTAGCTACTGGGCAGTTCATATGGCAGGATGCAGCGGGAAGTTTCGCTTGGATGATTTTCGGAGGAACAGGCATTGGACTTTTTATTGCGTTCGTCGTTATGCAAATTCACAGATTACTTCCTACCAATGAAGATATTGATGTAATCCTCTCTCTATTAACTCCTTACATCATGTACATAATCGCAGAAGAGGTTCATGCTTCTGGGGTAATGGCGGTTGTCTGTGGAGGACTGTATTTGGCTTATCATAACATTCATATTTTGAGCAGTTCATCCAGAATTAGAGGTATTAATGTTTGGCATAGTTTCACTTTCTTGCTCAATGGTTTGGTATTCTTGCTAATCGGTTTAGGACTTCCTGACATTGTAGAAGGGCTAAAAAAAGACGGAATAAGCTTATATGATGCTTCTATTTATGGTGTTTTAGTGACAGTAGTACTGATTGTCGTGCGTCTTTTGGCTTCGTATGGTGCAGTCATTGTAACCAAAGTAATGAGCAATTTCATCACTGTAGCCGACCCTAAAATAAATCTAAAAGCACCTTTCATCATCGGATGGTCTGGGATGCGTGGAGTGGTTTCCTTGGCAGCAGCTCTTTCTATTCCACTAACACTAGAGGATGGTACACCTTTCCCAAATAGGAGCCTTATATTATACATCACTTTCGTGGCTATTTTCGTGACTTTGGTATTTCAGGGGCTTACTTTACCTTTTATTATCAAGAAGTTAAAACTCCCTAAATTCAACGACCATTTCCCTGAGCACGAAACTGAGAGATTTATTCTGAGAAAATTGGCTAAAAGCTCGATAGACTATCTAACAACCAATTACAAAGAAGAAATGAAAAACAGCTTTGAGCTGAGAGCTGTAGTGAGCCGATGGGAACAGCGATTAGTAACGGAAGAGGAACTAAAAATCCCTAACCACATCAAAGAAATCTACATCGATGTTCTCTGCAAAAAGAGAAATATTCTTTTTGAGATTAATAATAAATATCCGAAAATCAATGAGGATATCATCCGAAAATTCATCCATCGTATAGATTTGGAAGAAGAAAGAATAAGACACGAGTAGAACCATGCAAAAGAAAAAAATACTTATTCGTATCGGCTCTCTCCGCCACGGCGGAGCAGAGAAGGTTTTGGCTACTTTCCTTAAAAATATCCCATCCGATAAATACGAAGTGGATCTCCTGCTGAATCTCTATTCTGGGAAATATCTTTCCGAAATTCCGAGCTGGATAAACATCCTCTATCTCATCAAAGGAGAAATAATTACCACCAACAGACCGCAGGACATTCCGATAAAAGCGCTTCGTGTAGGGTATCTATTTTTATTGAAAAAATTCCCAAAACTGCTCTACAAATTCATTCTCAAAGACAAAAAGTACGATGTAGAATTTGCGGCAATTCATGGAGTAAGAGACGAAATTCTGAACTCTCCCATTACCTCTTCAAAAAAAATTGTTTGGATTCACAACGACTTGCGAAAAACCCAGTTTCACAACTATACAGATGATGAAATTAGGAAGTTTTTTAAGTTTGATAAAATCATGGTGATTTCCGAGCATATTCAAAAAGATTTTGAAAGCCTGGCTAAAAATGAAGATGAAAAAAAGCGAATCGTGCGAATTTACAACCCGCTGGACACAGATGAGATTTTAAGAAAAAGTGAAGCGCCTCTGACTAGCGATTACAGGCATCCTTTATTTTTGTCCGTTGGGACAGTTTTCCCACAAAAAGGATTTGACCGACTGCTAAAAGCCCACAAAAGGCTTTTGGATGAGGGATTTTCTCATCAGATTTTAATCGTGGGCGATGGATATGATTTTGAAAATATCAAAAAACTAAAAGCAGAACTCGGCGTAGAAAACACCGCTAAAATGCTCGGTTTCACAGATAATCCGTATCCTTATTTCAAAAGCGCGGATTTCTATGTCCTCAGTTCTAGATACGAAGGCTATCCTACGGTGCTGTTCGAAGCTATTACACTGAAAAAAAATATCATCGCCACAGATGTTTCTGGAGTGCGAGAAATGTTGAATGATGGCGAACTAGGACTGATTGTAGAAAATTCTGAAGAAGGAATTTATCAAGGTATGAAAGAAGCACTTAACAATGCGGATAACTTCAACAAATATCAAGAAAAACTAAAAAACTACACCATGCCTTTCAACCTTGAAAACTCTGTAAAAAGAATAATGGACATCATTGATAACTAAATGAAATACACTATCATACAAAAGGATTTTTACCGTGCCTGCGGGCAGTGGCTTTCCCATTTTCAAATGCTGAAAAAATGCCTCAGTCCCAATCTGCACTACATCTATTGGTTTCGTAATGCACAGAAATACCCGAAATCTTCTTTAATAGGGAAAATTTATCGGTTTATCCTAAGGCATTATCAGATAAAATACGGTTTTCAGATTTATCCAGAAACGAAAATCGGCGAAGGCTTTTATTTAGGGCATTGGGGAGCATTGGTCATTAATCCCAAAACTATCATTGGCAAAAATTGTAACATCGCACAAGGCGTAACCATCGGGCAGACGAACAGAGGAAAATCCATAGGCGTCCCTAAAATAGGCAACGAAGTCTGGATAGGCGCCAATGCAGTGATAGTCGGCGGAATTACCATCGGGGACAATGTCCTCATCGCACCAAATGCGTATGTGAATATGGATGTTCCTTCTAATTCTGTAGTCGTGGGAAATCCTGCCCAAATCATCTCTAACGAAAATGCTACAGAAGGATACATTAACAATAAAATTTGATTTTTTAAATGGCACTATCTTATAAAGTTATTTTTGAAAATAATAAAAAATGGGTGGAAGAAAAACTCGGTGAAGATGCTGATTTTTTCAAAAATCTAGCCAAAGAACAAAACCCTGAATACCTATACATAGGCTGCTCAGACAGCCGAGTAACTACGGAAGAACTCATGGGACTAAAACCTGGTGAAGTTTTTGTGCATAGAAATATTGCTAATCTAGTCAATACACTGGATCTGAATGCAATATCTGCTATACAATACGCCGTAGAACACCTAAAAGTAAAACACATCATTGTCTGTGGGCATTATGACTGTGGAGGAATAAAAGCAGCAATGAGCCCAGAAGATTTGGGACTGCTAAATCCTTGGCTCAGAAATATCCGAGATATTTACAGACTCCACCGCATAGAACTAGACGCCATAGCCGATGAAAAAGAACGAAACAACAGATTGGTGGAACTAAATGTTCAGGAACAATGCATCAATGTCATCAAACTTGCCTGCGTGCAGGAACGATATATCGTAGATGAATATCCTATCGTTCACGGATGGATTTTTGATATTTCCACAGGGAAACTAAAAGACCTAAATTTAGATTTTAAAAACATTTTGAAAGACATTCAGGAAATCTACAATCTCACTGATTCTGAATGGGTAATGAGCCGAAAGCACAATAAAAATATCAGAAATGCATAAAACAAAAATGCTGCAAAATTTTGCAGCATTTTTTATTTTAAAATGGATGTCTTTTTCCTTTTCTCAGTACAGAATCTTCAGAATCTCCTGATTTAGAGTGATTTTCTAATCCATTGAGGCTTATTTTCATTCCTGAAACATCCTCTTGAATTTTTTTCCATTTTTGGATAGTAGCCAGAGAAGTATGGTCTAATAATTCCAATTCTCCGAGATTAAATCTCACTTCCTTGTATTTATTTAATGAATCTAAAAACTCTCCCAGCTTCATATTGTTACTAAATAGAAGACTTCCCTTCGCTTCTACTTCCGCTATTTCAGGGTCATTATTTGCTATATTCATATTCAAATGAAGGAAATCCTGAACCTTGGCACCATTCATCATATTGATAATGATTTTCAACACAATCCCAAAAGCTACACCTGCCAAAAGGTCTGTCAAAAGGGTAACTATCACCGTAGAAACAAAAATAACAAACTGCCCTTTCCCAATGTGGAAAATGTGTATAAATTCTCTCGGGTGAGCCAGATTAAACCCTACAAAAACCAGCATCGCAGAAAGTGCCGTGTTTGGTATCATCTCAATAAGCGGAACCGCAAAAATCACTGCCAAAAGCATAAACAATCCATGGAAAAAATTCGCCCATCTTGTCACCGCTCCATTAGAAACATTGGCTGAACTTCTCGCTACCTCTGATATCATCGGCTGCCCGCCCACTAGTCCAGAAAGCACATTTCCGAAACCTACTGCAGAAAGGTCTTTATTAAAGTCTGATTTTCTTCTATATGGGTCTACTAAATCTATCGCTTTGGCTGTCAAAAGAGATTCGATAGAACCAATCAGTAAAAACAAAATAACATACTGCACAAAAACGCCTGTATGAGTCCACATTCCAGAAAAATCAGCAACGAAAACTCCATTTTTGAAAGTGTCAAAAATACTACCGATTTCCACCTTTTCGTTAGCATCCATTTCGAAATAAATTCCCATCGGTATCGCTACCAAAAGTACCACTAACGGAGCAGGAATCTTCTTCACTATTGGGTTTTTAATCATTCCCATTCCGAAGAGAATCGCCAAACAAGTCAGCCCCAAAATCGTATTTTCTCTATCAGCGTTCATTATGCTGTTTGGCAAGTGTTTTAGCAAATCTATCACGCCCATTCCTGCCAAATCATCAGGTTTAATCCCCAAAAGCAAATGCAGCTGTTTAGACATGATGATAATTCCTATCGCTGCGAGCATCCCATGCACCGCCGCAGAAGGGAACAAGTCCGCATATTTACCCAGTTTCAGAAGCCCCATCACAATTTGGATAACACCTGCTACCGCAATAGTCGCCACTGCCATTTTCCAGCCAGTTTCTCCACCGCCAAACGCCGCCACTGCACCTGCACCTATGGAAATAAGTCCCGCCGCAGGCCCTTTGACAGATAGTCTAGAACCAGCAAAAAAACTAACCACTATTCCGCCAATAATCGCAGAAACAACCCCAAAAATCGGAGGAAAGTCCGCCGCTTTGGCAACTCCCATACTCAATGGTAATGCTAACAAAAATACCAAAAACCCAGCAAGTGCGTCTTTGGTAAAATTCTCTTTAAGACCTGCCAAACCATCAGCAGGAATCTTGTTTGAACTCATCGTGAAAATCTATTTATAAAATTATATACCGTAAAAAAATATTTGCAAATGAAATGCAACGATACAAATTTATATAATTTTGATTTTTTAACAAATTTTTTCTTGATTTTTATTTAAAAATCTTTCAAAAAACAATCTCTGCGAAGGAAAAGCAATATCTTCCAGCTGGATATTTTCTTTCCTAACCCAAACTGTTTCAGCTATTTCTGATTTTTCTAAATTGACAGAAAATTTTTCTTCCACACGATATTCAAAAAACAAATCCAGCGTATTATAGTCTATTCCTTTGTAATGGTAGATATTCGGCAGACTCATCAAAAACTTAAGTTTTCCAGTGTCTATTTCTATATCCAGCTCCTCTTTCAGTTCCCGAAAACAGGTAAATTCTGCACTTTCATTAGGGTCTGTAAAACCTCCTGCCAAATCTAGTTTTCCTTTGGCTGGCTCTTGGTTTCTCTTGGTCAGTAAAATTTCATCGCCACAGATGACAACCACAGCCACCGCCGCTGCACAATTATGATACAAAACAAAATCACACTCTGGGCAGCTCCATCTTTTTCCTTGTTCCCAACAGAGTGATTTTTTTCCGCATTTTGGGCAAAAATTTAATTCATTCATTTTTTTATTGATTTCTTGGGTGATATTTTAAAATCGTTTCATGGAGTTCTTCCGTATTCAGGTGGGTATAAATCTCCGTAGTGGTAATGCTGGAATGCCCAAGCATCTCCTGTATAAACCGTAAATCCGCTCCATTCTGAAGAAGATGAGTCGCAAAAGAGTGGCGGAAAGTGTGAGGCGAAATATTTTTCTGAATACCCGCTTTTTTCACTATATCCTTTATAATAAGAAAAACCATTTGCCTAGAAATCTGCGCTCCTCTGCTGTTTAAGAATAATATATCGGAATGTTTAGGATTTATTTTTTGTTTGCTTCGGATATTATTGATGTAGTTTTTAATGAAATCTGCTGTATAATCAGCCAACGGAACAAAGCGAACCTTGTCGCCTTTCCCCTGTATCTTGAGGTAATTTTCTTTAAAATTGATATTTGAAATCTGAAGCTCCGTAAGCTCCGAAACGCGCAGCCCACAGCCATACAAAACCTCTATCATACAGTGGTTTCTCTTTGCTAAATCGGTATTTTCTTCCGTTGCAGAAATTAGTTTTTCTATTTCTTCCAAAGACAATGTATCAGGCAGATAAAGCCCTAATTTAGGCGTTTCTAAAAGAGCCGAAGGATTGTCTTCGCGAAGTTCATCTTCCAGCAAAAAACTGAAAAATCCTTTAATGGAAGAAATCCACCTTGCCTGTGTCCTTTCGCTGTAATTGATTTTTGATACTTGGTAAAGAAATTCCTGCAAATGCTCATAAGAAATGGTAACGGGCGTAATGTTCATCAGGTTCTGCTCTGCAAAATCCTGTAATTTTTGCAGGTCTGAAACATATGCTTCTATGGTGTTTTCTGAAGCATTTTTCTCAAACCTCAGATAGTTAGCATAGTTTTCAATAGCTTCACTCCATGTCATTTTCTAATTCTTCCTTAGATATTTTTAGTATTTCAACACCTGCATCTTTGAGGAACGCAAGCCCTTCATTATCAGAATAATCTTGTATATAAACCACTCTTTTTATCCCAGACTGGAAAATCAGTTTGCTGCACTCTTTACACGGCGAAAGGGTAAGATATAATGTCGCCCCCTCGCAGGACTGTGTGCTTCGGGATATTTTCAGAATGGCGTTTGCCTCTGCATGGAGAACATACCATTTGGTTTTATTATTCTCATCTTCGCAGCAGTTTTCAAAACCAGAAGGTGTGCCGTTATACCCATCAGAGATGATGGTTCTGTCCTTCACGATGAGCGCCCCTACCTGCTTTCTTTTGCAATAGGAAAGTTTCGCCCATTCCAGAGCCATTTTTAGGTAGGCAACATCATATTTGTTGTACATAATTTTAGTCTTAACTCTGGTTAATCTGTTTTCTTTTTACTTTTTAAATAAGCATCCCAGCCCTGCGCTGTAAGCTCAGCAAGTTCATTAGACCCTCTGAGAACCAGATAATTCCCCTGCTCTTCCTCCACAGCATGCCCGATGATGGTAAAGTCTGGATTGTTTTTAATTTTATCAAAATCATTCTGAGATATGGTAAACAGCAGTTCATAGTCCTCTCCCCCATTGAGTGCTGTCATCACAGGATTGAGATTAAACTCATCCGCAGTGCTTATGGTAAGCTCATCCATTGGGATTTTTTCCTCATAAATTCTAAAACCAACCTTTGACCTGTCAGAAAGATGCAGAACTTCCGATGCCAGCCCATCGGAAATATCTATCATAGAGGTAGGTTTCACGCCCAATTCTTCTAAAATCTCTTTAATATCTGCTCGCGCCTCTGGTTTTAGTTGGCGCTCCAAAATATAATCATACCCCTCCATCTCTGGCTGCATATTAGGATTTTTGAGATAAACGGAATGCTCCCTCTCCAAAATCTGCAAGCCCATATACGCTCCTCCTAAATCACCAGTAACTACCAGTAAATCATTCGGTTTTGCTCCATTTCGGTTGATTATTTTTTCAGAACTTTCCAGTCCTATTGCAGTGACATTTATTACTAATCCCGCTTGAGAGCTGGTAGTATCTCCACCTACTAAATCCACCTTGTATCGTCGGCATGCCAGCTGAATTCCTACATAAATTTCCTCCAAAGCCTCTACAGGAAAGCGATTAGAAACAGCTACCGAAATCATAACCTGAGTAGGAACTGCATTCATAGCGACAATATCGCTGATTCCTGCCACTACCGCCTTATAGCCCAAATGTTTCAGAGGAACATATCCTAAATTAAAATCCACTCCTTCTGTAAACATATCGGTGCTGACAAGAACTTTTTTTCCTTCAGCATTGATAATGGCTGCATCATCTCCCACGCCCAATTCTGTAGAAGTATTCTCAACAGGGAAAAACTGCGTCAGATGTTTTATAAGCCCAAATTCGCCTGATGTAGAAATAGGTGTAAGTTCTTGATTTTTATTTTCAAACATAATTTTCAGTAATTTTAGCCACAAAGGTAGTAAATCTCAACATCAAAAAAGATAAAATCCAGAAATGAACCCTTTATTTAATCTTGGCTGTTTCAGTTTTTTTAATTCTCTGATTGTTTCTTTTTCAGAAAAATACCCTTCTCGCTTTTTCTATCAAAACTAACAAAAATTTTATATTTTGAAAGTTTTTTTTAATTTTAAACCCATTAAAAATCATATCTCATGAATTTAAAGTATACAGCATTAGCTATCGCCGCTCCTCTGTTGATGAACGCACAGGAAGTGATGACACCAGAAACCCTCTGGAAGCTAAGGAAAATAAGCGTTCAAGGAGCTTCTCCAGACCATTCATTGGTTGTTTACAGAACCAGCCAGACTGATTTGGAGACAGAAAAAAATGTTCATAAAACCTATTTGCTAAACACATCTTCCTCTCAAAGTGTTCCATTTGATTTAGGGAAAAAATCTTTTATCCAATGGGATAAAAACGGAATTTATGCCCTTGAAGATGGTAAAATCTACCGTTCCAATGACAATGGGAAATCTTGGAAAGAGTTCTATACCATTGGGAAAGATGCCCAAAATATTAAGGTTTCTCCCGATGGACAAAAAGTGGCTTTTAGTAGAGAAGTTCAGTTAGAAAAAATCTACAGCAAAGATAAATACAGCGATGTTCCTAACTCCTCTGCACAAGTCTACACAGACCTAAACCACCGCCACTGGGACACTTGGTATGCAGGGAAATACAATCATATTTTCGTAGTTAGTGTTAAAGAAAATTCTAGCGCAGCCAAAGATTTACTAGAAGGAAAAGCCTATGACTCACCTCAAAAGCCTTTCGGCGGTGGGGAAGATTTCATCTGGTCACCTGACGCTAAACATATCATCTATGTTACTAAGGCAAAAACTGGAAAAGAATATGCTGTTAGCACCAATACAGACATATTCCTATACGAATTGGCAACAGGAAAAACCAGTAACCTTACAGAAGGAATGATGGGATATGATTTGAACCCTAAATTCAGCCCAAATGGGAAATATCTTCTTTGGCAAAGTATGGCAAGAGATGGCTACGAAGCCGATAAAAACGATATCTATGTGATGGATTGGGGAAATAGAAGTAAAACCAACCTTACTAAAAACTGGGATGACAGCGTAACGGGAGATGTCTTCTGGGCTAATGACTCTCAGAACATCTATTTCACGGCTGCTTTCAGAGGAACTAAACAGTTATTTACCGTTAATCAAAACAAAACCGTAAAACAAGTTACAAAGGGCGATTTTGATGTAAATGCTGTTTTTGCACAAAATAAAAATTCACTTTTAGTGAATAGAAATGATGCTTTCCACAGCCCAGAACTCTATTCTGTAGATTTAAAAAATGGAAAAATGAAGCAGGTAACTGATGTCAATGCAGATTTTTACCAAAAACTAAAATTAGGTCATTCTGAACTAAAAATGGTAAAAACTACCGATGGTAAGGAGATGGGCGTATGGTTCCACTACCCACCAAATTTTGACCCAAACAAAAAATATCCTGCACTTCTATACTGCCAAGGAGGCCCCCAGTCTGCTCTTACGCCATATTTTAGCCTAAGATGGAATTTCTCACTAATGACTGCTAATGATTATATCGTAATCGCTCCTAACCGTAGAGGCATGCCAGGATGGGGAACAAAATGGAATGAACAAATCAGCCAAGACTGGGGAGGACAATCCATACAAGACTATCTATCTGCAGCAGACTTCGCGAAAGAACTTCCATACATAGACAAGGACAGAATAGGCGCTGTGGGTGCTAGCTATGGAGGTTATTCTGTACTGATGCTGGCTGGAGTCCACCAAAACAGATTCAAAACTTTCATTTCTCACAATGGGCTTTTTGATACTAAATCTTGGTATGGTACTACCGAAGAGCTTTGGTTTGCAAATTGGGATATGGGAGGTTCTCCTTGGGACAATCCTTCTTCAAAATCTTACACTAAATTCAATCCGAGCAGCTATGTGAACAACTGGAATACGCCAATAATGATTATCCAAGGAAATATGGATTTCAGAGTTCCTTATGAGCAGGGACAACAAGCTTTCCAAGTGGCTAGGCTTAAAAATATCAAATCTAAATTTCTATACTTCCCAGATGAAAACCACTGGGTACTAAAACCTCAGAATGCCTTAGTATGGCAAAGAGAGTTCTTTAGTTGGTTAAAGGAGACTTTATAAAGTCTCCTTCTTTTTTTATATCATCAAAACTAAAATAGTCCCTACCAATAATGATAAGGACTATTTTTTATAGTTAGTTGTAAAAAAAACTTATTCTCCTGCTTTTTCAGCTGATTCCTCTGCTTTTACTTCAGGTGCTTCAGAAGTTTCTTTTTTAGAAGAAGATCTTCTACTTCTTCTTGTAGTTTTCTTAGCATCTGATTTTGCACTATATAGTTCATTGAAATCAACTAGCTCTATCATAGCAGTATCAGCACCATCTCCAAGTCTAAATCCTGTTTTGATGATTCTGCAATATCCTCCATTTCTTTCAGCGATTTTTGGAGCAATTGTTCTGAATAATTCAGTAACTGCGTCTTTATTCTGAAGGTAAGAGAATACTATTCTTCTATTGTGTGTAGTATCTTCTTTTGCTTTAGTCAAAAGAGGTTCTACATACACTCTAAGAGCTTTAGCTTTAGCTACAGTAGTATTTATTCTTTTATGTTCTATAAGAGAACATGCCATATTGGAAAGTAATGCTTTTCTATGAGAGGCAGTTCTTCCTAAATGATTAAATTTCTTTCCGTGTCTCATGATATAAAATTATTTATCAGCGTCTAATTTATATTTGCTAACATCAAATCCGAAGTTCAAACCTTTAGAATGAACTAATTCTTCTAATTCTGTTAGCGATTTTTTACCAAAATTTCTAAATTTCATCAAATCAGACTTACTGAATGAAACCAATTCTCCAAGCGTTTCTACTTCTGCTGCTTTCAAACAATTGATTGCTCTTACAGACAGATCCATATCTACTAACTTGGATTTCAATAATTGTCTTATATGAAGTGTTTCTTCATCGTATTGGATAGATGCTTTTACTGCTTCTGTCTCTAGTGTTATTCTTTCATCAGAGAATAACATAAAGTGATAAATCAATATCTTGGAAGCTTCTGTCAAAGCATTTTGAGGAGAGATAGAACCGTCTGTCTCTATGTCCAAAACTAGTTTTTCGTAGTCTGTTTTCTGCTCCACACGATAGTTTTCAACACTATACTGAACCTTCTTAATAGGTGTATAAATAGAGTCAATAGCGATAGTCCCGATAGGAGCATTATTTAATTTATTCTGCTCAGAAGGAACATATCCTCTACCTTTATCTATATTAAACTTAATATCAAACGACACATTTTTTGCCATATTACAGATAACTAAATCTGGATTTAATACTTCAAATCCTTTGATGAATTTAGAGAAATCTCCAGCAGTTACTGTTGTTTGATTAGAAACTTTAACACTTACTTGTTCAGCAGGAGCATTTTCTGTTGTAGCCTTTAATCTTAACTGTTTAAGGTTAAGGATTATTTCAGTTACATCCTCAATTACTCCTGGAATTGTTGAAAACTCATGCTCTACTCCTTCTATCTTAATAGATGTAATAGCATATCCTTCGAGAGAAGATAACAAGACTCTCCTCAAAGCATTACCGATAGTTGTTCCAAATCCAGGTTCTAGCGGTCTGAATTCAAACTGACCTCTAGTTTCTGTAGAGTTTAGAAGTATTACTTTATCGGGTTTTATGAATTGTAAAATTGCCATATAAAATTGGGTTGAGCAAGAATTTGATTAAAAAATTATTTAGAATATAACTCGACGATTAACTGTTCCTTGATATCTTCAGGAATCTGTAATCTTTCAGGAGTAGAAATAAATACTCCTTCTCTCTTTTCGTCGTTATATTGTAACCACTCATAGTTTGATTTAGATGCTAATGCATCTGCTACAACTTCAAGTGATTTAGACTTAGCTCTTACTGCAACAACATCTCCTGCTTTTAGAGAATATGATGGAATATTTACCAATTCTCCATTTACAGTGATATGTCTGTGTGAAACCAATTGTCTTGCAGCTGCTCTAGTCTTAGCAAAACCTAATCTGTATACAACATTATCCAATCTAGATTCACAAAGTTGTAACAAAACTTCACCTGTTACACCTTTACTTCTATGAGCCTTATCAAACATATTCGCAAATTGTTTTTCTAAGATTCCATAGATATATTTTACTTTTTGTTTTTCGGCTAACTGAACTGCATATTCAGATTTTTTAGCTCCTCTTCTTTTATTTGGTCCGTGTTGACCTGGAGGTTGATTTCTTCTTTTTTCAAAACTTTTATCATCTCCATAAATTGCTACACCAAATTTTCTAGCAATTTTTGTTTTAGGTCCAATATATCTTGCCATATGATTTTAGATTTGACATCTGATACTACATTCTTATAAATTTAAAAATGAAATACCAAATTTTATTATTATACTCTTCTTCTTTTTGGTGGTCTACATCCGTTGTGTGGAATAGGTGTAACATCTACTATTTCACTCACTTCTATTCCTGAATTATGAATAGATCTGATTGCAGATTCTCTACCTGCACCAGGTCCTTTCACAAACACTTTTACTCTTCTCAAACCAGCTTCATAAGCTACCTGAGAACAGTTTTCTGCTGCAACTTGTGCTGCAAACGGAGTGTTTTTCTTAGAGCCTCTAAAACCCATTTTACCTGCAGAAGCCCAAGATATCACTTCTCCATTTTTATTGGTCAAAGAGATAATAATATTATTGAAAGAAGCTTGAATATGTGCTTCTCCAATCGCCTCTACTTTTACTTTTCTTTTTTTAACTACTTTTGCTTGTTTTGCCATAATTCCTAACGATTATTTACTTGCTTTTTTCTTGTTAGCAACAGTTTTTCTCTTTCCTTTACGAGTTCTAGAGTTGTTTTTCGTTCTTTGGCCTCTTAAAGGTAATCCCAGTCTATGACGAATCCCTCTTTGGCATCCAATATCCATCAATCTCTTGATGTTTAATTGAACTTCAGATCTCAACTCTCCTTCTACTTTTACATTTTCAGAGATATAATTTCTGATAGCAGCCAATTCGTCGTCATTCCATTCGTTGACTTTCTTATCTTCGCTGATTCCAGCGTTTTTCAAAATCTCAGACGCAGTACTTCTACCTACTCCATAAATATAAGTAAGTCCTATTACGCCTCTTTTGTTTTTTGGTAAATCTATACCTGCAATTCTCGCCATAATTTAATTGTATGCTATTTTAATTAGCCTTGTCTTTGTTTAAATTTAGGGTTCTTTTTGTTAATAATGTACAATCTGCCTTTTCTTCTTACGATTTTGCAGTCTGCACTTCTTTTCTTAATTGATGCTCTAACTTTCATCTTATATTCTTAATTTTATTCTAACTAATATACTTCTAGTATCTAAAAGTAATTCTTCCCTTAGTCAAGTCATATGGAGAAAGTTCTAGTTTCACCTTATCACCTGGCAAGAGCTTTATATAGTGCATTCTCATCTTCCCAGAAATATGTGCTATGAGAACATGCCCATTTTCTAGTTCGACACGGAACATGGCGTTTGATAACGCCTCCACTATTACTCCATCCTGTTCTATATGCTTTTGCTTTGCCATATCCTATTACCTTTTTGTTGTTCTTGATAATTTTGACTGCATCAAACCATCATAATGATGATTTAAAAGATAAGTATTTACTTGTTGTACAGTATCCAATATTACACTCACCATAATCAACAATGATGTTCCACCAAAAAATAGTGAAAATCTGTCTGTTTGTACAAAAGTACCATGAACTATTGCTGGAAGGACTGCAAAGATAGCTAAAAAAATCGAACCTGGCAAAGTTATTTTTGATAAAATATCATCTATATAATCTGCTGTTTCTTTCCCTGGTTTAATTTTAGGGATTAATCCGCCATTTCTTTTAAGTTCCTCAGCCATTTGATGGGTAGGAATAGAGATGGCTGTATAGAAGAAAGAAAATATTATAATCAACAGAGCAAACAAAATATTATACTGCCAGCTAAAAACATTTTTAAAGCCAGCTAAAAATGTATTTGTCTCATCTACTTTAGTCAATAACCCAGGAATGAACATTATCGCCTGTGCAAAGATGATCGGCATCACACCAGCAGCATTTACTTTCAAAGGAATCCATTGTCTAGCTCCCTCTGTCAATGCACTGTTGTGTCCTCCTCTTGCATGGGCTCTGCTCACATATTGTACTGGTATCTTTCTTACAGCAACTGATAATAATATCGCTAAAACAATAACTAACAACCAAAATAGAACTTCTACTAAAATAATGATAGAACCTAATCCTCCTTTGCTAGTCTGCTGAGTAACTTCATCTACAAAAGCCATAGGAAGATCTGCTAGTATCCCTACCATTATCAATATAGATATACCATTACCAATACCTCTATCAGTTATCTTCTCACCCAGCCACATAGAAAACAAGGATCCTGTTACAAGGATTACTATACTAGGTAACCAAAACATCACAGATTCAGGTTCTACATAATAAGCAGTTCTGAACTGTGCATAAGGTAAAAACTCATTTGTTATAGTACCTAGATAAAACGGAGCCTGAACTAAACATACTCCTATTGTAAGCCATCTTGTTATTTGGTTTAGAGTATTTCTTCCACTTTCTCCATCTTTTTGTAGTTTTTGAAAATATGGAACTAGCATTCCCATTAACTGAACTATAATAGATGCAGAAATATACGGCATAATACCTAAAGCCAATATAGAAGCCCTACCAAAAGCACCTCCTGTAAAAGATGATAACAAACTCAAAAAACCTGTTCCTTGCTTGCTGCCTCCTTGATTTTGGTAATGCTGCAAAAGATTCCCTACCTCGTCCAAATTAATGGCAGGCAGGGAAATATATGATGCGAATCTATACACCAATACAAGAGAAATAGTAAATAATATTTTTTCTCTTAATTCATCAAGACTCCAAATGTTTTTGAGTGTTTGTATAAATCCTTTCTTCATTATTTTTTTATAGAGTGATTACTTTACCTCCTACTTTGTTTATTGCTTCTTCAGCAGATTTAGTAAATTTATTTGCAGAGATAGAAACTCCTGATTTTAGTTCTCCTCTACCCATAATTTTTACTAATTCATTTTTAGAAGACAATCCGTTTTCAACCAAAACTTCTTTAGTAATTTCAGTTAAATTTTTAGCATCAATTAATGCTTGAATAGTATCCAAGTTTATTGCTCTATACTCTTTTCTATTCACATTATTGAAACCAAACTTTGGAAGTCTTCTTTGTAAGGGCATTTGTCCTCCTTCAAAACCTATTTTGGTAGAGTTACCAGATCTTGATTTAGCACCTTTGTGACCTCTTGTGGAAGTTCCTCCTTTACCACTACCTTGTCCTCTACCTAATCTTTTAGAGTTGTGAGTAGCTCCTGATGCTGGTTTAATATTACTTAAATTCATAATTGTCTTAAATTTAAAATTCAAATCAAAAGATTTAATGCCAATCTCTCAGCATTAAACCTTTTAAGATTATTTTTATTTTTGAACTTCTACTAAATGTTTTACTGCTGCTACCATTCCTAAAATTGATGGTGTAGCTTCGTGCTCTACTACTTGGTTCAATTTTCTAAGACCTAATGCCTCAAGTGTTAATTTTTGAGTTTTAGTTCTACCAATAGCACTTCTTACTTGTTTTACTTTAATTGTTGCCATTTTTCTTTAAAAATTAACCGTTGAACACTTTATTTAGAGAAATCCCTCTCATTCTTGCGATTTCCTCTGGTCTTCTGATATCTAACAACGCCTTGAATGTAGCTTTTACCACATTGTGAGGGTTAGAAGAACCTTTAGATTTTGACAATACATCGTGCACTCCCGCAGATTCTAGAACGGCTCTCACCGCACCTCCTGCGATAAGTCCTGTACCGTGAGATGCAGGTCTTAGGAAGATATCAGCTCCTCCATATCTTGCAGATGTTTGATGAGGAATTGTATGATTGATTACAGGTACTCTCACTAAGTTTTTCTTAGCTTCTTCTACTGCTTTAGAAATTGCAGATGCAACTTCTTTAGATTTACCAAGACCATGACCAATCACTCCATCTTCGTTTCCTACTACAACAATAGCAGAAAATCCGAAAGCACGACCTCCTTTGGTTACCTTGGTTACTCTGTTCACAGCAACTAGACGATCTACTAATTCTAATCCTCCAGGTTTTACTCTTTCTATATTATCTATTCCTAACATATTTCGATACTTTTAAAATTAGAATTGAAGACCTCCTTCTCTAGCACCATCAGCAAGAGCTTTTATTCTTCCATGATATACGAAACCATTTCTATCAAAAACGACTTTTTCATAGCCTGCTGCTTTTGCTTTTTCAGCAATTCTTTTACCTACAGCTGCTGCTACTTCAGTTTTTGTTCCTTTAGCGTTTACTTCTTTCTCTCTAGAAGAAGCGAATACTAAAGTTTTACCTTCTTTGTCATCGATCAACTGAGCATAAATTTCTTTATTACTCTTATATACAGATAATCTTGGTGATGCCTGAGTACCGGAGATTTTCCCTCTTACTCTTCTCTTTATTCTGTTTCTTTTTTCTACTTTTGTTAATGCCATTTCCTTAAATTTTAAGCAGATTTACCAGCTTTTCTTCTAACATTTTCTCCTACAAATCTCACACCTTTTCCTTTGTAAGGTTCAGGTTTTCTAAATGATCTGATTTTTGCAACCACCATTCCCAATAATTGTTTATCATGAGATGATAAAGTGATGATTGGGTTCTTACCTTTTTCAGTCTCAGTATTTAATGTGATTTCTTTTGGAAGTTCCATTAAAATACCATGAGAGAAACCTAGAGCCAACTCCAGTTTTTGTCCTGAGTGAGATGCTCTATAACCTACACCTACTAATTCTAACTGTTTTGTAAACCCTTCTGAAACACCAACTACCATGTTGTTAATTAGTGCTCTATAAAGACCATGAAGAGATCTATGTTCTTTAGAATCAGATGGTCTGTTTACTGTTAGTTCAGCACCTTCTTGTGCTATCGTAATCCCTTTAGTGATTTCTTGAGAAAGCTCACCTTTTGGTCCTTTCACAGTTACAACATTATTAGAAAATGATACTGTAACTCCTGCTGGGATTGTTATAATTGATTTACCAATTCTTGACATTATTCCTATTTATAAATTAATATACATAGCAGATTACTTCACCTCCTACTTTCTCTTGTCTTGCTTTTTTATCAGTCATTACTCCTTTAGAAGTAGAGATGATAGCTATTCCCAAACCGTTCAATACTCTTGGAAGTTCATCTGAACCAGCGTATTTTCTCAAACCAGGTCTAGAAGCTCTCTGAATAGACTTGATAGCTGGTTTGTTAGTTTGCTTGTCATACTTCAAAGCGATTTTGATAGTCCCTTGAACAGCATTATCTTCAAACTTATAGTTCAAGATGTACCCTTGATCAAATAGGATTTTCGTAATCTCCTTTTTAATTTTCGATGCAGGAATTTCCACCACTTTGTGGCCTGCGCTTTGTGCGTTCCTTACTCTAGTTAGGAAATCTGAAATTGGATCTGTTACCATTTTTCTTTTTTTTAATTATTGGTTAATGATAATTAGTTTTGCAATTTTTACAACTTAATTATCTCGATTTGTTAAAAATTGTTACCAACTTGCTTTTTTAACACCAGGAATAAGTCCTTGGTTTGCCATTTCTCTGAAAGTAACTCTCGAAATTCCGAAGATTCTCATATACCCTCTTGGTCTTCCTGTAAGTTTGCATCTGTTGTGCAATCTAACTGGAGAAGCATTTTTAGGCAATTTTTGTAGAGCTTCGTAATCTCCCGCTTCTTTCAAAGCTTTTCTTTTAGCGGCATATTTAGCAACTAGTGCTTCTCTTTTGCGCTCACGCGCTTTCATTGATTCCTTTGCCATGATTAGTTCTTTTTAAACGGTAATCCGAAATGAGTTAATAAAACTTTAGCTTCTTTATCTGTTTTAGCAGAAGTCACAAAAGTAATATCCATACCTTGGATTTTTTTCACTTTATCAATCACGATTTCAGGGAAGATAATCTGCTCGGTAATACCCAAGTTATAGTTACCTCTTCCATCAAAACCATCAGCTTTGATTCCACTGAAATCTCTGATTCTTGGTAGTGCAGAAGATGTAAGTCTATCTAAAAACTCATACATTCTGTCTGCTCTTAATGTTACTTTTGCTCCAATTGGAACACCTCTTCTCAATTTGAATGAAGCTTCATCTTTTTTAGAGATTGTTCCTACTGCTTTTTGTCCAGTAATTGCTGTAAGTTCTTCTACCGCATAATCTACAATCTTCTTATCTTGTACTGCATCTCCCAAACCTTGAGAAAGTACAATTTTTTCTAATCTTGGTACTTGCATTACAGACTTATACCCAAATTCTTCCATCATTGCTGGAACAATTTTTTCTTTATATAATTTTTTGGGTCTAGCTATGTATTCCATCTTTTAGTCTTTTATAAAATTTCACCAGATTTTTTTGCAAATCTTACTTTTTTATCTCCTTCCATTCTGTATCCAACTTTTGTAGCTTTTCCTGTTTTAGGATCTACTAGCGCTAAGTTAGAAATATGGATTGAAGCTTCCTTTTCTACAATTCCTCCTTGTGGATTAGACGCAGATGGCTTTACATGCTTCTTTACGATATTAAGACCTGCAACTACAGCTCTATTTTTATCTTTAATTACAGCAATAACTTCACCCGTTTTACCTTTAATGTTTTTGTTACCTGTTGTAACAATTACATTATCTCCTTTTTTGATTTTTAACTTTGTCATCTTTCTAGAATTTATAAAACTTCAGGGGCTAATGAAATTACTTTCATATATTCTTTATCTCTCAACTCTCTAGCAACAGGTCCGAAAACACGAGTTCCTCTCATTTCTCCCGCTGCATTGAGCAAAACACAAGCATTGTCATCAAAACTGATGTATGAACCATCTTTTCTGCGAACAGCTTTTTTAGTTCTTACTACAACAGCCTTAGACACTTGTCCTTTCTTTGCATTTCCTGATGGAGTAGCATCCTTAATAGTAACTACGATTTTATCACCAACAGAAGCATATCTTCTTCTAGTACCACCTAGAACTCTGATTACTAGCACTTCTTTAGCACCAGTGTTATCAGCTACTTTTAATCTTGATTCAGTTTGTAACATTACTTAGCTCTTTCTATAATTCTTACTAATCTCCATCTCTTATTCTTACTCAAAGGTCTAGTTTCTTGGATTAAAACTGTATCACCTTCGTTACACTCGTTGTTCTCATCATGTGCAGTATATTTTTTCGTTTTTAATACGAATTTACCGTACATAGGATGTTTCATTCTCATAGTTTCACTAACAACAATGGTTTTTTCCATTTTATTGCTCGAAACTATTCCTATTCTTTCTTTTCTTAAATTTCTTTCCATGCTTAAAATGAAAATTATTGTTTGTTAGTTAACTCGGTTTCAAGTCTTGCGATTGTTCTTCTTAAATCTCTGATTTGAATAGGATTTTCTACTGGGCTAATTTTGTGAGCCAATCTTGTTTTGCTGTAAGTAGCTCTCAACTCTACTAATTTCGCCTTGATATCCTCTACGCTTAAGTTCTTAATTTCAGCTTGTTTCATAATTTCGAGATTTATTGTGGTTGAACAAAATCATTAGCTACTATGAACTTCGTAACTACTGGAAGTTTTTGTGCAGCAAGTCTTAACGCCTCTTTTGCTACTTCGTAAGGTACTCCTCCGATTTCAAACATTACTCTTCCTGGTTTTACTACAGCTACCCAGTATTCTACAGCACCTTTACCTTTACCCATCCTTACTTCAGCTGGTTTTTTAGTAATTGGCTTATCTGGGAATATTTTAATCCATAGTTGCCCCTCTCTCTTCATATATCTTGTAGCAGCAATACGAGCCGCCTCAATCTGTCTTGCAGTGATCCAAGCACCTTCCATGGCTTTAATTCCGAATGTTCCGTAAGCTAACTGAGCTCCTCTGTTAGCATTACCTTTCATTTTCATTTTATGAACACGACGGAACTTGGTTCTTTTTGGTTGTAACATAATTTTAGAATTTTAGATCTTAGATTTTAAATTTTAGATTTTAAAAGGTAACGGCATTTAAAATTTTCAATTTCAAACCTAAAATTTCATTAATTATTTTCTTTCTCTTTTTTTACCTCCTCCTGATGTAGGTCCTTTCTTTTGTGGTTGTCCTACAAGTGGAGAAAGCTCTCTCTTACCATATACTTCTCCCTTCATAATCCACACTTTAACACCCAATCTACCATAAGTAGTGTGTGCTTCTGCGATATGATAATCTATATCTGCTCTGAATGTAGATAGAGGAATTCTTCCTTCTTTGAAAGATTCTGATCTTGCCATTTCAGCTCCGTTCAATCTTCCAGAAATCTGAACTTTTATTCCCTCTGCTCCCATTCTCATAGAACCAGCGATAGCCATTTTAACAGCTCTTCTGTAAGAAATTCTGTTTTCAATTTGCTTAGCGATGCTATCTGCAACCAATACAGCATCTAATTCTGGTCTCTTAATTTCAAAGATGTTAATTTGAATATCCTTATCAGTGATTTTCTTTAACTCTTCTTTTAATTTATCAACCTCTTGACCACCTTTACCAATGATTAAACCTGGTCTTGCTGTAGTGATTGTAACTGTAACTAACTTTAATGTTCTTTCTATAAAGATTCTGGAGATTCCACCTTTAGATAATCTAGCCTCAAGGTATCTTCTGATCTTATAGTCTTCTGCGATTCTATCTCCATAATCATTTCCTCCAAACCAGTTAGAATCCCAACCTCTAATGATTCCTAATCTATTACCAATTGGATTTGTCTTCTGTCCCATACCTTGATTATTGATTTTCTGATTTATTACCTAAAATTAAAGTCACATGGTTAGATCTTTTTCTAATTCTGTAACCTCTACCTTGTGGTGCTGGTCTCAATCTTTTTAATTGTCTAGCACTATCCACATAAATCTCTTTTACAAAAAGATTTGCTTCTTCTACATCAGCGTTAGGGTTTTTTACCTGCCAGTTAGCAATTGCTGATAACAACAATTTTTCTAACTTATTAGAAGCCTCTTTTTTAGAGTATTTTAGGATATATAATGCTTTATCTACATTTTCTCCACGGATGATATCAGCAACTAATCTCATTTTTCTTGGAGAAGAAGGACAATCATTTAGACATGCTTTTACCACATCTCTATTTGCCGCTTTTCTAGCTAATGCACTGTTTTGTTTTCTTATTCCCATGACTATTATCTGCTACCTTTATTTTTATTACCCGCGTGACCTCTGAAAGATCTTGTCGGAGAAAATTCGCCTAACTTATGACCTACCATATTTTCAGTGATATATACAGGGATAAAAGATTTCCCATTGTGCACTGCTATAGTTTGTCCTACCATGTCTGGAGAAATCATAGATGCTCTAGACCATGTTTTAATTACTGTCTTTTTACCAGACTCTATATTTGCTTGAACCTTTTTCTCTAATGAATGGTGAATAAAAGGTCCTTTCTTAAGTGATCTTGCCATAATTATTTTCTTTTAGATACGATGTAACGGTTAGACACTTTGTTTTTCTTTCTAGTCTTGTAACCTTTAGCAGGTTTACCGTTTCTAGATCTTGGGTGACCACCAGATGATCTACCTTCACCACCACCCATTGGGTGATCTACTGGGTTCATAACTACCGCTCTAGTTCTAGGTCTTCTACCCAACCATCTGCTTCTACCTGCTTTACCAGAAACTGTAAGCTGATGATCTGAGTTTGATACTGAACCTATCATTGCTATACACTCTACCAAGATCATTCTTGATTCTCCTGAAGGCAATTTAACGATAGCGTATTTTCCATCTCTTGAAGTCAACTGTGCTGAAGAACCTGCACTTCTCGCAAGAATTGCTCCTTGTCCTGGTTTCATTTCTATACAAGAAATTACTGAACCCAAAGGAATATTCTTCAATTTCATAGCATTCCCTATTTCAGGAGCTACATTTTCCCCAGAAACTACTTTTTGCCCTACTTTGATACCAGCTGGAGCTACGATATATCTCTTTTCTCCATCTGCATATTCTAGTAATGCGATAAAAGCTGTTCTGTTTGGATCATACTCTACAGTTTTTACAGTAGCATCAACATTAAATTTGTTTCTTTTAAAGTCAATGATTCTGTACTTCTTTTTGTGTCCACCTCCGGTGTAACGCATGGTCATTTTACCCGTGTTGTTACGCCCACCTGATTTCTTAATACCAAAAGTCAAAGATTTCTCTGGCTTGTTGGTAGTAATTTCATCAAAATTGTTTACAATTCTGAATCTCTGTCCCGGGGTGATAGGTTTTAATTTTCTAACAGACATTACTATTATTTATAATTAATTATTAATTTGCAAAAACATCGATAACTTCACCTGCTTGAAGCTCTATAACTGCTTTCTTCAATTTGTTAGTTTTACCAACTTGAAGACCTTTTTTAGTGTATTTCATAGAAACTTTAGGAGCATAAATCATAGTCCTAACATTTGCTACCTTTACACCATAAGCTTCTTCTACAGCATTTTTAATTTGGATTTTATTCGCTTTAGTATCTACTAAAAAAGAATACTGTCCTCTCAAATCTGTAAGATAAGTCGCTTTTTCCGAAATGATTGGTTTAATAATGATTGACATGATTTATTTTCTTAAATTTTCTTGAAACTTCTCTACTGCACCTTCGAAGAATACTACCTGACCAGCGTTGATTAAATCATAAGAAGAAATTTCGTTATAATTCATCACTTTTGCTTTTGGTAAGTTTCTTGAAGATAAAAATACATTCTTGTTTGCTTCAGCAAGAATAAACAATGACTTCTTACCTTCCAAACCTAAAGCATTCACTACATTAACAAAATCTTTAGTTTTAGGAGCAGAGAAATTCAACTCTTCTAAAACTTTGATAGAATCTTCTCTCATTTTTTGAGAAAGAACAGATTTTTTCGCTAATCTTTTTAATGCTTTATTTAATTTAAATCTATAATCTCTTGGCTTAGGTCCGAAAACTCTACCCCCTCCTTTGAATACAGGTGATTTGATATCCCCGTATCTTGCAGAACCAGAACCTTTCTGTTTCTTCAATTTTTTAGTAGAAGCAGTGATTTCACTTCTTTCTTTAGACTTATGCGTACCTTGTCTTTGAGCCGCAAGATATTGTTTCACTTCTAAGTAAACCGCGTGCTGGTTAGGCTCGATACCAAAGATAGCATCGTCTAACTGTACCTTTCTTCCGGTTTCTTTTCCTGATGTATTTAATACTACTAATTCCATTTTCTGATAATTACATAAGAATTTTTAGCTCCCGGAACAGCACCTTTTACTATTAAAAGATTTTGTTCTTTATCCACTTTTAACACTTGAAGGTTTTGAACAGTAACCTGCTCACCTCCCATTCTACCAGCCATTCTCAAGCCTTTGAAAACTCTTGATGGATCTGAACCCGCACCGATAGAACCCGGAGCTCTCAATCTATTGTGCTGTCCATGAGTCTGCTGCATTACACCACCAAAACCATGTCTTTTAACAACACCTTGGAAACCTTTACCTTTTGAAGTTCCTGTAACATCCACATACTCTCCTTCTACAAAGATATCCACATTCACTTCATCTCCTAATTTCACATCTTCGAACCCATTGTGGAATTCTACGATTTTCGCCTTAGGAGCAGAACCAGCCTTTTTAAAATGACCAGCTAATGCCTTTCCGACATTCTTTTCACTCTTGTCATCGAAACCTAATTGAATAGCTGAATAACCATCAACTTCTTCGGTTCTGACCTGTAAAACCGAGCACGGACCAGCTTGGATAACTGTACAAGGAATGTTTTTTCCTTCTTCGTTAAACAAAGAGGTCATACCGATTTTTTTACCAATAATACCTGACATTGTATAATTAAAAATTTATTTAAATTATTTTCTTTACACTCATATTCAGTGGTTTATACAGATTTTATTTATGAATAAACACAATCTCCCCACCAAACAAGTGTGCAAATTTAAGGTTTTTTTTTGAAACTACAAACTGTAAGTTGTTTTTTTTCTGTATTTTTTTATTGTTTTGGAACTTTGAAATCTATGAAATTATTCCATATTTTTATTTTATTTTTACTTATCAATTGTTCTAATCCGAAAGAGCATTCTTACTCTTTTTATTACTGGCGAACAGAGTGGAATTTGGACAAAAAAGAGCAAGAAAACCTGAAAAAATCCCAATCACAGACCATATACACCAGATTTTTTGATATTGATAAAAAAGATGGCAAATTTACTCCTGTTGGGAAAATTCATTTTTCGGAGAAAAGCAGCCTTCCTCTCACGCCTGTTATTTTCATAACGAATCGAACTTTTTTTGGAATCAAAAAAGAAGAAATCCATTCCCTTGCTAAAAATACTCTTTCTCTTATAGAAAATATAAAAAACGAAAACAAACTCTCCCTGACTTCCGAAATACAAATAGACTGCGACTGGACGGAACAAACGAGAGAAGATTATTTCCTGTTTTTAGAGGAACTAAAAAATATTTCAAAACAAAAAATCACCTGCACCCTTCGGCTTCACCAAGTGAAAGACAAAGAAAAAACAGGATTTCCACCCGTGGAAAAGGTTTATCTAATGTGCTACGCCACTTATTCGCCACTAGAAAACCAGCCGAAAAATTCAATTCTAGATGTTCCCACACTCAAAAATTATCTAATGAACATTGAGGAATATCCCATAAAAATGGACATTGCCCTTCCTTTATACTCTTGGGGAATCGTGAGCAATCATGTCGGGAAAAAGAAACTCATCAATGCGCTGACGATAAACGATTTATCTCAAAACAAAAACTTTAAAAAGATTTCTGAAACAGAATTTGAAGTATTGGAAGATGATTTTTATTTTGGTGTGTACCTCAGCAAAGGATTTAAAATCAAGATTGAGGAAATTTCTCAAAGCCAATTAGACGAAGTAAAACATTTTTTGGATAAAAAATTAGACCATTATAATATTGTATACTATCATCTGGATAGTAAATTTGTAGAAAAATATACTTTATAGAATTATGAAAAAACTTGTTGTTTCCCTCTCGCTTTTGTTCGCTGTTCATAAGGCAGATGCCTGCACGGATGTCAATTTAGACTATGAATATTTCAACCTGTTCGCTCAGGAAATGATACACGCTCCTGAATACGAACCTTTTTTATTGGCCTATGATACGCCTTTTTATGAAAGCCAAAATAAATTCCGAAGCGAAAATATAGAATCTTGGCAAAAATATTTTGACAACAAGCTCTCCTATGATGAAACTTTGGCACTCTTGCAGACTATCAGTCTAAAACACCTTCAAGACTGGTCTCATGGGAAACTTACACATTCTATAAGTAAAAAACTCGGCGTTCAGTTTTTTAATAAATACAAACAAGGGCTGACCTACCTCATCAAAGCCAAAGAACTAGAACCTTATATGGCGATTAGTTTTGTTGCAGATGAAGATTCGTTTTATTTCGATGTTGATAAAAACAGGAAAAATGCCACTCAGCTCAACTATTCCAAAACCATGGAAAGCCTGCTGAATGCCTACCAAACAACTACTAATAAGGAAATAAAACTTCGGTACGCTTATCAAATCGTAAGGTTCAACCACTATACGAGAAACTACCAAAAGGCGGTTCATTATTTTGAAACTTTGGTTGTTCCCTTGAATTTAAAATCGCCGATTTATTATTATGCCTTACAGCAAATGGCGGGCGCACAGAATGGTTTAGGCAAAAAAGAAGCCGCAAACTGGAATTTTTTCAAAGTTTTCATCCACAGCAGAGATTTGAAACAAAGCTCCTACACTTCTATGAAATTCTCTAATTCAGGCGATTTCGAAGGACTGCTCAGCAAGGCTAAAACCGCCGAAGAAAAAAATATGGCGTATTTCCTTTTGGCTTACAACGGCTACAGCAATCCCGTGCCGCTGATGCAGAAAATGCTGAAAAACAATGCTGATTCTAAAATCCTAAAAGTCCTCGCTGCCAGAGCGATTAACGAGCTGGAGAGAAACTACCTCATGACTTATCCTTCTTGTAATAATAAAGACAAATGCCAAGACAAACTCCTTCCTGTAAGGACAAACTATGATGCAGAAACAGCTGATTTTTCCGAAGATTTACGAAAGATAATCTCTGAAATAAAGGCTACTTCCAAAGATGTTTTCTGGGAACTCAGCGATGCCTATCTCCGTTTTCTGAATAAAGATTTCAAGGGAAGTAATTTGGTTTTAAATAAAATAAAAACCACCAATTCCGACTACATCCAGCAGATAGAAAAAATGAAAATGCTGAACGAAATCGTTTCCCAAACCAAAATAACGCCAGAGTTTGAGGAAATTCTAATGAAAAAATACGGAAAAATCCTGCAAGAAGAACCCAGCAAAAATGAAAACGGCTGGTATAACTATCTCGGCACCAGAGATTTTATTATTGACATCATTGCCAACCGCTATTTCGTAGAACAGCAAGATGCAAAATCATTCCTTCTAAATAACAGCATCCACGCCCTGCAATATTACCCAAATCTCGCTTTGACAAAGAAAATAGAAGCCTTCTACAAAAAACCGAACAAAACGAGTTTTGAAAAATTCATCATCGAGCGGTCTATAAAAAACATTAACGCAGAGGCTTTCTTTGAACTAATCTACGGCGACCATGCGATGCGAATGGCTGATTTCAAAAAGGCTAAAACCCATTATGAAAAAGCAGGAAGTTTTGAGGATATTTATATTAATAACGCCTATTATTATGGCGATGATAAAGAGAAAGCAAAAGACTATTTCAAAGATAAATACGATGGCTACAACCATATTTCAAGCCTTGTTTTCGGGCATAATGTATGGGAAAGTTTTGACAGTCCGCAGGAAGTATCCATGAAAGCCGAAGACCTCAGCTTCTTCCCTTTTATTAAACAGAAAATGAACAAGTTAGAACTTGCACAAGCCCTGATTCAGCTCGAAGAAATAGGAAAAGAAAAATCCGTGAAAGGTGTGAAAGCCAATCAACTCATCGGCAACCTACTCTACAATACCTCTGTTTTAGGGTATTTCCGTGAACTTTTCACTTTGGATATGAACAACGCCAACAGCCCTAAATTCCATTTCCATGAACAGGCAAGCGAGAGAAAATACGATTTCTCTTACAAAACCTTTTACGACAGCGGATTTATAGAGCCAGATAATTTTGACCTTGCTATCAGTTACTACGAAAAGGCCCTAAAACACTCTAAAAACAAAGAGCAAAAAGCCAGAATTCTTTTCCAAATGGCAAGCGCAGAGCAAGGAAAATTCTATCAATGGGAAGCCAATCAGAATTTTTATATCGACTATTCTGACCCAGATTATTCAGAGAAAATAAAAGTTTTTGAAGCTCAAATGAATCTGACAAAGAGAGAAAAATTTCGAACTTACTTCGCGGAGCTGAAAAAGCATTACAAACGAACCCAAACCGTAAAAGACTTACAGACAAGCTGTTTGTACTTTGCACATTACATGAGATAGGATTTTTTCGGTAAATAATCTTACCTTTGCACAAATAGAGAAACGATTTCGGAGCAATTCTGAAATCGCTTCTTGTCATTTAATCCATATTAAAAAATGAGCTTACAAACGATAGACAAGTCACTATTAACCAAACTTTTAAACCAAAATTTCGGAGAAGAGATTTTTCAAAACTGGGAAAAAGCCGAGCATCTTTCCGTGAAAGGAGCAGTAGGTTCCGCCGTGAGCATTCTCGCTGCCGAGGCTTTCCTAAGCCAGCAAAAAACCATTCTTTTGATTACCGATGACAAGGAAGATTCCCACTACACAACCACCGAAATGGAGGAACTTGTCGGCGAAGAAAATGTCCTGCATCTGCCCAACTCCTACACAGAGCCTTATCAGGAGGAGCGGACTAAAAACGCCAATTTGGTTTTGAGAACAGAAGTGATTAACCAACTGAATATCAACAACAAACAAAAAATAATCGTAGCTCATATCTCTGCTCTGAATGAAAAAGTTCTGAAAAAAGAGGATTTCAAAATGATTTCTCACCGCATAAAAACGGGCGAAAAACTGGATTTTGATTTTACGGAAGAACTGCTCAATCAGTTTCATTTTAATTTGACTGATTTTGTCTCCGAGCCCGGTGAATTCGCGGTTCGAGGCGGAATTGTAGATGTTTTTTCCTATTCAAATGAAAAACCTTTCCGAATCACATTTTTCGGAAATGAAATAGAAAGCATCAAAACTTTTGACATAGAAACACAGCTTTCCGTGGAGAAAGTAGATGAGTTTCAATTGGTTTCTAATATCAATCTTTCCACACAAGGCGAGAAAGTTCCGTTTTTTGACTTGCTGCCTTCGGACAGCCTGATTATCATCAAAAACGCTTATTCTTGTTTGGATAAAATTGAAAACTTTTACCAAAAGGCTCAAAATCAATTTGATAAACTGAGCAAAACCATCAAACACCGAGAGCCTCACGAGCTGTTTCTTTCCAGCGAGGAGTTTTCAAGATGTTTTCAAAAATTCAGAACCATTGATTTTTCAAATAGTCCTTCATCAATAACCATTCAGCTGAGCCAAACTCCACAGCCGAGTTTTCACAAGAATTTTGAACTTTTGATAGAGGATTTAATCACTAAAAAAGAGCAAGGCTACGAGGTCTGGATTTCCTTTTCTTCCGAGAAGCAAAAAGACAGACTGACAGAAATCATCGAGACCTTAGCCACTGAACATCAGCAGGACGCAGTTAATCATCTTTTCACGGCGTTTCAGTCAGAGCTTCATGAGGGCTTTGTGGATAGTCATCATAAAATCGCGGTTTATACTGACCACCAGATTTTTGACCGTTACCAAAGATTTAAAACCAAAGATTCTTTCGCCAAGTCCGAGCATTTGACCTTAAAAGACCTGATGCAGCTGCAAGTTGGCGATTACATCACGCACATAGACCACGGAATCGGCAAATTCATGGGACTGGTCAAAGTAAATAACGATGGCAAAACGCAGGAATGTTTTAAACTTTCTTATAAAAACGGTGATTTGCTGTATGTGAGCATTCACTCTCTGCACAAAATCTCAAAATACAACGGCTCGGAAGGCAAAGAAATCGCCCTTTCTAAACTGGGCTCTCCTGCTTGGAAAAACCTTAAACAAAAGACCAAAGCGAAAGTAAAACAAATAGCTTTTGACTTAATAAAACTCTACGCACAGAGAAAAACCTCCAAAGGTTTTGCCTTCTCACCAGACACCTACCTACAAGATGAGCTGGAAGCGAGTTTCATCTACGAAGACACGCCAGACCAAGAGAAAGCGACCCATGATGTGAAAAAAGACATGGAGGCGGAAACCATTATGGACAGGCTTATCTGTGGCGATGTAGGTTTTGGAAAAACAGAGGTCGCTATTCGTGCAGCCTTCAAAGCGGCTACCGATGGCAAACAGGTGGCTGTGCTGGTTCCTACGACCATTTTGGCATTTCAGCATTTTAGGAGTTTTACAGAAAGGCTGAAAGATTTTCCTATCAATGTTTCTTATCTCAATCGTTTCCGAACGGCAAAACAGAAAAAAGAAACGCTGGAAGGTTTGGAAAGCGGTAAAATAGACATTGTGATAGGAACACATCAGCTGGTTTCGGACAAGGTAAAATTCAAGGATTTAGGACTTTTAATCATTGATGAAGAGCATAAATTCGGAGTAAATGTAAAAGACAAGCTTAAAACCCTGAAAACCAACATAGACACGCTTACCCTGACTGCTACGCCAATTCCGAGAACGCTACAGTTTTCGCTAATGGCAGCAAGGGATTTATCCGTAATAAAAACACCGCCGCCGAACCGACAGCCTGTGGAAACCCAACTGATAGGCTTCGATGAAGAAACGCTGAGGGACACCATCTCCTACGAACTCCAAAGAGATGGGCAGGTGTATTTCATTAACAATAGAATTGACAATTTAAAGGAAATCACTGGTCTTGTCCAAAGGCTCGTTCCTGATGCCAGAATCATCACTGGACATGGACAACTAGATGGAAAAGAGCTGGAAGAAAGGGTTTTGGACTTTATGGATGGGAAATATGATGTCCTTATCTCTACGACCATCGTAGAAAGCGGCGTGGATGTCCCGAATGCAAATACTATTTTCATCAATGATGCGCAGAGATTCGGGATTGCAGACCTCCACCAGATGCGCGGCCGTGTGGGCAGAAGCGACAGAAAGGCCTTTTGCTATCTCATCACGCCGCCGTATGATATGATAACTTCTGATGCCAGAAAACGACTGGAAGCGATAGAGCAGTTTTCGGATTTGGGGAGCGGATTCCAGATTGCGATGAAAGACTTGGAAATCCGTGGCGCTGGAGATTTACTCGGTGCAGAGCAGAGCGGATTTATCAACGAAATGGGCTTTGAAACTTACCAAAAACTTATGCAGGAGGCTTTGGAGGAGCTTCAGGATGATGAGTCGTTTGAGGAATTATTTAATAATGAAGAAGACAGGAAAAAACTTTTCAAATCGGTAAAAGAAGTGAATATCGACACTGATTTTGAGCTGATGCTGCCTGACCATTATGTAGATTCCACCTCGGAGAGGCTTCTCCTCTACCAAAGACTTGCCGAAATAGAAAACAAAAAAGAGCTGGAAAAATTCCAAAACGAGTTGGAAGATCGCTTCGGAAAACTACCAGAAGAAGCAGTGAATTTGCTAAAATCCGTGGAACTGAAATGGCTCGCGGCGGAGATAGGCTTTGAGAAAATAGTGATGAAAAAAGGCGTATTTTTAGGATATTTCCCAGACAATCCACAGGACAAATTTTATCAAAGTGAAAAATTCAAACACCTGCTGAATTATCTGACACAAAACCCAAGCCAAGCCCAGCTGAAAGAGAAAAATAACCAGCTGCTCATGCGAAAAGACAGTATGGAAAGCATTGAGGAAATCAACCAGCTCCTCAGCTCAATAAACAAGCCAGCCTAAGCAAAATGCTTAGGCAGGTTTTATTTTATTCTTGGTTTTAATTAGAGATTTTATCATAAATAAGGCATGCTACTTTTATCATATCTTCTCCAATAGAACCAGGTGGCATTGCTTCTTCCTTTACTAAATACTCGTCAATACCTTCTCCGTTATATACAACATTATCATTCTTAGAATAATATATAGTATTAATAATTCCAAATTTATTGTATTTACAATTTATTAGAATATGATCTTTTGTCTTCATATAATATTTGCCATTAGGTAATTTTTGAAGAACAGGGTATTCTTCCAAAAACCACGCTGTAATATAACCTGGTTTTTCCGATTCTCTTATAGTTTGTAGATAAATATAAAACTTTGTTTTATCACTTGATCTTTCTCCTATATAAAAAGTTTCTTGTGTTTCTTGTGTTTCTTGTGCTTTCATTACAAAAGCAAATAACATAAATAAAAATAAAGCTATTTTTTTCATAATATTTTATTTTCCTGCCAAGCCCTAAACACAGATTAACAAATACAAAAAAGCGAGGACTTTTTAGTTTTACTTGATGCTCAAGATTTTTAAAATCATCCAAGCACTAAAATAAAAGCTAACACTTTCTTTTTAATCATTAAATATCTCGCACAAAGATACGAAACCTACTTCTATCTTGGCTGATGATTTTGGTCATAAATCTAGTAAAACAAGGCATTTAGTTTTTTTAATATTATAATTGCATATTAAAATGGTTGGAAAATCAAGTGCTATTATAACTTCTTTTTTCATATCTACACTCCTTATCAATATTCTATATTATTTTTTTCTAAATATTCCTCATAAGATTTGTATTTATCTTTATTATCTAAAAAATCAAACCAAGCATTATAGTAAATTCTACAATCTTCTATATATTCTTCATTGTCTTTTCCTAACTTTTTTGACAATTTTGAAAACTCTTCTAAATCAGCTAAAGCTTCTGTTTTTGCATTTTTTTCTGAAATAGGTTTATCAAGTAAAAGTCCCCAAGGCATCTCATGTATAGAAAAATCTATATAATTTGATAAAATCGTATATTTTTGCTTTATAGCTGGTAAATAATCTGGCTCTTTTTCTAAAAGTTTATTTATTAAATTAATTCTGTCACCAAATTCATCATAAAGTAAGCTAAAAAATTTAAGATAATTATCATTTTCATCTTTATCTCCAATTAAAAATTTTAAAGCAAAAGTTCCACCATTATTTATGTCATTTTTTATTACTTCTAAAAATTTTCCAATAAATTGTGAAGATATATCTATTTTATCTATATATAGACTAATAAAATCTTGGAATTCATCAATATTTATTTCATCTTGATAATTTCTTTTTTCATATTCTTGTAATAACTTATATCTTTCTTTTCTTTCTTCTCTTGTTAAATTTGGATATTTTTCAAAAATATCTAAATAGTCTTTAAAAATGATTTTCATACAAAATACTAAATATCTCGCACAAATATACAAAAACGCCCTTCTATTTTCGGAGTTGATTTTGGTTACAAATCCATTTAAAATGAGGCGTTTAGTTTTAAGAAACAATATTATAATTGTATATTAAAATTATTTATTATTTTTGCCTTACCAAATGGTAAGTTACCAAATGGTAAGTTACCAAGATGGAAGTTTTATAATTATGGGAGAATTATCACCTTTTTCTTTTGGGCATATTGTTAATCTTCAGGCCTTTACTAATAGAGAAGAAGAATTGCAAAAGCTAAAAAAAAACCTAATCAGCGGTGTAAATACCATCATCATTTCACCGAGAAGATGGGGAAAATCTTCATTGGTTGCCAAAGCGATTGCAGAAATCAACAAAGAAGAGCCCAGCTACAAAACCGTAAAAATAGACCTGTTTTCGGCTAATTCAGAGCATGAATTTTTGGAGATTTTCGCACGAGAAGTCATCAAAGCTAGTTCCACAAAATGGGAAGAATGGGCAAATAATACCCGTGAGGTTTTCAAAAATCTCATTCCTAAAATCAGCATTGGCATACAGCCTGATAGTGATTTTAGTCTTTCTTTTGATTGGGAAGAAGTTAAAAAACACAGCCTCGAAATTCTAAATTTACCCGAAGTTTTAGCAGAAAAAAAAGGCGTAAAATTCATTATTTGTATCAATGAATTTCAGAACCTAGCTCAGTATCATGATTTTGAAACTTTAGAAAAGAAAATGCGATCTGTGTGGCAGCAGCAGAAAAATGTGGTCTACTGTCTTTATGGAAGCAAAAGACACATGATGACTGACATTTTCAGCAAACCCTCCAAGCCTTTCTACCGCTTTGGAGATTTGTTTCTGCTACCAAAAATTAAAAAGGAGAAGTGGGTTCCTTTTATAATAGAAAATTTCAACAAGACCAATAAAAAAATTTCAGCAGAATTTGCAGAAAAAATAGCAGATTTGATGAAAAATCATTCTTGGTATGTTCAGCAGTTCTCTTACTACATCTGGAGCGAAACGGAGAAAGAAGTGACAGAAGATGTCTTCAAAAACGCATTATCTCGTTTAATCCAAAGCAACATTCCGTTTTTCCAGCAGATTATAGAAGAAATCAGCAATACGCAGATTAACTTTATAAAGGCTTTGGTAAAAAAAGAAAAACAGCTTTCTTCTAAATCCACTTTGGAAAAATACCAAATGGGAACTTCCGCATCTGTATCCAAAAATAGAAACATTCTTTTGCAGAAGGATTTAATCCACAAAGAAGAAAACTCATACGAACTGCTTGACCCTGTATTTGATCTTTGGTTTAAGCAAGTTTATTTTTTATAAAAAAGCCTCCCAAAAATAGGGAGGCTTTTATTTTTATCTATTATAAATATAGATATCTATCATTTCTGGTGGTATTCTTGTAGTATATGATTGTCTTGCTATTCTTTTGGTTGGATAGCCATCTGCGTTATACTCATAAGAAACATTAGTTACATTCTTAGAGCCATTTATAGTTTGCTCCACACGAGTAACATTGTTAGTACCTACAGCGTAACCCTCTTCTAAATGTAAGGCAGATAAGCCTCTTACATTTCTAAATGGCGTTTTTTTATCATCATACTCAAATATAGTTATTGTAATATTAGTACTTCCATACCCATTAGTAGCTTTTTCTTCTCGTTTAGAAATATTACCATTTTTTAATGTATAAACAATAGTACTATTTATTGTATCATTTAAAAGACTACCATTATTAACTTTATAACTCTGGTTTACAATTATTTCTCCACCTCTTGCATAACTATAAGATCTATAAGTTTCTGTACCGTAGCCAGTTACTGGATCTATATTTGTTTTTTTAGAATAGAGTAGTTTTCCATCTTCTCTATATTCATACTCAGTGATTTCTCCATCTTCTTCTTTAATAGATACTATTTTATCTCCTTTATATACAATAGTAGATTTTAACCTATCACTTGATTCTTCATATCTTCCATTACTTTCTATTAATTTATCTCCATCATAAGATAAATCATGATAAATCTTTTCCCCATCCTCATCCATAGTTTCCATTTTTATAGGGAGTGTAACTGATGTACTTACACTTCCATCATCACTCCTATCACTAGAACAAGACAAAAGGCACATACCCATCAAAATAGATAAAACTAATTTTTTCATAAAAAATAAAATTTATTTTCCACCAAAGTCCTAAAAATGGGTTATACTAATTATATACAAAAAAGCGAGAACTTTTTAGTTTTACTTGATGTTCAACATTTTTAAAGTCAGCGAAACACCAAAATAAAATCTAACACTTTCTTTTTAATCATTAAATTTCTCGCTCAAAGATACAAAACATATTTATATCTTTGCTCCCGATTTTCATCATAGAATAAATTAAAATGAAATACTTAATTTTAGGAATAGGAAACAAAGGCGAAAAATACGAAAATACAAGGCATAACATCGGTTTTAAAATCGTGGAGAGAGTTGCCGAAAAAATAGAAGCAAAGTTCAGCTCTGCAAACTACGGATGGACAGCCGAAGGAAAATACAAGGGTAGAAAAGTAATTCTTTTAAAACCAGACACTTATGTGAATCTCTCTGGAAACGCCCTAAAATTCTGGATGCAGAAAGAAAACATTCCTTTGGAAAATATCCTCGTCGTGACAGATGATTTGGCACTGCCTTTCGGTGCTTTACGCCTAAAATCAAAGGGTTCTGATGCTGGGCACAACGGTCTGAAAAACATTCAGGAAATGATAAAAACCCAGAACTACGCCCGCCTGAGATTTGGGATTTCTTCCGATTTTGAAAAGGGAAAGCAGATAGACTATGTCATCGGTGAATGGAGCGAGGAAGAAAAAGAAAAACTCCCTGAAAGAATCGAAAAATTCGCAGATGCCTGCTTGTCCTTCGTTTTCGCAGGAATTACCAATACGATGAATACTTTTAACGGAAAATAAATTTTATTACTAAAATCACCAAAAAACTATTATTTTTGTAAAAATTTGAATTTGTGATTAGTAACGAGCAAATAAAAGACGCACAGACCCGAATAGAAGATTTATACAAATACCTTCAAATAGAGCGAAAAAAGGTAGAAATATCCAATGATGATGAGAAAACTGCTTCGCCAGAATTTTGGGACAACCCGAAAGAAGCCGAAGCATTTCTGAAACAGCTCCGCTCCAAGAAAAAATGGGTGGAAGAATATGAAGAAATCCTTAAAGAATTTGAAGATTTACAAGTATTGGTAGAGTTTTCCAAAGAAGACCCAGACAGCGAAAAAGAAGTAGAAGACATATTCCCAAAACTTCTTGAAAAAATAGAAAATCTGGAATTTAAAAATATGCTTTCCAGCGAAGGAGACGAGCTTTCTGCCGTCCTCCAAATCACGGCTGGAGCAGGAGGAACGGAGAGCTGCGACTGGGCATCTATGCTGATGAGAATGTACATCATGTGGGCAGAAAAGCAGGGATACAGCGTGCGAGAGCTCAACTTTCAAGAAGGAGATGTAGCTGGCGTGAAAACCGTGACATTAGAAATAGATGGCGAATTTGCCTTCGGATACCTAAAAGGCGAAAACGGCGTGCATCGTTTGGTGAGAATTTCTCCTTTTGACAGCAACGCAAAACGCCATACCAGCTTTGTTTCCGTTTATGTTTATCCTTTGGTGGATGACACTATCGAGATTAATATCAATCCATCCGACATTACCTTTGAAACCATGAGAGCCAGCGGTGCAGGAGGACAGAATGTAAACAAAGTAGAAACTGCCGTGCGACTTCGTCACCACCCTACGGGAATCATCATCGAAAACTCTGAAAGCCGTTCTCAGCTTCAAAACAAAGAAAAAGCCATGCAGCTCTTAAAATCAAGGCTTTACGAAATAGAATTGGAAGAAAGAAACAAGGCGCGAAACGAAATAGAAGCAGGAAAAATGAAAATAGAATGGGGCAGCCAGATTAGAAACTATGTGATGCATCCTTACAAATTGGTAAAAGATGTTCGCTCTGGCTATGAGACTTCCGATGTGGATGCCGTGATGAATGGCAACATCACTCCTTTCCTGAAATCTTTCCTAATGGCAGAAGGACAAGGTGACGAAACTCATGATTTAACGATATAAAATTTTATCGCTGATATTCTTAAATAAATTATCTTTGTTGATTATTAGATTTTATGGAACATTTTGAAAGTTGGAAAGATTTAGTAAACCCCGAATTTTACATTAAATTGGGTGGTTTTTGGCTGGTTCTCCTCATTGTATTTGCAGAGTCGGGATTGTTCTTTGGATTCTTCTTGCCTGGGGACAGTCTGTTGTTCATTTCTGGGATTTATTCCACTACGATTATCAGCGAAACTTTTGGAGAAACAGGAAGTGACCTTCTCAATACCACGATTTTAGCTGCTACTGTGGGGGTAGCTGCCATTCTTGGAGATTCAGTAGGTTATTGGTTTGGCTCAAAAAGTGGTCAAAAACTTTATCATAAGAAAGAATCTTTTTTCTTTAAAAGAAGTTATCTGCTGAAAGCACAGCAATTTTATGAAGAAAATGGAGCGATGGCTATTATTATTGCAAGATTTTTACCCATGATTAGAACCTTTGCTCCTATTGTAGCGGGTATAGTGAAAATGGATAGCAAAAAGTTCTTTTTATATAATATTATAGGGGGATTTTTATGGTCTTTTTCACTGATTTTTGCTGGACATTATTTGGATAAACTTTTTATTGACCAGTTCGGAATTGATTTGAAAAAACATTTGGAATACATCATCATTGGACTGATTGTAGTAACTACAACTCCCGTTATAATCAAAGCCCTTAAAAAATAAAACTTTTATTTATTATCAGTAAAAAATAAAAAGCTGTTTCAAAATGAAACAGCTTTTTTAGTTATTGTAATTTAATAATTACTTCAATTCTACTTCAGCACCAGCTTCTTCTAATTGCTTTTTAAGAGCTTCTGCTTCGTCTTTTGGAACTCCTGTTTTTACTGGAGCTGGAGCACCATCTACGATGTCTTTAGCTTCTTTAAGACCAGCACCTGTTAAGTCTTTAACTAACTTAACTACAGCTAATTTAGAAGCACCTGCATTTTTAAGAATTACATCAAATTCTGATTTTTCCTCAGCTGCAGCACCTCCACCAGCAGCACCAGATACTACTACTGCAGCAGCAGCTGGCTCGATTCCGTACTCTTCTTTAAGAATAGTAGCTAATTCATTTACATCTTTTACTGTTAAGTTAACAAGCGTTTCCGCTAATTTTTTTAAATCTGACATTTTTTTAATGTTTTAATTGTTGAACGATTTATTTTAATTTTATTGAGTGTCTATTTTACTCAGTGAAGTCCCAAGATTATTCTGCTCCTTCTTCAGATGCAGGCTCTTCTTGTTTTGGTTCTTCTGCCACAGGAGCTTCTGCTTTCGCTTCTGCAACCTCTGGTTTGTTTTGCAATGCAGAAATCAAGTTTCTGATTGGAGACTGAAGCAATCCTATGATTTCTCCGATCATCTCTTCTCTAGACTTGATGTTCGCTAGAGTATCTAACTGGTTATCACCAATATAGAAAGTTTCTTGCAAATAAGCTGATTTCAAAGCAGGGAATGCTCCATTCTTTCTGAAATTCTTGATAAGTTTTGCAGGAGCATTTGCTACTTCTGCTATCATCAATGCAGAGTTTCCTTTGAATGTAGAGAACATTTCTGAGTAATCTACTCCCTCCACTTGTTCCATCGCTTTTTGAAGCAATGTATTTTTTACGACTCTAAGCGTAACATTACTTTTAAATGCTTGTCTTCTAAAATCTGAAGTAGCAGCAGCATTCATTCCTTCAAGATTTGCTACATAAACCACTTTGGCATCTTGTAACAACTCTTTTAATTCTTGTATTACTAATACTTTTTCTTCTTTTGTCATTGTCTTTCAGATTTTAGTTTACAGATTTAGTATCGATAGCAATACCTGGACTCATTGTAGAAGAAAGGTAAATACTCTTCACATAAGTTCCTTTTGCTGCAGTTGGTTTTAATTTGATTAAAGCCTGAATAAGCTCTTGCGCATTCTCTCTAATCTTATCTGCATCGAAAGATACTTTACCAATACCTGCATGTACAATACCATATTTATCCACTTTGAAATCAATTTTACCTGATTTCACCTCTGCTACTGCTTTACCTACTTCCATAGTAACTGTTCCAGACTTAGGGTTTGGCATTAGACCTCTTGGACCCAATACTCTACCCAATGGACCTAGTTTACCCATTACAGCTGGCATAGTAACAATAACATCTACATCTGTCCAACCATTTTTGATTTTTTCTAAGTACTCATCTAGACCTACATGGTCAGCACCAGCAGCTTTTGCTTCTGCTTCTTTATCAGGAGTAACCAAAGCCAATACACGGATATCTTTACCCGTTCCATGAGGAAGAGAAACTACTCCTCTTACCATTTGATTAGCTTTACGAGGATCTACACCTAATCTCACAGCGATATCTACAGAAGCATCAAATTTTGCTGTATTTACTTCTTTTACTAAGGCTGAAGCTTCTTCAAGGCTATATGCCTTATTTTTTTCTAGCTTAGCTACAGCTTCCTTTTGCTTTTTAGTTAATTTTGCCATTCCTTAATTTTTAAGCGTTAGGTTTCGTTCCTGTTACTTTTAATCCCATTGATCTTGCTGTACCAGCAACCATACTCAAAGCTGAATCTATCGTAAAGCAGTTAAGATCTGCCATTTTATCTTCAGCGATTTTTTGTACTTGCTCCCAAGTTACAGAACCTACTTTGTTTCTGTTAGGCTCCCCAGATCCTTTCTTTACCTTAGACGCCTCTAAAAGCTGAACCGCTGCTGGAGGTGTTTTAATGATAAATTCGAAAGATTTATCCTCATAAACTGTAATTACTACAGGAAGGATTTGACCTGGCTTATCTTGCGTTCTTCCATTAAATTGTTTACAAAACTCCATAATGTTCACCCCTGCAGAACCCAATGCTGGACCTACTGGTGGAGAAGGGTTTGCTGCCCCTCCTTTCACTTGAAGTTTTACCATTTTAAAGACTTTCTTTGCCATGTTTCTTTATTAAAATAAATTAAAAATATAAAAATGTGGAAGCATTTTATAAATCTGTAAATGAATAGATGAAACATCCTTCTCACCTGAACATTTCAACTCCATTTACGGACTGCAAAATTATAAATTTATTTCCTATCTACAAAAATAAATTTACTTTTTATTCTAAATATCAATAAAAAACCACCCTAAAAAGAGTGGTTATATTTTAATTAAAGTTTTTCTACTTGCATGTAGCTTAGTTCTAATGGTGTTTCCCTTCCAAATATTCTAACTTTAACTTCTAATTTCTTCTTATCTTCATGGATTTTCTCAATAGAACCATTGAATCCGTTAAATGGTCCATCTATAACTTTCACATTTTCTCCTACTATGAAAGGAATCTCTACATCCACAGCAAATTCAGAAAGTTCATCTATTTTCCCTAGCATTCTATTAACTTCCGCAGGCCTCATAGGAACAGGATCTCCTCCTTTTGTCAAACTCAAAAATGAAATAACCCCTGGTATATTCTTAATCATGTGTGGAATTTCTCCCATAAGATTAGCCTCTACCATAAGGTATCCTGGATAATAAGGTCTTTCCTTAAAGACTTTCTTTCCATTTTTCATCTGTGCTACCTTTTCTGTAGGAATCACAACTTGAGTAACAAAAGACTCATACCCTAATCTTCTAACTTCAGTTTCTATATAGGATTTTACTTTATTTTCCTGTCCGCTAACGGCTTTCAGCACATACCATTTTAATTCTTCCATGAGAAATATTTTAGTTAAAAAACCCTATAAACAATGAATACAAATTCTTGATTGATATACTAAAAAGGCTATCTACCCCGAATGTAAATAAGGCCAATATCAATGTAGATACAGCCACAATAACTGCAGAAGACTGCAATTCTTTCCACTTCAGCCACTCAACCTTTTCTCTAAACTCTAAAAAAGAATCTTTAACAAAACTTATTAAACTCATAATATATCACCAATAAGAAAAAACTAAGGAAATCCCATCTATGATTACACAATAAATAAAATATACCTTAGTCTAAATTTGCACGGGCACTAGGATTCGAACCCAGATCAACGGTTTTGGAGACCGGTATCCTACCATTGGACGATGCCCGTAGTTTGATTTAAATTTAAAAGTTTTCCCGAAAGATCCCTTTCGGGAAAACTTTATTATACTAAATAATTAGTCTAAAATTTCAGTTACCTGACCAGCACCTACTGTTCTACCTCCTTCTCTAATCGCAAATCTAAGACCTACATTAAGAGCGATTGGTTGTAACAATTCTACTGTAATAGTCAAGTTATCACCAGGCATTACCATTTCTACACCATCTGGCAAGAAGATTTCACCTGTAACATCCGTTGTTCTTACATAGAACTGAGGACGATATTTGTTGTGGAATGGAGTGTGTCTTCCTCCTTCTTCTTTAGAAAGGATATAAACCTCTGCTTTGAATTTTTTGTGTGGAGTTACAGATCCTTGTTTAGCGATAACCATACCTCTTCTGATATCAGTTTTCTCGATACCTCTCAACAATAGACCAACATTATCTCCAGCTTCTCCTCTGTCAAGGATTTTTCTAAACATCTCTACCCCTGTTACAGTAGAAGTTAATTTCTCAGCTCCCATACCAATGATATCAACAGGATCACCTGTATTGATAACACCAGACTCAATTCTACCTGTAGCTACAGTACCTCTACCTGTAATAGAGAATACATCTTCTATCGGCATCAAGAATGGTTTATCTTGATCTCTTACTGGTTGCTCGATCCAGTTATCTACAGCATTCATTAATTCTTCTACTGTAGCAACCCACTTAGGCTCACCATTAAGAGCACCAAGAGCAGAACCTTTGATTACTGGAGAGTTATCTCCATCATATTCATAAGAAGAAAGAAGATCTCTCAACTCAAGTTCTACCAATTCTAACAATTCTGGATCATCCACCATATCCACTTTGTTCATAAACACAACG
>CAUPCB010000011.1:0-43903 GCA_963509715.1 uncultured Flavobacteriaceae bacterium | reverse complement strand
ATGCCAGACATGAGACCTCTGATGTACATTTTCCCTGTTACATTTATGTTCTTCCTAAACTCCGCTGCATCTGGGCTTTCTTGGTACTATTTTGTGTCAAATGCTCTGAACATCGTGATTGTACTTGTCATCAAACACTTTATCATTGATGAAAAGAAAATTCACGCTCAAATTCAGGAAAACAAAGCTAAACCTGCTAAAGAAGGGCGTTTCCAAAGAAAAATGCGTGAGCTGATGGAACAAGCACAAGAACAGAAGAAGGAACAGCAGAAAGAACAACAAAAACAACAGAAAAACGACAAAAAATAATTTTAATTATTTATAAATCAACCTTCAGCATTACTCTAAAAAAAGAAAATGTTGAAGGTTTTTCTTTTGAATTATGAAAAAAGTAATCATCATCGGAGGAGGCGCTTCTGGATTTTTTACCGCTGCAAATATTGATACCAAACTATACGATGTCACTATTTTAGAGCAAAATTCTGATGTCCTGCAAAAAGTAAAAATCTCAGGCGGCGGCAGATGCAATGTTTCCCACGCTTGTTTTGACCCGAGAGAACTTGTGCAATTCTACCCTCGTGGAAACAAAGAACTCCTCAGCGTGTTTACAAAATTCCAGCCCGGGGACACTATGAATTGGTACGAAGAACACGAAGTAGCCCTCAAAATAGAAGATGACAACCGAATTTTCCCTGAAAGCAACTCATCACAAAGCATCATAGACTGTCTGGTCAATGAATGCAAAAAGAAAAATATAAAAATACTTACCAAACAGACCGTTACCGAGATTTTACCGCAGGAAAACAGATATAAAATTCATACCACAGACCAAAATTATTTCGCGGATTATGTGGTATTCAGCACAGGAAGTTCACCGAAAGCATTTAAGATGTTGGAAGAACTTGGGCATCAGATTATCGCGCCCGTTCCGTCTTTATTTACATTTAACATTAAAAATGAAATACTGAAAGACCTCATGGGAACGAGTTTTCAGTATGTAAATATAGAAATTCCAAAGCTGAATTTAGAAGAGTCTGGTTCTCTGCTCATTACCCACTGGGGACTGAGCGGCCCTGCAATCCTAAAACTATCGGCATGGGGAGCGAGAGAACTTGCGGCACTAAAATACCAGTTTGAAATCATCATTAATTTTATCGGAATGGCTTCAGAAGATGCTTTGGAAATATTTAAAAATTTCAAAGAAAAAGAACCGAAAAAATCCATCGGTCAAGCTAAGATTTTTGATATTACCAATCGTTTTTGGAATCGAATTTTACTCGTTTCTGGAATTGATACAGCCAAACAATTAGCCAATATCAACAACAAAGAAATGCAGAAAATCATAGAAAATCTGTGCTGCTGCCGAATGAATGTGACAGGAAAAAGCACTTTCAAAGAGGAGTTCGTCACGGCGGGCGGCGTGGATCTGAAGGAGATGGATTTTAAAACCATGAAAAGCAAAAAACTGCCCAATTTCTACATCTCTGGTGAGGTTCTCAACATCGATGCAGTTACTGGCGGGTTCAACTTCCAAGCGTGCTGGAGCGAAGGCTGGCTGATTGCTCAGGACTTAAACGCTATGAACTAAGTTTTTTGTTTTTGATTTGAAAGGACAAAGATGAGTAACATGTTTAATATTATCAAATAAAAACCGATTCTCAGCTGGTTAATATTTTCTATAAACTCCAAAAAATAAAACCACACCACTGAACCTAACAACAAAACTATGTTAATAATAGACAAAGTCCTTATTAACATAGTTTTATTGAATACTGAACCTATGAACATTAATATTACTAAAAATAATACGAGCGGATAACATATAAAAGGAGAAAACTCAAAATCCTCTATCATGTCCGTTTCAAAATTAAAATAAACCGCTTCATAGAAGTTATACACTATACCCTGATTATCCAGAATAGGCACTAGTTTAGAGAGTGTTTGGCTTTCTTCCAAAGTGTCCAATACAAGAGTGTCTGATTGGGCTTCTGTATTATTCTGCACTGAGATAGCTGTTTCAGCCACGACTTCTGATTTCTTCTCCACGCCAGAACACATCTTTAAAAACGGCAGGAAGAAAATCAAAAAGTTGAGTGAAATTAAACCTCTCAGTTTTATTATATTGTTCATTATATTGTTGATTTTATGGTTTAAAAATCCTTTTCTTGGAAGGTTTTTTGCACCTTATCTTTTTCAGATAAAATAATATCTGACATTGGAAGTTTCCAGTCTATGCCGAGCTCCGCATCATTCCAAATGATACCGCCTTCGGATTCTTTATTATAAAAATTATCACATTTATAAGTAAAAACCGCAGTCGGACTCAGCACTGAAAATCCATGAGCAAAACCTCTCGGAATGTAGAACTGCAGTCTATTTTCGGCGCTAAGCTCCACACCGAACCACTGCCCAAAAGTAGGCGAATCTTCACGCAAATCCACCGCAACATCCCAGACTCTTCCCTCCTGACAAGACACCAGTTTCGCCTGAGCCATATCTCCTTTCTGTAAATGCAGTCCGCGAAGAACTCCATAAGAAGACTTGGAAACATTATCCTGAACGAAATGTCCATTCATTCCTGTCAGTTGCTCGAATTTTTGTTCATTAAATTTCTCATAAAAATACCCCCTATCATCTTCAAAAACAGTAGGTTCTATGATATAGCAGTTTTTAAGTGGCGTTGATTTTACTTTCATAACATGTTCTCAATTACATTTTTTATTCTCTCCAAATCTTCAGCTGTCAAATTAGACCCAGAAGGCAGGCAAAGCCCATTATTAAATAAATTTTCGGCTACATTTCCTCCATAATATGGTGCATCAGCAAAGACAGGCTGTAAATGCATCGGCTTCCAAAGCGGACGGCTTTCTATATTTTCTTCTTGTAGTTTCAGACGAAGTTGCTCTCTGTCAAAACCTGTTTTCTGCGCATCTATTGTGATAGCAGAAAGCCAGTGATTAGAGAAAAAGTCTGAATTCGGCTCTGTAAACAGCTCAATTCCGTCTATATTCTTAAATATTTCTTGATAGAAATCATGATTTTTACGGCGCTGAGAAATCCTTAAATCCAAAACTTCCATCTGCCCACGCCCTATTCCAGCTGAGATATTGCTCATTCTATAGTTGTAGCCTATCTGTGAATGCTGATAATGTGGCGCATTGTCTCTTGCCTGAGTGGAAAGAAAAACTGCTTTATCCTTGTGCTCCTGCGTTTTACATACCAGCGCTCCCCCTCCAGAAGTCGTTATTATTTTATTCCCATTAAAACTTAAAAAAGATATTTCTCCAAAAGTCCCGCACTTTCTCCCTTTGTATGAGCTTCCGAGAGCCTCCGCTGCATCTTCTACCACTGGGATTTCATATCGGTTGGCAACTTCTATGATTTCATCCATTTTTGCAGGCATTCCATACAGATGTACCACTATAACGGCTTTTGGCTTTTTTCCCTTAGCTATTCTATCTTTAATGGCTGTTTCCAAAGCCACAGGACACATATTCCATGTTTCAGGCTCAGAATCCACAAAAACAGGCGTAGCTCCCTGATAAACAATAGGATTTGCCGATGCCGCAAATGTAAAACTCTGGCAAATAACCTCATCTCCAGCCTTTATTCCTAAAATAACAAGCGCTAAATGCAGAGCCGCCGTCCCTGCTGAAACCGCTGCAACTTTCACATTTTCAGAAAGATATTGTTCTAAATCCGTTTCAAAATTATTCACATTCGGTCCCAGAGGCGCTACCCAGTTTTGGTCAAATGCTTCGTTAATGTATTTTAGTTCGCTCCCTCCCATATGAGGAGAGGAAAGCCATATTTTTGTGCTCATTTTTATTCTTTTATGATTCTTACTTGAATGTTATATTTTACTCCATCCACAACGAAAAAAGCAGCTTCATCAGAGTTATTGGTGGTCAATGCTCTAAGTTTGTTAATTAAATCTCCTGCTTTTATTTCTTCTGATAAGGAAATTTCACGAATATTTTCCAAATCTGTTTTTTTATGTTCTGTTCCCTCTTCTATCTGTTTAATTCTATTAGGCGCTAAAGAAACTAACTGAGGAACAGCTTCCCTAAATACTTCATATTCTAAATCCAACACCCTCTTATACAGACTATTTGCTGTATCTTCTGGAAGGATGGTTACCTCTCTTTGGTGGATAATATCTCCTTCATCTAGTTTTTCTGACATAAAATGTAGAGTTGCTCCATATTTTGTCCCTTCATAAATAGCCCAAGAAGGTGTATGCCAACCCTTATTATATGGTAAATAAGCTGGATGCAAATTTAGAAAACCTACTTTAGGAAAATTGATCAATTCTTTACTGATAATAAATGGATAATGTATCCCAAAAATATAATCTATTTCAAATTTTTTGATTTTTTCTATGAAATCCTTTGATTTCAAATCTTTATTAGTAAATATACGACTAGAATCTAACTGAGAAACCTCAATAAGTTTATCTGTATGTGTAGCATTTTCGCTTTCACTTACCAATAAAAAACTAGGCCGATAATCTAGGCTAATCAATAGTTCTAATATTTTGACAGAGATTTCTCTATCCCCTGCAAATCCATATTTCATAGATTAAAAATTTTTAAAAAGTTTTTAGGAAAAGGTATATGGTCATCAAATGCTTGAAAAATAAAAGTTTCTTCTATATCTTTTATTTTATTTTTTTCATTATCAAACTGAATAAACCACTTCTCCAGATGAAATATATAATTAATAACTTCTTGCAATTGTTCTTCTGTCAAATCATCTATAAGAAGTTGATTTATAGAATCATATATTATTTTATTAGCATTATAGATATGACAAGCATTATAGTAAGTAGGCTTATTTTTATACATCTGATAGGCTCTATTACTTCTTGTCATATTATGATATATAAACTTTAGTTTTATTCTTTTGTCCATAATTTATTCTATATTATTTCCTTTAAATTCATTTGATGTAGCCTGTCCCTGTTCATTGATTCCTTCTGATTTCACAACCTTTAAAACAGTCATTATCAGTATTTTAATGTCTAATAAAAAACTCACATTATCGACATACCAAACATCATATTCAAATTTCTTTTCCCAGCTTATGCTGTTACGCCCATTGACCTGAGCCCATCCTGTGATGCCTGGTTTCACCTCATTTCTTCGACGCTGAAAATCATTATAAAGTTCCAAATACTTCGGCAAAAGCGGTCTTGGCCCGACAAGAGACATATCTCCCTTGATGACATTCAGCAGCTGCGGGATTTCATCCAAAGAAGTCTTACGGACAAAGCTGCCTATCTTGGTAAGTCTGTCTGCATCTGGCAGGAGGTTTCCGTTTTCGTCCTTTTTGTCAGTCATGGTTTTAAATTTGATGATTTTAAAAATCTTCCCATTCTTCCCTGGACGAAGCTGAAAAAAGAACGGCTTCCCATCATTGGCAAAAAATAAACCTATCGTAACCAAAACGAAAACAGGACTTAAGAATAAAAATCCTACAAGCGCAAGCACAAAATCTATAGCAGGTTTAATAAAATTTTTATACATATCAAAAACTGACTTTAAACACTTTGTAACAAACCTTCATACTCCTCCAAAAGGGCATTCCAAACCACAGACTGCTCATACCTGTTTTCTATCATTCTGCGGCTGTTCCCCTTTAGTTTAGTATATAAATTTTTGTCTTTTGCCAAAGTTAGCATTTTTTCTTTTAATTTTTCTACATCTTTAGGTGGAATGATTAGCCCATTTTTTCCTTCTACAATGATTTCATTACAGCCATTGATATCAGAAACTATGCTCGGCAGTCCCATGGCTCCTGCCTGCATGACCACATTAGGAAATCCCTCGCGATAACTTGGAAAAGCCAATGCATCAGAAATAGCAAAAAATGGACGAACATCCTGCTGAAAGCCCACAGAAATGATATCTTTATTTTGATTTATTTCAGCCAAAGTTTCTGGATTCAAAGGGTCTAAATAACTCTCCAAACCTCCTACCAAAAGAAGTTTTATGCCTGTTAATTCATTATTTTTTGCTGTCTGAAGCTCAGAAAATGCTTTTATCAGTTCATTTATTCCTTTGTCGCTGACTATTCTTCCCACAAACACAAATACAAAATCATCAGGCTGAATGTTCAATTTCTCTCTAAGTGTAATCTTTTCTATTTCAGATACTTGCGCTGGACTAAAAAATGTAGTATTTATTCCATTAGAAGAGCCATTAGCGATGATTTTCAGTTTATTACTTTGGGTAAAATTATTTTGCAAAATAAAATTATACAAACCTTTGGAATTAGGATAAACCCTTGTAGCAGAGCTGTATGTAAGCTTTTCCACAAAGTTTAAAATTTTTCTTTTAATTCCCGTAGCCTCCATCAAAGGCAGCCCTGCCACGGTATGCAGACGATGCGGAACTCCTGCCAATCGTGCTGCCAACATCCCTATAATTCCTGCTTTGGGAGTATGGGTGTGAACTATCTGTGGTTTTTCTTTTCTCAAAAAATTCCACATTTCCCAAAGCGATTTCAAGTCCTGAAACGGCGTTATTTTACGGGACATATTGATGGCTTCCATCACAATCCCTTCATTTTCACGAACCTCTTTTAGTTCCTCTCCTTCAGAAGAAACCCCTTTCACATCAAATCCATTAGAAGCCATAAACCGCAACTGCCCCTTTAAAAGAACTTTAAAAGAGATCGGCACGGTGGTTATACGAATGAGTTTTTTCAAAATATTTTATTTCTATTTGGTTGCTAAATATGTGTTTTTATACCACTTTTGGAAGCAATAAAAAGTCCAGATTTTAAAGGAATTGTCCTCCACAGAATTTAGGTGGTTGAGAACTATTTTCTTAATATTCTGAATATCAAATATATCCTGCTCTTCAAGAAATTTATCATCTATATAGCTCAAAAACTCACTTCTCATCCCTTGTCTAAGCCAGTCTCCGACAGGAACTCCGAAGCCTTTTTTGGATTTTTCCAAAAACTGCTCTGGAAACTCGTTTTCAAAAGCTTTTTTCAGAATCATTTTCTTGTTATTTCCTTTCAGCAGATACTCATCTGGAAGGCTCAGGGTGTAATTCCAAATCTCTCTGGTCAAAAACGGAGCCCTGCATTCCATAGATGCCAGCATACTCGTTCTATCCACTTTTACAATCATGTCCCCTTCTAAGCTTATCATTTTATCTACATTTCTAAAATCTGTGAGATTTTTAGGATTGGGTATTCTTTGCTGATAATACGCCAGAGGATTTTTGACTCTGTCTTTTTCATTGAGATAAATGGACATTTCCTTGTCCGTGAAACCTAATTTTATAATGTTATAAAAAAAGGAATCATCATAATCTATTGAGTTTAAAGCTTTTCTAACTTTAAATTTCAGTCCTCGCTCATCTCCTTTTTGTTTGGTCAAAGCGTTTGCTACTTTCAGCACACTTTGGTGTAAGAATCTGGGAACCAGACTTGTATATTTTTGGTTAATTCCTCCGATTAAATATTTATTATACCCTCCGAAAACCTCATCACCGCCATCTCCTGTAAGGGCAACTTTCACATAATCAGCTGTTTTAGAAGCGACTATATAACTCGGAAGAGCTGATGAATCCGCAAAAGGCTCATCAAAATTCAGCAGAATCTCATCCAAATGGGAAGTCAAATCCTTCTCGGAAATCACGAATTCATGGTGGTTACTGCCGATAAGATTCGCCACAAGCCTTGATTTATCTGTTTCATCAAAAGATTTTTTATCAAAACCGATGGAAAAAGTATCTATTTTACTATCGGACTGCTTTGATAAACAAAGACTTATAATAGAAGAATCCACTCCTCCCGATAGGAAAGCCCCCAGTGAAACATCTGAAACACTGCGAGAGCTTACACTTTCTTCAACTAATTTTCTTACATTTTTCTTAGCTTCATCAAAACTAACTTGTTGTTTTTCAATCTTTTCCGAATGGATTTCATGAATTTTAAGCGCATTAGTATTTACATCATATTCTATGAAACTATTGGACTCTAACTTACTGATTCCCTTATATATAGTAAAAGGAGCAGGGATATAGGTCAACTGAAAATAGAGATTCAGCCCCGTGTTGTCAATTTCTGGTTTTTTATCCAAAACGGAAATAATGGATTTCAGTTCTGATGCCCATATTAAGCCTTTTTGAGAATGCTGATAGTGCAGTGGCTTGTCACCGAAAAAGTCTCGAACGATGAAAATTTTGCCCAAAATTTTATCATAAATAGAAAAAGCAAACACACCGTCAAGCATCTTAAAAGCCTCTAAACCAAAACATTCATAGAGTTTTAGCACCACTTCCGCAGGAGAAGAAGTATGAAAAGTGTAGCCTTTCTGAACGAGTGTTTTTTTCAGTTCTTCGGAATTGTAAATCTGACCATTAAAAACAATGACTTTACTCTTATCTTCGGTAAAAATCGGTTGTTTTCCTGTGGATAAATCAACGATGGAAAGCCTTCTCATAGCGAAAGCTATCGTTTTGTCTTCCAAATGTTCCACGAAAAAACCATCTTCATCAGGCCCACGATGAATGATTTTTTGGTTCATTTTTCCTATAATGTTCTGAACATCTGTGTTTTCTGCATTTTTATACACCAGCCCATTGATACCGCACATAATCTATATATTGTTTTTTAATATTTCTACATATTTTTTGCCCCAAACTTGGTAAGAATAGTTCTCTTCAGCTCTTTTTCTGCCTGCTTGTCCCATTTTTTGGCGAAGTTCAAAACTCTCCAGCAAAATGGATAATTTCTCATACCATTCGTCCTCACTCTCCGCTGTGAAACCTACATCACTAGTCACAATGTCCCTATTCGCGGGCAGTGGAGATGCCACCACGGGAATGCCGCTCGCCATGTATTGGATAAGTTTGAAACCACATTTTCCCATTTCCCAATAGCTGTTTTCCAAGGGCATAATGCCTATGGTACTCTCGGCCAAGTCTTTATTCTCGGTTTGAGCATTCCAATCCTCAAATTTAGTTTTAATTCTTTTATCCAGCTCTACTTTTCCACCGATAACTTTTAGGGTAAAATCATATTTTTCGGAAAGCCTTCCGAGGGCTTTGTCCACCAGTTTGAAATGCTTTGTCGTAGAAGGAGAACCCATCCAGACTATTTCTTTGGCATCGTTTTCTTTTTGAAGACCACAAAGAGGATATTTATCTAAATCTATTACTGTCGGAAGAAAAATCAAATTCCCTTGAAATTCAGAAATATACCAACGATTTCCCACGGTGACAAATTTAGCTAATTTCATCAGCTCTGGAATTTTGTTCTGCAGACTCGTTCCTGCGTAATTTGCAGAAATATTATCATCAAAATCAAGGCTGAAAGATTTTATTTTCTTTAAAAAAAACAATTCAAAACCCAGTGGGAGTTTTGGGAAAAGCTCATATTCTATAATAACATGGTCGTATTTCTGAACATGAAAAAAAAGATAAAAAACTCTCTTTATCATACACCAAAGCGCCACTATGTTTTTCATCAGAATATTACCATGCAGGTATCTGAAATAGAAATCATTAAACAACGGCGAATAGGAAGCCTCTACGCCCTCTTTCTCAAACCATTTTTTGTAGTTATAAGAACGATAGCGAGAGTTGGCTCCTTTACTGGTGTATTTGGTCAGAAATAGAATTTTCATAGAATGATTTTCTGTGGTTTTTTACAATAAAAAATAAAATTAAGAAAAATGGGAATATCATAATCTTTTGTCTCATCGAAATCCCAAAATTAGCAAGTGTATAAGCCAAAGGAAGCGTACATGCCAATATGATTCCTATATAACTCCACAAGATATAATTTGTCTTTATTTTATCAAAAAATAAACCTTTGATTATGATGAAAAAGATGTACAGCCAAACTAAATTCTCCAAAGCTGAAACCAAAAACATTGGATTTCTAGCCTCAAAAATAAAAGGTCTGAACATGTAGCTGAACCATTTTACGATGAGATTACTATCTTTCATATCTACTCCCGCTCCCCCTTCTAAATTAGCATTCATAGAATTTTGTAGTTTTCCTTCTATATCACTAAAGTTGGTAACTGCTATTTCCTTTAAAAAGAATGGAATAAGAACCAACAGAGCCCCCAAAACAAGTCCCACAAAAATAAATTTAGTCTGCATTTTTATCTTTTTATTAGTAAAAACATAACTAACTCCTCCCCCTACTAATACAAAAATAAGAACATGCAGTCTGATAAGTCCTACCAATAATAATGGTAAAATGTAATGACTCTTGGGTTTATCAAAATAAATGTTATAACACAAACAACACATGGAATAAAACATGAGAGAATCTTTCCCAAGAGAAACAGTCCAAAAGTGTGTTCCTATTAGTAACAAAAGTAAATAAGAGATATTATAGTTTCTGTCTGTAAGATCTATTATGACTTCAAATAATTTCAAACAGCCTAAATAAGAAATGAAAGAAAAAACTAAAAAACATCCTAAAAATGACAAATGGAACCACTGAACCAGCATATAATTCAAAAAAATAATAAAAGATGTCCCATTGGAAAGATAAGACAAGCCCCAGTCAGTTATAGACATCGATTCAGAATAATAATGCTTAGCATCTGCTACACTACCGAGAATGAAACCATACGAAGCAAATGTGATAATGAAATGTAATAATCCCATTACCAAAGAAAAAGCGCCTATTTTTCGGTCAATTTTAGTATATACAGAAAACTGTTTTAATATATATAAAACATACAACAATATCAGAACATAGTCCAATATGTTGATTTCACTGTATATAGATAATGTATTCATTTTTTATTTTGTAATCTTAAAGCCAAAAAAAACAGCATCTGTATAGGAACACTACAAACCATGTATCTCCCCATCCCTAAAAAAGGAATAATCAGCAAAAAAACAATTCCTATACCACTGCTTATCACTAGATTTTTAACTAATATATTTACTTCGTTTTTCTTTAAATACCCCAATGTAACCATATTCACAAAAACAGCCAATACAGAAACTATAAGGTAAGAAACAGCATAAACTATATCCAAATCCGCTTCACCTCGCCAAATCAGCATATAAACACAAAGAGCAACCACCAGCCCCACTCCATAAAGCACCAAAATCCATTTGTATTTATTCAAAACCGCTATCAGCCCCTCCTTGCTTTCTATAATCAAATACGGTGCATACAAAAATGACAACGAAACCAAAACTCCTGAAACTAACTCTGGGAATTTGGATAAAAACAAAATCTGCTGAATATCCTGCCCCATAATTCCAAAAAACACCAATAAAACAGCTCCAAGTGAAATGATGATTTGGTCTATTTTAAACAAACTAAAATTCAAAATCTGCTGAATTCCCAAACTAAACGGAACTTCCAACTCCATCAGCTCTATGTCTTCTGTTTTCTTCTTTTTCATGATGAAAATCCATGAAAGCAAAAACCTCAGAAAAATACATGCCACATATAGCGCTATCATTTGCCCATAGCTGTATTCAAAGAAAAGCGAACTGACAAGAAGAACTCCAAAAAAAAGAGGATAAGCCGCTACATTTGCAAAAAGTGCATAGTTATAGTGCTTCATCACATTCATCTGGACAATAGCCACCACACTATAAACATCGAATACTATCGTGCAAAAAATAACGAGCGCGTAGGTATAATCATACATTATAGCATAAACACCTGCACACAGAATAGATAATAGAACTCCCTTTTTTTTAATGTATTTCAGAGGGTCATACACACTATTGGAATTTCCTATCATCTTTGCAAAAACCAAACTATCCAGCCCATATTTGGAAATGGTAATTCCTATTATTTGAAACTGAATAAAAAGCAATATCTTGACGGACAGTTCATTAGATATATAATCAAACTTCCCAGAAGCTAGCAGCACGAATCCTAATGAAGTAAGTAATCCCGACCCTAATAATTTTACTATTACAGGGAAATACTGTTTATACTTATCTATTATCGTTATTGCATGCCGATACATGAGTTGTCATTTGTTACCACCTTCTGCTTCTACTGATGATATGCTTTATTTTATTTTTAAGCCTGTCAAACCAAGTTTTTCCTTCGGTATAATAGCCATAGCCATATTTGTTTCTATACCCAAAGTTGCTCTTCTCCACATCATTAAGAACGAATCCAACATTTTTGATTTTTCCTTCTCTGATATTCTTATTTGCGAAGTCTATCAATGCTTTTTCTGAATATTCAGAACGCATGATATAGATGGTAGCATCCGCTAGATTAGCTAGTAATAGCGTATCCGTCACAAGCATCAATGGTGCTGTGTCTATGACAATATAGTCATATTTCTTTTTCAATTCAGCCAATAGAAGTTCATACCTTCCATTCGTCAGAAGGTCTGCTGGATTTGGTGGAATACTTCCTGAATAAATCACATCTAAATACGAACCAGAAGCGTATTTATGTATGATACTTTCTATAGTAGTTTCATCATTATATAGGAACTCTGTAAGTCCTGCTACGCCTTTCCTTGCTTTATTATTATACCTTTGGAGCTGTGGATTTCTAATGTCTGAACCTATCAAAATCACTCTCTTTCTAGGTGTGGACAATGTCTGAGCTAAATTAACAGAAGTAAAGGTTTTCCCTTCTCCATTTACCGTAGAGGTCACAAAGACCACCTTTCCTTCGTCCTTTTTAGGAAGAATAAAGTTCATATTGGTAACCAATAATCGGAAGGCTTCCGCAATCAAAGACGAATCGTTCGTTCCCACCAGCTCGGACTGACCTTTTTCTACTTTCGGTAGCTCCGCTAAAACAGGTGTAGAAGAAAGTCTCTCCACATCTTGTTTTGTCTTTATCTTGATGTTCAAAAGTTCTTTTATGTAAATAAAAGCAAACGGAATTATCAAACCTAAAAGCAGCGCTCCCATCAATATTATAGGTTTTTTAGGAGACACCGGCACATCAGAAGAATACGCCTCATCTATCACTCTTGCTTTATCTCCTGTGATGGCTAATGAAATGGCTGATTCTTCTCTTTTTTGTAGTAATAATAGATACAACTGCTCTTTAATCTGCTGTTGTCTTTCTATATTTCTAAATAATTTCTCTATATTCGGTAACTTAGAAATTTTCCCATTTGCTCGGTTTTGCTCCATTTGTAACTCTGAACTTGCTATTTTCAAGTTCGTTTTCGTTTTTTGCAAACTCTGCATAATGGAACCTTTCAGTTCATTAAGCTGCTGAGATACATTAACTACCGCTGGGTGGTTTTCCGTGGCAGATGCTAATAATCTGTCTCTTTCTAAAACCAAACGGTTATAAGATTCTATCCCCGCAGACGCTGTAGGGTCTGTAAGTCCTACTGCTGATGGTAGCACTTGATATGCTCCCTTATTATTGAGATAGCCTATCATACCATCCACCATCTGCGCTTCAGCATCTATATCAAGCTGTTTAGCTCTGGACTGGGCGCTAGTTTCCAAATTAAGTTTGGCTTCTACTCCTATGTCCGTTAATTGGTTCTTTTCTTTAAATCTTTCTTTCTCATTTTCAACACTTTGCAACTCACTGGATATCACCTCAATACGCCCTTCGATGAACTTCATCGTTTCTTTTGACTGAGAGTTTTTATCACTGATTGCATCTTGGTTGTAAGCCACCACCAGATTATCGATAATGTCTTTAGCTTTATCCACATTAGGATAGTTCATGGACAGACCTACTATGGTCGCATCCTTGTTAAGCAGCCCTACATTGAGCATTTTTTGCAGCTGAACTACACGAGCTTCTTTTGACAAGATAGAAAGGGACAATTCTCCCAAAGTACCCGCTTTTACAGAGTCAAAATCTTTATTTTTAGTAATAATGATATTGGCATACGGAAGGCTTATCAACTTGTTAAATCTTCCTGTAATTTCATTATCCAACTCACTGGAAGACAATGTAATCTTATCACCATTTATCTCTATTTTTACATTCTCCTGAGGAAATACCGCATTCTTTTTTTCATTAACTACATTTACAAAAAATGGAGCCGTATCTCCATAAAGCTCTTTACTTTTAAGATTGTCGCTGGAATAAATAGCCACTTGTAAATTTTTGCTTTCTACAACGGCATTCATCAGTTTTTTGGATTTAAAAATTTCTATCTCATTGTCTATACTATTAGAACTCATCCCTCCCAGTTTTGATAAATCCATAAGCAAATCTGCTTCTGTGCTGGAACTTGATGTATTTTTGGCTTCTTTTACCAATACAGAAGACTGCACCTGATAAACATAAGTTTCTGTCCTAAGGTATAACAATGCCAATACTAAAGCAAGTAATGCAGAGGCCACAAACCATTTCCAACTCTGTGTATATGGTTTTATCAGCTCTAAGACATCTACTTGGTGCTTGTCTGTATTGGGATATTTTGATGAATTTTTATTATTCATTTTTGATGTTTATTTTTTAATAATCAATGCCAAAATTGTCACAATAATGGACGCAACCGATATATAAATCGTAGTCTGAGGCCCAAATGAAGCGGAATTTTTCTTGGCATTATTAGGAGTTACATAGACCACATCATTTTGTTTCAAGTGGTAAAAAGGAGAGTTGATAAAATTAGCATCTGTAAGGTTGATATAAGCCTGTGTTCTTACTCCATCCTGCTCTCTTACTACTAAAATATTATCTCTTTTCCCATAAATGGTCAAATCCCCTGCAAGCCCCAAAGCTGCAAGCAAGGTAGTTTTCCCATCTGGAATAAGATATTCCCCAGGTTTATTCACTTCCCCAAGCACCGTTACACGATAATTAGCATAACGAACACTCATTGTAGGATCTATGATATATTTTCTCAATTTCTTGGTCAATTCATCTTTCAAAGCCTCCACTGTTTTTCCAGTAGTACTTATTCTACCCAAAACAGGAAATTCTATAAATCCATCTGAATAAACGGTATAAGTAACGCCTGATACAGAGGTCTGACCAGAAGCTGGCAGATTAGTATTAGGCTGGGAATAATTAACTTGTGATTTATTGATATCAGTCGCCACACCTTGGTTAAATGGCGCTGTGATGCTCATATCCTTCGCTGTCACATATATCAAAAGCTGGTCGTTAGGCTGTATGGTAGACTGCACATTTTTCTGAGATGCCTCTTTTGCTATCTGCTCTATATTCTGCATATAGGCTATTTCTTTTTGGTTTTTACAAGAGGTCAAAGCCAAAAATGCTGTTATTATTAAAAATATTTTTGTTTTCATCATTGTTCATTTATAATTATTGCAAATATATCCTTTTTTTTCGGAATTAGGGCTAATCCAACTGCTGGTAAACAGAATTATTACTCTTAAACTCTTTCACTATTTCCTTCAAAGTTCTAACCACTTCTATCTTGTTGCTTTCTTTGGCTAAATCATATATTTCCTGAGTCAATGCATTTATTTTCTCAAATTCCATGGTTTCATCCTTGGAAATCATTATTTTCTCGTGATGTGTCGGCAGTGTTTTTGTTCCATCACTGAGCAGTTCTTCATAAAGTTTTTCCCCTGGACGAAGCCCTGTATATACTATTTTAATGTCTATATTTGGCTCAAAACCAGACAACCTTATCATTCTCTCTGCCAAGTCGACTATTTTCACAGGCTCTCCCATATCGAAGACAAAAATTTCTCCTCCTATGCCCATAGTTCCAGCCTGAAGAACCAACTCGCACGCCTCTGGAATGGTCATAAAATATCTCACAATATCTGGGTGGGTAATCGTAATCGGTCCGCCTTTTTCTATCTGTTTTTTGAAATATGGGATAACCGAACCATTAGACCCCAAAACATTCCCAAAACGAGTGGTCACAAATTTAGTCGTATTCCCTGGTTGGTTTTGAAGCGCTTGAACGAACAATTCAGCCGCTCTCTTGGACGCTCCCATCACATTGGTAGGATTTACCGCCTTGTCTGTAGAAACCATCACAAAGGTATCCACTTTGTATTTACTTGCGAGAAGAGCCAGATTTTTACTTCCTTGAATATTCACCAAAACTCCCTCATGCGGATTTTCTTCCACCAGCGGAACATGCTTATAGGCTGCGGCATGATAGACCACAGAAAACTTGTATTCTTCAAATACGCTTTCAAGTCTATTGATATTAGAAATATCGGCTAAAACAAATTTAAAATTAACATTCGGGAAACTCTCCTTTAGTTCTAATTCTATGGCATACAGCGGCGTTTCTGCTTGGTCTAAAACCACCACCAGAGCAGGGTCTGACATTGCCACCTGCCTTACTATTTCACTACCGATAGAGCCTGCACCTCCTGTTATCAAGACGTTCTTGTTATAATGCCTGCTTTTGACCTCCTCATTTTCTATGCTTATAGGTTTTCTGTTGAGCAAGTCTTCTATCTGAATATTTTGTATTTTGAAATAGTCTCCTCCCTCTTTTATCTCCTCTAAAACAGGCGCTTTATACATCTGAACACCTTTCTCCAAGAAGAAATTTACCCATTCCTGCATCGCTTCTTTAGTCAGTCCATTTCGGTTGATAAGAACACCGTCTATATCGAGCGTTTTCTGATATTCATCTATATCATTTTTAGTATAGATTTTTCTATTGAGCAAACTCGCTTGTTTAGAATCCGTTCTTTCCGTAATAAAACCTACCAAATGATACGGAACAGAGGTGTTGTCCGCTATTATTTTTGCCAAAGAAACAGAAACCTCGTCTATCCCTAAAACTAAGATTCTTTTCTTCTGAAAATTCTTTCTATATTCTCTTATAAAATTGAAAAATTCCTTTACAAAAAGTCGATAAATAAATAGTAATACAAAGGAAACTCCCGCATAAACGAGCAACAATGAAGTCTTGAACAGCTTATAGTCCATCTTCCAATACACCACTACATTAAGAATAACCAAAACAAATATCGTGTATACTATGGATAGAAATATTTTAGAAAGGTCTATAAAAGTAGAATGCCTGACAATCCCCGAATAAGTACGGAAAATAATCATAAAAAACACATTCACTCCTACAATGAGAGAACATTTTTTATAAAAATCTATTGTCCCTGTAAAATATACACCTATCTGTTCTATAATTAACAATGAAAACAGCAAAATACATACATCTATAAATAAAACACCCCACCTAGGAAGGTATCTCATTTCAGATATATCTATATTATTATCCCCATCATATATTTTATTAGTTATTTTGGATAAAGTTTTTTTCATTAGTTTATTCTTTTATAAAGTAGAAACTCTATTTTAAGGCTGTTACAAGACCTCCTTATCCCCCATCACCTTAATTTTAACGAATCTTATCAAAATCAAACCTAATAGGAAAAACACACCCATAAAGAAAGCCGCAAAACGCATTCCTGCCGCCGATGGCAAGACAATATCTACTTGAGCAAAACAGTTCTTTATCACATCATATTTATCAATAATAAATGAAAATATGAGCGTTCCCATCATTATGGCTATTTTTTCTAATACATCATAAAAACTAAAAAATGTGGTATTATCCATACTATTCTCTGGCAAAAGCCTACTATAAGTAGAACGGGACATCGCCTGTAACCCTCCCATCACAAGTCCCACCAAACCAGCAACAGCATAGAAATGATATTCCACATTGGGATTAGCTTTATTAAGTGCATACGCCCATACACAGACCACTATCCAAAGAAAAACTGTGATACTGATTACATTTTTATTTCCTATTTTTTTAGACAACCTCGAAAATATAACCGCTCCGATAATTGCTTCTATTTGAATGATTAACAGAGTTGCTATCAGTTTTCCTTCTTCTAAGTTTATTTCACTTTTCCCAAATAAAGTTGCCATTAGGAAAATTGTCTGCATTCCTACACTATAGAAAAAGAAACTTGACAAGAAATACTTTAGATTAGGTGTTTTAAAAAGTTCCTTCCCTATTTTATAAAGTTCCCTGAAACTCTCTTTTACTATTTCTATGTAGAATTTGATATTACCTTTTACTACCTGAAACCAGCCTCCATGCTCTTCGTGAGATTTAAAAATATTTTTAAAATTCAACAAAACCAAATCCTTTGGCAGCTGGTCTTTAACCTCACCAAATTTCGGCAGGTGTTTAAATGTATATTGCGAAAAACCAAACCACCAAGCCCCTGTCAATAAGAAACTTACCCTTGTGTAAAACAGCGCCTGCTTAGCATTCTGCGCCACTACCTGTATGAGTATCAAGCAGATAATTACGAGCACCACAGAGCCTATGTATCCATAGACATAGCCCTTTGCGGACAATGCATCTTGCTTATCTTTCGTAGCAATATCGGGCAAAAATGAATTATAAAAAACCAAACTTCCCCAGAAACCGATACTCGCAGTAACGCTGAAAAGCAAACCTAAATACACCGTTTTCATATTCACAAAAAGCGCCAATCCCATACAAGATGTCGCGCCAAGGTAACAGAAAAACTGTAAAAAAGATTTTTTATTCCCGATGATATCAGCCAAAGAAGACAAAATAGGCGTAAGGATAACCACTATAAAGAAAGATAATGTCAAGGAATATCCATAGACCGCATCTGGTTCATACTGCTTCCCAAAAAACGAAATCATATTTCGCACAGGCACTTTTATCCATTTTCCTGTTTCTTCTACAAATTCATTTTTCTCATAAGCCGTCGTCAGAATAGAATAATAGATAGGAAAAATGGTAGATGTAATCACTAGGGAATAAACCGAGTTCGCCCAGTCATACACCGCCCATGCACGCATTATTTTAGGGTTATTTTTTATCTGTTTCATTATTTTTTATCATTTAAGAATCAGCTCCTTTTTGGATTTAATTCTTAGGTAATGGGCAAATTTATGAAATTTTTAAGAAATAATACACTGCCGCCTGAACTCTCGCCAAAACTTCCCGCATATGATTTCGGTAAAAACTCTCATTTTTTGTAACATCCCGCGCATCAAATCCCAAAGCATTCATCCCGTGATTTCTCGCAAAAAACAAAGCTCTGAGGTTGTGATACCCCTGAGACACGATAATCACATTAGACTCATTAAAAATATTTTTACACCGAAGAATACTCTCCCGTGTACTAAATCCTTCAAAATCCTCTGTTATCACATTTTCTGGAACCCCTTCATAACCAACCAAATAACTCTTCATCGCCTCTGGCTCATTATAATATGGGCTTTTCTCTCCACTTACGATGATTTTTTTTATTTTCCCATGGTGATACAGAGTCGCCGCAGCCTTCATTCTAGAGATGAAATAAGGATTTGCCTTACCAGATTTCATCTTTGGAGAAGTCCCCAAAACCAAGGCACATGTTCTAGGAGGTACCTTGCTCACTTGGCTGAATGTCCTTCCATTGGTCAAATGAAAAACCCATACATTCGCCCAGAACATGAGCAGCACCATCATTTCTATCATAACAATAGATATTTTCAAAATATTGCCTAACCTCCTCAATGTATAGCGTTTTTTAACTTTTATTTAATTTTTTGTGTTTGGCTGCTACTTCTTTTTTTATTTAACTTTGCCAAGCTATAAATTTAGCCCAAGAAGTCTAAGGCAAATTTAATTAATTCTTTTCTAAATCTATGAATAAGAATACTAAAAATTGATAGTTTTGGATTTTTAGGGATTTATTACAAATAATAATTTAATAAAATAATTTTTCGAATGAAAAAAATCATCGCTGCATTAACAGTTTTAGCTTTAGTAAGCTGCAACAAAAAAGAGGAAACAAACATCCGAACAGAAAAATCCCAAACTGTAGAAACTACTGAAAAACAAGAGCCGCAAAGCTCTACCCTGCTCAAAGAAATGAGCCAAGAACAAATTTCTGAGGTTTTTGCGCCTAAGAAAAATGACACTCTCTATGTTACCAACTTTTTCGCTACATGGTGCAGACCTTGTATGGATGAAATGCCTCATTTTCAAGAGAAAATGACAGAATTAAAAAACGAAAAAGTGAAATTCACCTTCATAAATTTGGACGAGCCACAGAACTGGACTAAAGTTGCTGATTTCGCGGAAAAATCTGGATTAGGGAATAATATAATTTTATTCAATTTTGGAAACCTTTCCCAAGATTTTTTCAGCAAAAACTTCGAAACATGGAGAGGTGATGCCATTCCTTTTACCCTGATTACAAAAGGAGAAAAACGAGAAGAAATAATGGGAGCTTTTCCATCCAAAGAAGCTCTCACAGAGAAAATCAATTCTTTGAAATAACATTGTAAAAATTTAATAAACAATGGTCTCAAAAGTAAAAATTACCTTGAGGCCATTTCTTATTTTTCAGTTTTTCCTTTCAGAATGTTTAGAAATTTTTTGATTCTTTGCGTTGTACTATTATGCTTGATATTGGTTTCATTGGTCGTTAATCTTAATACTGGATTTTCCGACCTGAGTTTTTCTGATTTTTGGAACCAAGAAAATTTTCATCAAGAAATCATAAGCCTAAGAGCGAATAGAACTTTAGTGGTTCTACTAGCTGGAATTTCTATTCCTACGAGCGGATTCCTGCTGCAGGAATACTTTAAGAATCCATTGGCTGGACCTTCTGTTTTGGGAATTTCTTCCGCGGCGAGTCTGTCCGTGGCTTTCTATATTTTAGCCTCAAAAGATTTTATCATTCCTGAATTTATCCAGCACAGCCTAATCAGTATTTTTGCTATCTCTGGAAGCGTTATTCTGCTGATTTTTTTATTGATTTTTTCTAAAAATTTCAAAGATTCTTCCTACATCATTATTTTTGGATTTTTGGTGTCCGCTTTGGCTGGAGCTGTTATCAGTATTTTACAATTTTATGCCGAAAACGAATCCCTGAAAAGCTACATCCTATGGTCTTTCGGCGGGAATAACCAAGTTAGTTTTTCACAAAACTTGGTGTTAGCAGTCCTTGTTTCATTAGGTCTAATCATCACTTTCAAAGCCATAAAACCACTGATAGGAATGAGCCTTGGAGAGGACTACGCCAAGACTTTTGGAGTAAATCTCACCCAACTGAAATTCACCATCATCATCGCTTCATCTCTGCTATCAGCTTCTGTCACGGCGTTTTTAGGGCCTGTTTTGTTCATCGGTGTGATTGTTCCTCACTTCTGTAGAATGATTTGGAATCCTGCCCAACTATGGCACCAGTGGATACTCAATATCCTCATCGGCGCCCTAATAATGGAGCTTTTCTCCATTATTTCCGAGATTTGGCAAATGCCTCTCAATATCATCAGTTCGCTATTCGGAATTCCTGTGATTTTCCTGATGATGATGAAAAAACGATAAATTTCACAAATTTTAATCAACAATAAAAAATTATCTTTACTTTTAAAATTTTAATTTTAAGACAAATGAAACTCATCAGTTATAATGTAAATGGTATCCGCGCTGCCTTTGGGAAAGATTTTTTATCTTGGCTAAAATCAGCAAACCCTGATATTTTGTGCATCCAAGAAAGCAAAGCCCAGCCCGAGCAGATTGACCAAATCAGTTTCGCAGAGCTTGGCTACCAAAGTTACTGGTATTCAGCGGAAAAGAAAGGATACAGCGGCGTAGGAATCGTTACCAAACACGAACCCAAACACATAGAATACGGATGTGGTTTAGAGCATATAGATGCCGAAGGGAGAATCATCAGAGCTGATTTTGAGGACTTTTCCGTGATTTCGGTTTATGTGCCATCTGCCACGAATATTGACCGATTGGATTTTAAAATGCAGTTTTGTTATGATTTCCTAGATTACATCAAAGAATTAAAAAAGAAAATCCCAAACCTCATCATTTCTGGAGATTTTAATATCTGTCATCAGGCGATAGACATCCATGACCCTGTCCGACTTGCCAACACCTCTGGTTTCCTGCCTATCGAACGCGAATGGCTCAGCAAATTCATCGATGAATGCGGACTGATAGACAGTTTCCGATATTTCAACCAAGAACCAAACCAATACTCATGGTGGAGCTACCGAGCGAATGCCAGAGCGAATAACAAGGGCTGGAGATTGGATTATAATTTCGTGAGCCAATCGATGGAAAACCAGCTAAAAAGAGCTGTCATCCTAAAAGAAGCCGTACACTCTGACCACTGCCCTGTGATGGTGGAATTTTAATCAAAATATTACTATCTTTGCTATGTAATTGGGTTTAAAAATGAAAACATCAAAAATCGCTTTTGGAGCAGCTCTCATTTTAGGAATTGTTTTCTTTCCTGCTCACATGATTATGATAGGCATAGTTTTAGTCTTAGTTGCTATGGCGATTGGATTTATTTCTATTGCTCTTAAAACAAATGATGAAATCAATTCTTCTATATCTGATGATGATGCTTTTATGGCATATTATTTATTAGAAAAGAAGAAAAAAGAGGAAGATAAATCTTAAAACTTTTTTAAAACCAAATCCTCTTCGGTAGAAAAAGCATATTTTTATTATCTTTGCCAAAATAAACTTTTATGCTTGTTATTGGTATCGCTGGAGGAACTGGCTCTGGAAAAACTACTGTAGTTTCTAAAATTCTAAAAAGCCTTGACCCTGAGAAAGTTAATGTCCTTTCGCAGGACAACTATTATCATGATAATTCCCATCTTTCGCTTCAGGAAAGGGAAAGTCTGAACTATGACCACCCTAAATCTATTGATTTTGATTTATTAGTGAAACATGTTCGCGCTTTGAAAAAGGGAAAAAGCATAGAACAGCCCATTTATTCGTTCGTAGCACATACCAGAACAGGAAATTACACTGTGATAGAACCTCGTGATGTATTGATAGTAGAGGGGATTTTAGTTTTAACGAGCAAAGAACTTCTGAAAGAGTTTGACTTGAAAGTTTTTGTCCATGCCGACAATGATGAGAGGCTCATCCGCCGTATCCGCAGGGACACCCAAGAAAGAGGCAGGGATTTGGAAGAGGTTTTACACCGTTACCAGACTACGCTAAAGCCAATGCATGATGAATTCATAGAACCATCCAAATCTCATGCGGATATCATTATTCCAAACATGAAACCAAACACTGTAGCGATAGATTTCCTTTCGACCGTAGTGAGAAACTCGCTAAAAACGCCTAATAATGAATCAAACTGAAAATAACCAACCAAAAACCAACCAAAAGATGGAACTTGTGAAAAAAATATTTTTGAACAGATATTTTTTCACAGGTGCGGTGTTTGTTTTTTGGATGACTTTCATTGATAATACTTCTTGGCTTGTGGTCAGAAACCTAAACCAAGAAATCAATAAATACAAGGAACAACTGGCTTTCTATAAAGGAGAGTTTGAAAAAAACGAGGCTTTCTACAAAAGACTTATGCAGAATAAGGACGAAAAAGAGAAATACGCCCGTGAAAACTACTTTATGAAAAAGAAAAACGAAGAAATTTTCATCCTCGTAGTGGACAGTGCTACTCTAGACCATCCAAAGCCTAAAAACAAATAAACCATGCGTTTTTTTCGGAAAATAACAGCGCCAGAAGTACAAAAATACATCAGTGAAAATCTGAACTCTGAGCTTACCAAATTACTTCTGAAAAAATCGCCTTTTCCAGAGGTTTCCATGCAGGAAATCGCCCAGCAGATAAAAGGAAAACAAATCGCCGCAAAGAAATTTCCTTTCCTATTAAAGGAAAATATAGTCTTCCCGCCGCATCTTAATTTAGAGCAGGCTTCCTCAGAAATTACCGCAAAGGAAAAAGCAAAAAATCTCAGCGGAAGGACTTTTCTAGACCTCACCTGTGGTTTTGGAATTGATGCCTATTTTCTCTCGCAGAATTTCAGTGAAGTGACACTTTTGGAGCAAAACAAAGATTTGCTGGAAATCGTACAGCACAACTGGAAAACTCTCGGCAGAGAAGCGAATTTTATCAACGAAAATTTAGAGCAGTTTTTAGAGATTAACGAAAATCAATTTGATTTAATCTATTTAGACCCAGCAAGAAGGGACAAAGACTACCGAAAAAAGTTCCTGCTTTCTGACCTTTCACCAAATATTTTGGAAATTCAGGACAAACTTTTGTCGATTTCTAAAAAAACAATGATAAAACTCTCACCGCTTATTGATTTGAAATATCTTCAAACCGCTGTAAAATCCATCGATGAGATAGAAATCATCGCTGTAAAAAACGAAGTAAAAGAGATTATCCTCCACCTCGTTCCAAACACCGAGAACAAACTAAAAATCACCACAAAAAACCTCAGCACAGAGGAACCGAATTTCAGTTTTTCGCCAGAGGAAGAATCCACTGTAACGCCTGAGTTTTCAGATATTTTGGAATATCTCTACATTCCGAACAATGCGGTTCTAAAATCGGGAGCTTTTAATCTGATTTCTAAAAAATTTGGATTAAAAAAACTGCATCCAAACACGCATCTTTACACTTCGGACAAAGCCGTAGATTTCTGTGGAAGAGTTTTTAAAGTAAAGGAAATCAGCGCCAAAGAGATAAAAAAAGGCGATGCATTCAACATTATTTCTAAAAACCACCCGCTCTCGCCAGAGCAAATAAAAACCAAATACAAACTGAAAAACGGCGGAGAGCATTACCTTATTTTCACGCAGTCCAAGAAAGGAAAAGTAATTTTACAAACTTTGTAAAAATCTGCCTTATTTTTTGCCAAATCATCTAAATTGTTTAACTTTGGTATTCATTTATAAATTTAACCAATGAGTACTACTTTATCTTACATTCAAGAAAATAAACAACGATTTTTAGACGAGTTAATCGATTTGCTAAAAATAGCTTCCATCAGTGCTGACCCAGCCTACAACCAAGATGTGCTGCAGTGTGCTGATGCCGTAGCAAAACACCTAAAAAATGCTGGTGCAGACAATGTAGAAATCTGCGAAACAAAGGGTTATCCTGTGGTTTTCGGAGAAAAAATTTTAGATAAAAACCTGCCGACTGTTTTGGTTTATGGACATTACGATGTACAGCCTGCTGACCCTATCGAACTTTGGGAAAGCGGCCCTTTTGAGCCTGTAGTGAAAAAAACCGAAATCCACCCAGAAGGTGCTGTTTTCGCAAGAGGAGCCGCTGATGACAAAGGGCAGTTTTTCATGCATTTAAAGGCTTTTGAAGCCATGATGAAAACCAATTCACTGCCTTGTAATGTGAAATTCATCATCGAAGGAGAGGAAGAAGTAGGCTCAGCTAGTTTAGCTGACTTCTTGGAATCCAATAAAGAAAAACTGGCTTGTGATGTTATTTTGGTTTCAGACACGAGTCTTTATTCTATGGATCAGCCGACGGTTACGACTGGGCTTCGTGGCTTGAGCTATGTAGAAGTCGAAATCGAAGGGCCAAACAGAGACTTGCACTCAGGGCTTTACGGAGGAGCTGTTCCTAATCCTATCAATGTTTTGTCAAAAATGATTGGCAGCCTGATTGACGAAAACGGAGTAATCACCGTAGAAGGATTTTATGATAATGTAAATATAGTTTCGTCAGAAGAAAGAGCCGAAATGAACAAACTGAAAGACGATCCTGAAGCTTTCAAAAAAGAAATCGGTCTGAAAGGCGTAGAAGGCGAAAAAGGCTATACGACACTAGAAAGAACCTCTATCCGCCCTACTCTGGATGTGAATGGAATCTGGGGAGGCTACACAGGAGAAGGAGCAAAAACAGTAATCCCTTCCAAAGCCTTTGCAAAAATCTCTATGAGATTGGTTCCTAACCAAACTCCAGAGGAAATCACTGAAAAATTCACTAAACATTTTGAAAAAATCGCTCCAGACAGCGTGAAAGTAACCGTTACGCCACACCACGGAGGCATGCCTTATGTTCTAGAAAGCAACACAAAAGAGTTCTTGGCAGCGAAAAAAGCTATGGAACAGGCTTTCGGAAGAGAAGTTCTTCCATTCCGCAGCGGTGGAAGTATCCCTATCACAGCTCTTTTTGAGCAGATTTTAGGAGTAAAATCAGTTCTGATGGGATTCGGACTAAGCACTGATGCTATCCACTCGCCTAACGAACATTTTGGACTTTATAATTTCTACAAAGGAATAGAAAGCATCCCGCTTTTCTTTGAATATTACACAAAGGGATAAATTTTCCATATTGAAAAAAGTAAAGGCCTTTAAGTTTTTTAAAGGCTTTTATTTTTATTTTTTTATTTTTGAACCTCTAAAAAAAGTAAAATATGTGGTTTTTTAAAAGTAAAGAAAGTTTTGATACTGTTCTTAAAAAATATTTTTCCGAGCCTTACGCTTTGGATTCTGTCCAGCCTATGCGTGAGCTTTTCCAAAGTCTGAAACGAACCAATTTCGAAGTATTTTTGGCTTATCTAAAAAACAACGAAGAAATAAAAAACAACTTCCGAGATTATTTATTTATTCTTTTCTCAAATAAATCCTTTACGAAAGCTCTTACGGATGCTAATATTTTATCCGAAAATGCCTTCTTTCCTGAACTGAAGAAAAGAATTTCATATAAATTTCTCCCGCCTGTAGAGGATGAAAATACCGTTTCGTACATTATTTCCAAAGTTTTATTCAATCCTAAATCTGATTCGAACTACATAAAAAACATCAACCCAGAGGACGGAAGCGAGTTTTTCAAACTAATGGAAATAGAAAAAATCAGCACACTGCCGAAAGTAAAAAAAGAACTGCTTATTTCCGCTAACATACTGGCACTGAGAAGTGTAGGAAACGCACTAGAAGCAGGAATCGCAAAAATGGTTCCTGAGTATAAGAACTTTGACAACCCATTTATAGCTCTTCAGAGCGAATTGGACTCTCTCATCGGGCGTTTCAAGGAAGATGAAAATCTACAGATAAACTCTAAAGATGTTGATTATAAGCAAATTAAAATCTATCTTCAGCAGTGTTTAGATTTCGTAGATAAGGCTTTTAAAAACGCCTCTAAATTCGGTATTTCTAGTAAAATCAACCAATCCCTGCTCAAAATCCGCCAGCAGTTAAGGAGAATTCAGGATATTATTCCTATTCTAGTGGTTGATAATGAGGAAGATGTATTAACCAACTCTAAAAACCTGGTTTCCAATACATTAAAATACAATTCACACCGAAACAATGTCCGTGAACTCATCGATGACAGCACGAGACTCATCTCTCACCTCATCACTTCCCACACGGCAGAAACGGGAACTCACTACATCGCTACCTCATCGAAAGAATACCTGAAAATGTTCTGGAAAGCGAGCGGCGGTGGGATTATCGTGGGCTTTCTATGCATTTTCAAAATGATGATGAGCTACAGCCACGGAAGCGAATTTTCCCACGCAGTGCTGTATTCACTGAACTACGCTTTTGGATTTATCATTATTTATTTGCTTGGATTTACCTTGGCTACGAAACAACCAGCCATGACCGCTGCCACGATGGCTAAAGTCCTCTCTGATGAAAGCAGTTCTGATAAAAACTACAAGGAATTTGCTAACCTCGTTGCTAAACTTTCGCGAACGCAGTTCATCGCTTTCGTGGGAAATGTCCTTTGGTCTTTCCCTGTGGCGCTGGCTATCATCTACGGAATGGACTGGTTTTTAGATAAAAACTATGCTACTCTGAAGGCAGATAAACTTCTGAAAGATCTCAACCCTATAGAATCCAAGGCGATTCTTCATGCTTGTATCGCTGGATTTTTCTTGTTTATTTCTGGGATTATTTCTGGAAACATCAGCAACAGCTCTATTTTCAATCAAGTTCCCGAGAGAATATCCCAAAGCCCTTTCCTAAACCAAGTCATCGGAGCTAAAAACTCCAAGAAACTCTCCGATTTCTACACAAAACACTGGGCTGGAATTATTTCCAATTTTTGGTTTGGGATTTTCCTTGGTGTCATCGCGCCTCTGGGAGTTTTCCTTGGTTTGGATTTGGATATCCGCCACATCACTTTCTCGGCTGGGAATTTTGCGCTGGCTCTTTACGGAAAAGGCTTTGATATTGATACTTACACTTTTGCGATTTCATTGGTTACCATTTTCCTGATTGGCGCTTTCAACTTCATCGTAAGTTTCGGGCTGTCCATGTTATTGGCTTTCCGTTCGAGAAAAGTGAATTTTGGGGAATTAACGATCATTCACAAAACCATTTTAAAATATTTTATCAAAAATCCTCTACGGTTCTTTATTCCGCTAAAATCAGAACTGGATGAAGCTTCAAAAGATTTGATTCAAGACAACAAAACTCATCATTAAACAAAAACTGCCCTTTTGGGTAGTTTTTTTTCATTTTAATATTTTTTATTCATTTTATTTGTATATTCAAACACATTTATAACAAAAATTTATCATTTATGAAAAACATTACATCTATTATGCTGCTTTCCTCTTTGGGAGCAGGAACTGTTTCAACAATGAATGCACAAGACAAAACATTAAAAGTAACGCCGGATTTAAAGGGAAATCCTTTCCTTACGAAAAGTCCGCTGCAATATCAGGCGCCGCAGTTTGATAAAATAAAGACAGAGCATTTCAAACCTGCCTTCGAATACGGATTGAAAGTCCACGAGGCTGAGATAGAAAAAATCGCTAATAATAAGAAACAGCCAACTTTTGAAAATACCGTTCTGGCATTAGAAAAAAGCGGAGAAGTTCTCAAAAGAGCGCAGACTATTTTCTACAACCTTATGGGCTCTATGTCCAATCCAGAGATGCAAAAAATTCAAAAAGAATTTGCACCTATTTTCTCTGCACATAATGATAAAATTCATCTCAATTCTAAATTATACGAAAGAATCAAAAAAGTTCCCGTTGCCAATTTAGATGCGGAAAGCCGCCGTTTGGTGGAATATTACAGACAAGTTTTTGAGCTTTCTGGAGCAAATCTTTCTGAAGCAAAGAAAGAAGAGCTAAAATCCATCAATTCCCAATTGGCAGGGCTTTCCACAGAGTTTTCTTCTAAACTTTTGGAAGCTAGAAAAAACAACGGACTTCTTGTAGAAAATGTAAAGGAACTGGACGGACTGACTGCTGACCAAATAAAAGCTGCCGCTGATGCTGCCAAAAGCATCGGGAAAGATGGGAAATACCTCATCGTACTGCACAACACCACTCAGCATCCGCTCCTGCCGAGCCTTCACAACCGTGCTACGAGAGAAAAACTCTTCAAGGCATCATGGACAAGAGCAGAGAAAAACGACTCTGCTGATACGAGAAGCATCATCGAAAAAATGGCGGCTCTTAATCTGAAAAAAGCCCAGCTTTTAGGTAAAAAATCATTTGCGGAATGGAAACTTCAAGACCAAATGGCAAAAACACCTGAAGCAGCTCAGAAAATCCTTGCTGATTTAGGAAGACCAGCCGTAGAAAAAGCCAAAGAAGAAGCCAAAGAAATCCAAAAACTCATCGATGAGCAAAAAGGTGGATTTACCCTAGAACCATGGGACTGGGCATACTACGCAGAGCAAGTGCGTAAGGCAAAATATGACCTAGACGAAAACGAAATCAAGCCTTATTTTGAGGTGAAAACTGTTTTAGAAAAAGGAATTTTCTTCGCGGCTGAAAAATTCTACGGAATCACGGCTAAAAGAAGAACAGACCTGCCTGTATATCACCCAGATGTATTGGTTTATGAAATCTTTGACAATGACGGCAAATCTATGGCGCTTTACTATGTGGATTTCTTCTCCAGAGACAGCAAAAGAGGCGGCGCATGGATGAACAGCTTTGTGAAACAATCTAAACTATTCGGGCAAAAACCTGTAATCGTAAATGTGCTGAACAACCCAAAACCTGCCGATGGAAAACCAGCGCTTGTCAGCTTTGATGAGGCTTCTACGATGTTCCACGAGTTTGGGCATACTCTGCACGGATTGTTTGCTAATCAGCAGTATGCTACCCTTTCGGGAACAAGCGTAGCAAGGGACTTCGTGGAGTTTCCTTCTCAAATCAACGAATTTTTCGCCCTTGAGCCAGAAATCTTGAAAAACTACGCTATCCACTACCAAACAAAAGAACCTATCCCACAGGCATTGGTAGAAAAGATGAAAAAAGCGGCTACTTTTAACAACGGATTTGCTTCCACAGAAATCCTTGCATCAGCAGCGGTGGATATGGCATGGCACAGCATTACCAACGAAAATCAGCTGAAACCTGCCACAGAGTTTGAAATAGAAGCCTTGAAAAAATATGGTCTATACCTACCACAGGTGCCACCGAGATACCACTCTCCTTACTTTGCGCACATCTGGGGCGGAGGCTACGCTTCTGGCTACTATGCCTACACATGGAGTGATATGCTGACTTCTGACGCTTGGGACTGGATTACTCAGCACGGCGGAATGACCAGAGCCAATGGTGACCACTTCCGTAAATACATCCTTTCCGTAGGGAATACTCTCCCTTATGACAAGGCTTATTTTAATTTTGCAGGAAGAAAACCAAGTCTGAAAGCATTGCTAAAAGATAAAGGCTTCACGAAATAATTTAAATACAAATAAAAAGTCCTTTCTGATATTAGAAAGGACTTTTTTATTGATTGGTATCACCCAGCATTGGGACAAATTTATACGCTCCGAACTCTTCTTTTTCTATATGGTTTTCAGAGACTTTTGTGAATTTAGTAAGAATCTGTTCTTCTAACTTTCCGAGCGGAATAATCATAAATCCACCGACTTTCAATTGTCTCAAAAGCTCCAAAGGCAATTCCTCCGCACCACAGGTAACCAAGATTTTATCAAACAGAGCAAACTCTGGAAGTCCTACAAATCCATCGCCAAAAACCTGATATACAGGCTGATGATGAATTTTAGCTAAAATTTTTGTAGAAAAATCATACAAATCTTTTTGCCGCTCTATGGTGTACACTTCTGCTCCCATATTTACCAAAACAGCTGTCTGATAGCCGCTTCCCGTTCCTATTTCTAGAATTTTTTCACCTGGTTTTACTTGGAGTAATTCCGTCTGTTTCGCAACTGTGGAAGGATGGGAAATAGTCTGATTGGCAGCGATAGGAAAAGCCCTGTCTTCATAGGCAAAATCTACAAAAACACTTTCTAAAAAGAGATGACGAGGCACGGAATTCATAGCCTCCAAAGTCTTTGTATCCTGTATTTTCATCGAATCCCGAAGATATTCCACCATCAGTTTCCTTTTCCCTCTATGTACAAAGCTGTCTTTCATTCACTTATAATTATTAAAAAAATGTTTTTGTTGATATCCAAAAGTAAAATTACAAGTATAATAAAAAATTTCATGAAAGAAAAATTTTAAAACTTGATTTAAAGTAAAAAATAATGTTTATATCCCTTATTTCTCAAAATAAAAATCCGCAAAAACAGGATAATGGTCAGAATAGCCAATTTCTCTATTCACGAAATAATTCGCCGCTTTCAGAGATTTTGAAGAAAAAACATAATCTATTCTTATGGGAAACTTATAATCATGAAAACTCGTCGCACTTCCGTTTCCCGCCTCTACGAAGGCATCTGTAAGGCTTTCGGAAATTTGATAATATTCATAAGAGCTGGGCATGGCATTAAAATCTCCTCCTAAAATAACGGGATATGGAGACTCTGCGATAAGTTTTTTAATCTCGTGAATTTGGTTTTGATGAATTTTAAAAACAGGAAGAAATTTTCTAAGCAAAGCACTGAATTTATTCTCATTTTCAGCGAGTTCGTAGGTTGGCTTTATCATGTCTTTGGTCAGCTGGAAAGGCTCCAAATACACCGTAATAAAGCGGACAACTTTGTCCCTCACTGCTATATCTGCACAGAGCGCGTGCCCTATGCTACTAGTAGAAACATGCTTTTGGCTGAGAATAGGAAATTTAGAATAAATACTGACTATTTCCGAATTTGCACGATGTTTAAAATTAGAAAGTTCATACCTTTTACTCTCTCCCCAGCCGCTTTCCTGCAATAGCAGAACATCCACCTGCTGCTGATTTAGGAATTCTGTTTTCTCTGGCTCTATGGTTTTGGTGTTGTAGGTCATCACTTTCACATCTGCTTTTTCGCTTGATGAAGAAGTATAGTTCAACCACCTTTGCAGAGGAAAAATCAAGAAAATAGAACCAATCAAAAAGACAAAAGCCCTGTTTCGTTTGCTTATTAACCAAAACAAAGTAAAAACAGCATGCACAATCAGCAAAATGGGAAAAATAAGCGACAACAAATTGAGAAACGCGAATTTACTCGGAGGAATATAAGCATTAAGCCCCACTCCTAAAAGAAGGGATAAAACCAATATATGCCCTATAAATAAAAGCTTCCTAAAAACGCCCATTTTACCTGATGTTTCGGTTTGCTTTCCAGTTTCTAATCATAAGCCAGCCCACCAAAGCGCCGCCAATATGAGCAAAGTGCGCCACATTATCCCATTCAAACTGTCTTATCCCAAGATAAGCCGAAATAAGTATCACTATAGGCAGCAGATATTTAGCTTTTATAGGATATGGGATGAACATCAGGCTTATCTTCGAATCAGGAAACAATGTCCCAAAACCTGCCACTGCCCCAAAAATAGCCCCAGAAGCGCCCAGCATAGGCATTGAAAGATAATCCATCAGCGAATGCGCCTCCTTAGATTCTATCAAAGATTTCTCAACGAAAGATTTCCCTACATTTAGATAAATTTCCCGAACATCTACTCCCTGCTGTAACAAAGCCTGAGTCAAGTCATAAACTTGGTAATAATTCCAAAAATTAAATAAAATAAATGACCCCAGCCCCGATAAGAAATAAAGAATCGCAAAATGTCTTCCGCCCAGCGCCTGCTCCAAAATACTCCCAAAACTCCACAAAGTAAGCATATTAAAAAGCAAATGCATCAGAGTGCCATGCATAAACATATGGGTAAATATCTGCCACGAATGAAATAGCGGCGATGTAGGTATATAGGCCGCCAGCTGATATTTCAGGTCAGGGTATAATAACTTCGTAACGGCATACAAAAGAACATTTATGATTATGATATTTCTAGTAACTGGTATTGCGTTTATTGGGTTCATTTGTCAGTTTTATGATTGTTTTTACTAAAATTTATTTTTCAGCTCCTCCAAGGGCAGCTCCAAATAACATCTTCGCCCATCTGGAAGATACTGCGAAAAACCTATCTGTATATATTCCTTGATAAGCTCTTCTACATCAGTTTTATATAAGAAATTATAACTAAATCTTGTCTGCACCTTTATCCATTGTTCCTCATAGTGGTTCATAAAATCCTCCTCGGTTTTGTAGTCCAATATCTCAAAAATCCGTTCCAGAAATTCCATTACTTTGGTTTCATTCAAACCAACAGGAATCGCACTGATTTTCAAAACATTATCTCTATCTAAAACAATATCAAATCCCAGCTCTGGGAGGTATTTTTTGATGGAAGAGTATTTTATTTTTTCCATCTCATTGAGGTGGTATTCCAGCGAAAAAAGGAGCGTCTGCCCTGCTTTTTCTTTGGGAACTTGTTTCTTCTTATCCGCTAAAACCAAAGCATAGATACGCTCCATGTTCAGCATCAGAGTCTTGTCTCCACGGTTATAAAGCCAATATCCATTAGGCAGCCTCATCAGTTCTTCATCAAAGTCATCATCTTCAAAAAGAGTATTGAGTTTAGAAGGTTCCGCCTGTATATTGCCTTGGTATATTTCCCCTAAATTCACCATTTTCACATCTGTCATTTTTTCAGACTGAAAAGGATTGTAATTTCTATCTACCTTGATATCAGTAAAGTGCGATGAAGTATTCGCTTTGGATGAAACTCCTGCAAAAATATCTTTCTGTGGGTCTCGGTCAAAATCTAGCGAAGGCGCGATGTTATAAATCCCCAAAGAACGCTTAATCGTAGAGCGAATCAAGGCGTATATAAGGTGCTCATCCTCGAATTTTACTTCCGTTTTCTGTGGGTGGATATTGACATCTATTTTTTCTGGGTCAAGCTCCAGATATAGGAAAAATGTCGGAATATAAGCCGGCGCCAGCAGCCCCTCAAAAGCCTCCTGAACAGCTCGATTAAAATAAGCACTTCTGAAAAACCTTCCATTTACAAAGAAAAACTGCTCGCCTCTGGTTTTCTTCGTGCCTTCTGGTTTTGCGACAAATCCATCCAATTTCACCCAGCCCAAATCTTCCTTCACAGGAACTCGTAATAGCTGTAGTTTTCGCCCAAAAATAACTAATATACTCTCTTATAAATTTGCCTTTCTGAGTTTAAATATCTCTTCATCATTATGATAAAGTGAAAATTCTATCTGCTCATGCGCCAGCGCCACACGATGAAATTCATCTATAATATGCCGAAATTCTACATTGTCCTTCTTCAAGAATTTTCTCCTTGCAGGCACATTGTAGAACAAGTTTTTCACCAAAAAATTAGAGCCCTCAGCAGTCTGAATAGGCTCTTGAAATTCTAGCTCCCCTCCTTCTATGTAGATATTTGTCCCTATTTCAGCATTTTGTTTTTTAGTCCTCAGTTCCACCTGCGCCACCGCCGCTATGGATGCCAAAGCCTCTCCCCTCAAACCCTTGCTCGATATTTTAAAAATATCTTCCGTAGTACGGATTTTAGAAGTTGCATGCCTTTCAAAGGCCATTCTGGCATCAGTTTCGGACATTCCTATGCCGTCATCTACTACCTGTATCAGATTTTTTCCAGCGTCCCTTATAATAAGTTCCACCTTACTAGCCTTCGCATCTATGGCATTTTCCAGCAGTTCTTTCACTACGGAAGCAGGTCTCTGCACCACCTCTCCCGCCGCAATCTGGTTGGCAACATAGTCTGGCAAAAGCTGAATAATATCTGACATATTTTTAGAAAGGTTTTACTTTATTTATTTTATCTTTTCTGATGTTTTTTTCTTTGTTTTCTACTCCTAATTTATAGTAAATACCCACACCCAAAACCTGCTTCATTTGGATTTTCTGCACTTGGTCGTGGTCGTAGACCAAATCAATATTAAATGTAGTAGTTATGAATTTATTAAATTTCAGGCTCAATGTCCCTGTGTATGCGATATCCACTCTTTCAGGGTGTGAAGTGTAGCTGCTAAATAAATTCAGCTGATTGGTAAAATAAATATCCTTATAAATCTTCCAACGATGAATCACATTAAGCATTGCTCCCATTTCGCTCCTTATACTCTGTCCATCATATTCGAGACCGTATTTTCCTTGTTTCTGAAGATGCTTATCCAGCACGAAAGTCAGTTTAGCATTGATAGGTCTGAGTATCACTTGGAAATTCTCCTTCGGATTATACAAAATCCCAAGACCGACATTCAAATACCCAGGCGCCATAAATCGCGAAATTCTGTCCTCAAATTTCACTTTCTTCCCCGAAGAATAATAGTATCCCGGCGAAAACTGAGACAAGAACTGGAAACCTGTAGAAAGGTAATATTGGCTACCCAAATCATAGCCATAGTCAGAGGAAACACTGAGGTAATCTTCCGTTTTTCTGAGTCTCTCTTTTCTGTCAGAAACCATCCCATAGCCCATCTTCGCATGAGTATCCCAAAAATGCTTTCCGTTTTTGAAAATCAATGAATAATCTATCCTTCCGATAACACCGATGCTGTTATCCCCTCCTGTGTTCCAGTTGGAATAGGAAGACTGATTGAAAATCAAGTTGTTCTGTCCATAAAAGAACCAAGACCTCTCACGATAAGTGTTCATCAATAAAAACGGCGTCACAGGAAGCTCGCCCTGCTTATCCTCCTGATTTCTAAGGATAATGGTATCCTTCTTTTTTATATTCAGTTTTACCAGCTTGGGAGTGTTCAGGCTATCCAAATTGACTGCGGTAGAATCCCATTTTTTCTGATTGATGGAATCTATCTTGTATTTCAATGGATTTTTCTGAGCAAATCCTATCACTGAAATGCTGAATAACAGAGAAATGAGTATTTTTTTTACCATAGTTGCAAAAGTATAAGTTTTTTATGGTAAGACAAAAAAATTATTACAAAATTATATCTTTTTTCTCCGAAAAAATATTATATTCGCAACTAAATTTTTTACAAAAACGATAAGAAAATGGCTAAATTCAACGAATATAAGAACCTTGATTTGATAAATGTTGCCGAAAATATAGCAGCATTTTGGCATAATAATGATACTTTCCACAAGTCGGTAGAAATCCGCGAAGGGCACCCAGAATTCGTATTCTACGAAGGGCCGCCTTCTGCCAATGGTCTCCCAGGCATCCACCATGTGATGGCAAGGACTATCAAGGATATTTTCTGTCGTTTTCAAACTCAAAATGGTAAGCAGGTTTTTCGTAAAGCAGGCTGGGACACTCATGGGCTTCCTGTGGAACTGGGCGTGGAAAAAGAACTTGGAATTACCAAAGAAGACATCGGTAAAAAAATCTCTGTAGAAGAATACAACCAAGCCTGTCGTAATGCGGTGATGCGCTACACAGACATTTGGAATGACCTTACCAAAAAAATAGGTTATTGGGTAGATTTGGAAAATCCATACATCACCTACGAACCGAAATATATGGAGTCTGTTTGGTGGCTTCTGAAACAACTTTACAATAAAAATTTACTATACAAGGGCTACACCATCCAGCCGTATTCACCAAAAGCAGGAACAGGACTTTCTTCGCACGAGCTCAATCAGCCAGGGACTTACCGAGATGTGAGCGACACGACTATCGTGGCTCAGTTTAAAGTAAAAAATCTTAGCCCTGCGCTTCAGTCTAAAATCTCAAATACTGAAAATCTGAGCATCCTTGCTTGGACCACTACGCCATGGACATTGCCTTCCAACACGGCGCTGACTGTGGGTGCGGATATTGACTATGTTTTGGTTAAAACTTTCAATCAATATACTTTTGAGCCCATCAATATTATCCTTGCTAAAGCATTGATAAATAAACAATTTGGGAATAAATATTTTGAAACTTCTGATGAAGCCGAATTTTCTTCGTTCCAAAATAATCACAATAACGACAGCAAGAAGAAAATTCCTTACGAAATCTTAGCCGAATTCAAAGGTTCTGATATGGTGGAAACTACCTACGAACAGCTCGTTCCGTGGTTCCTTCCAGCAGAAAACCCTGAAAAAGCTTTCCGTGTAATCGTAGGAGATTTCGTAACTACCGAAGACGGAACAGGAATCGTGCATACAGCACCTACTTTCGGTGCAGATGATGCCCGTGTAGCTAAAGAAGCTGGTGTTCCACCGATGCTCGTAAAAGATGAAAATGACAACCTTGTGCCATTAGTGGATTTACAAGGAAAATTCATCAAAGGAGAAAATGTTCCTGAACTTTTCGCAGGGAAATACATTAAAAACGAATACTACGATAACGGCACCGCTCCTGAAAAATCTTGGGATGTGGAACTCGCTATTCTTTTAAAAACTGAAAATAAAGCCTTTAAGGTAGAAAAATACAGCCACTCCTACCCTCATTGCTGGAGAACAGACAAGCCAGTCCTATACTATCCGCTGGACTCTTGGTTTGTGAAAATGACCGAGGTAAAAAATCGTTTGGTAGAACTAAATAAAGGCATCAACTGGAAGCCAAAAGCTACTGGTGAAGGGCGTTTCGCGAACTGGCTGGAAAATGTAAATGACTGGAACTTATCCCGCTCTAGATACTGGGGAATTCCGCTTCCTATCTGGAGAACAGAGGATTTGAAAGAGGAAAAAATCATTGGTTCTGTAGAGGAACTAATCAACGAGATAGAAAAATCCGTAGCCGCTGGGCTAATGGCTGAAAATCCATTCAAAGGCTTTGAAATCGGTAATATGTCTAATGAAAACTACGCTAAAATAGACCTTCACAAGAACATCGTGGATGAAATCATTTTGGTGTCTGACAGCGGAAAACCGATGAAGAGAGAAAGCGACCTGATAGATGTTTGGTTTGACTCTGGTGCGATGCCTTACGCTCAACTGCACTATCCTTTTGAGAATAAGGAACTTATCGACCAAAACAAGGCTTACCCTGCGGATTTCATAGCGGAGGGAGTAGACCAAACGCGTGGCTGGTTCTACACGCTTCACGCGATTGCAACAGCAGTTTTTGACTCTGTGGCTTATAAGAATGTTGTTTCCAATGGATTAGTTTTAGATAAAAACGGACAAAAAATGTCCAAAAGACTAGGCAATGCCGTAGACCCATTCGAAACTTTGGCAAAATATGGCCCAGATGCTACGCGCTGGTACATGATTTCTAATGCCAACCCGTGGGAAAACTTGAAATTTGACATTGAAGGAATCGATGAAGTTCGTAGAAAATTCTTTGGAACGCTTTATAACACTTACTCTTTCTTCGCGCTTTATGCCAATGTAGACGGCTTTAAATACGAAGAAGCAGAAGTACAGAACAAACCTGAGATTGACCGATGGATTTTATCTGAATTAAATATCTTAATCAAGGAAGTAAAGGCTTTCTACGAAGACTATGAACCTACGAAAGTGGCAAGAGCCATCAATACTTTCGTGAATGATAACTTGTCTAACTGGTATGTGAGACTCTGCCGCCGCCGTTTCTGGAAAGGCGACTACACAGAGGACAAAATTTCTGCTTATCAGACACTTTACACTTGTCTGGATACCGTGGCAAAACTTTCTGCACCGATAGCACCGTTCTTCATGGACAGGCTGTATCAGGACCTAAATGTCGTGACAGGAAAAGACAAGGCAGAAAGCGTGCATTTGTCAAACTTCCCAGTAGCGGATGAAAACAAAATAGATACAGATTTGGTGGAGAAAACTCATCTGGCGCAGTCTATCACTTCGATGGTATTTTCATTAAGAAAGAAAGAAAATATCAAGGTTCGTCAGCCACTACAAAAAGTGATGATTCCTGTTTTGGACAAGAAAACTGAAAGCCAGATTTTAGCCGTAGCAGATTTAATCAAACAAGAAGTAAATGTAAAAGAACTACAACTCATCAATGCTGAAGAGGCTTCTACACTAATTGTGAAACAAATCAAACCTAACTTTAAGGTTCTGGGAGCAAAACTGGGCAAAGACATGAAAGCTGTGGGAGCAGAAATTTCTGCAATGAGTTCTGAGCAGATAGCAACCCTTGAAAAAGAAGGAAAAATGAACATTGCAGGACATGAAATTACCATCGACGATGTGGAAATCTTGACCAAAGACATCCCAGGATGGACAGTAACCAGCGAGGGCAGGATAACTGTAGCTTTAGACCTTACTGTAACAGATGAACTCAGAGCAGAAGGCGTGGCAAGAGAATTCGTGAACCGTATCCAAAATCTTAGAAAAGATAAAGATTTTGACCTGATGGATAGAATTTCTATACAATTAGAGGAAAATAATCCGTTTAAGTCAGAAATCAATGCTAATAATTCTTACATTTCTGCAGAAGTATTGGCAAATAAAATAGAGTTTGTAGATACGCTTTCTCAAGCTGATGAAATAGAAATCAATGATGTGTATTTCAAAATAAATATAAACAGAGTATAAAAATTTAACACAACTAAAAACGACTAATTGATAACAAAATGGAAGAAAGAACAAGGTACAGCGATGCTGATTTGCAGGAGTTTAAGGCTATAATCCAGCAGAAAATAGATAAGGCAGAGAAAGATTTAGTCTTGTTAAGAGAAAGTTTCATCAATGACCAAAACAACGGAACAGATGACACTTCGCCTACATTCAAAGCCTTTGAAGAAGGAGCAGAAACGCTCAGCAAGGAACAAAATGCGATACTAGCAGGCAGACAGGAAAAATTCATCCGTGACCTGAAACACGCACTTATCCGTATAGAAAACAAAACCTATGGAATCTGCCGTGTAACAGGGAAACTGATAGACAAAGAGCGACTGAAAGCCGTTCCACACGCCACACTGAGCATAGAAGCGAAAAACATGCAGCGGTAAATATCACACATATGAGGGCTAAGATATCTTAGCTCTCTTACTTAATTTGACCAACTAAAATGAGAACAATTTTCATTACATTTATGAGTCTTTTATTTTTGTCTTGCACAAAAAAAACTGACCTTGAAAAAGTAGATTTTTCTTCGAGTTATAAAGAAATTTTCAAAGGTGTAAAATTTGAAATGGAAGATGAAGATATAGCCACGACATTACCATGTGCTTTTACCGAAGAAATGACACATTTTAGCTTTGGAGATGTTAATTTTCAAAACACTAATAAAGAAGAGATTCCTTTATCTAAAGTGAAAATATTGTTCAATAATACTTCCGAACAAAAAATATCAGGAATTATAATTAAAATAGAGGAAGAAGAGATTGGTAATAAAATGTTTAGCTATTTAAAAAAACAATACAACACTCCAAAAACATTATTACCTACCCCCTCAAAAAATGATGAAGGAAGGGTAACAGGATATTCTGCCTACCTGTGGAATGTAGAAGGGAAAACCATGATATTTTCTCAATATTATTACCATAGAGTTAATGAATACCCAGATGGACACGAGGAGTATTTCCCCCGTGTAAGTTCTACACTTTATTTAATAGACAATAATGTTCTTACAAGTTTTAAAGATTTTAAGCAGAGAGCCGTTGAACGCCTTTTAAAAACATATTCACCATAAAAACTAATCAAACATGATTTTACAATTTAAAAATGATACAAAACATTTAGTTTCATGAAAAAAATTATATTCATCACAGCGCTGGTGCTGCTCATAGACCAGTTATCCAAATTTTACATCAAAACTCATTTTCATCTGGGCGAAAGCATTCCTGTTTTTGGGCTGGACTGGTTTCGACTCACTTTTGTAGAAAACCCAGGAATGGCGTACGGAATGCAGTTTGGTGGAATTTTCGGAAAATACTTACTCATTTCACTTCGTATTTTGTTGATTTTAGGAATGGTATATTATTTCAAAAAATGGATAAAAGAAGGCGCGAGTAACTATCTGCTTGTCCCGATGAGTTTTATTTTTGCTGGAGCGATAGGCAACCTTATTGACGGGCTTTTCTACGGAATGATTTTTGACAGCGGAAGTGTTTTCATAGAAGATATTGGCAGCTGGGTAGGCTATGACGGCGTTTCTGGCTTTGGAGAAGGATATTCTGGCTTCATGAGAGGCTGCGTGGTGGATATGCTTCATTTTCCGTTGTTTAACTTCACTGTTCCAGAAGGCGTTCCTCTAGTGGGAGGACAGCATGTGGAATTTTTTCGATATATATTTAATGTTGCGGACTCGGCGATTACAGTCGGAGGTGTTCTTTTATTTATTTTCAGAAAAAAAGCCTTTCCTAATGGATAGTTTTAGCATTTAAATAAAAAATACTTGATGAAATTATTTAAGAAAATTGTCCTTTGGGTATTGGGAGGCTTGTTGCTGGGAATTTTGGTTTGTTTTTGGACTAATTTTGAAATAGAGAGCAAAACCCAAGATTTTGTAACGGATGACATTGAAAAACTACCCAACCAAAAAGTAGGACTCCTGCTGGGAACTTCTAAAACACTGCCTAGCGGATATAAAAATTATTATTTTTATTACAGAATAGATGCCGCAGAAAAGCTCTACAAATCAGGGAAAATAGAATACATCATCGTCAGCGGAGACAACAGCCGAAAGGACTACAACGAACCCGAAGACATGAAAAACGAACTGATAAACAGAGGCATTCCTGCGGATAAAATTTATGAGGATTTTGCGGGTTTTAGGACTTTGGATTCGGTGGTTAGGGCAAAGGAGATTTTTGGGCAAAACAGCTACATCATTATTTCCCAGAAGTTTCATAACGAAAGAGCCGTTTATTTGGCTCAAAGATTTGGAATTCAAGCTTTTGGGTTTAATGCAAAAGATGTAAATAAGTATGCTGGCATCAAAACCAAGATTAGAGAATATCTTGCCAGAACCAAAGTTTTCGTGGATTTTCTCATTGGAAAAGAACCAAAATTTGGTGGAGAAAAAATAGAAATAAAGTAAAAATTTGATTAAGAAATAAAATTGATTTATGCAGAGTGAGTGGTTACAACGAACCGAACTTTTGGTAAAAGAAGAAGGAATAGAAAGACTGCAAAACGCTAATATTCTGATAGTTGGACTCGGAGGCGTGGGATCTTTCGCAGCGGAATTTCTGGTGCGTTCTGGAATCGGGAATTTGACCATTGTGGATGGGGATACTGTGGATATCACTAACATTAACAGGCAGTTACCCGCTCTAAACTCTACCATTGGCAAAAATAAAACCGATGTCGTAGCTGAAAGAATTTTGGATATCAATCCTGAAATTAACTTAAAGAAAATCAATGAGTTTCTAGAACCAGAGCGAATGGAGGAGATTTTGACACAGGAAAAATTTGACTATGTTCTGGACTGCATCGACAGCCTCAGCCCTAAACTGGCTCTCATCATCACTTGTAAAAGAAAGAAAATCAAGCTGGTAAGTGCAATGGGTGCAGGCGGAAAAACTGACCCAAGCAAAGTAATGGTAAGGGATATCAGCAAAACCAACAACTGTTTTCTGGCGAAACAAATCAGAAAAAAACTCAAAAAAGAAAAAATACACAAAGGATTTCGCTGCGTATTTTCCACCGAAATTCAAGATGAAAACAGCCTAAAAATGACCGATGGCAGCAATTATAAAAAATCATTCTATGGCACTATCAGCTATATGCCCGCTATTTTTGGGCTGTATGCCGCTGCCGAAGTTATCAGATTTCTTCTAAAAAAAGAACAAAATGAAGCCTAACGGATTTCCAAAAGAAGAGAAACTAAAAAACAAGACCGATATTTCCTTACTTTTTGAGCAGGGAAAATGGTTTTCGTATAAAGAGCTGGCTATCATTTCCTTACAAAAGGAAGATTTGTCAATTCAAAAAGTTGGCGTTTCTGTTTCTAAAAAGTTTTTCAAAAAAGCGGTGGACAGAAATAGAGTGAAACGCCTTCTGCGAGAAACTTACCGTCTGAACAAACCTTTATTTATAAAAACTTTTGGAGAAAATTCTCTAAATATGATATTCTACCGCTCAGCAAAATTACCAAAAAATAGAGTTGAAATAGAAAGCCTATTTATAAGACTTTGTGAGGAAAAAAACTCTCTTCCATAAAAAATTATTTTAAATATTCAAAAAAATTATATATTTTTGCAAATATTGTATCTATTTAACAATACTTTATAATTAGTTTTTTAACTTTAATATGTTATGATATGAAAAAACACATTATTTTATTAGGGCTTTTAGCTACTACAAGTTTAGCTTTTGCCCAAGCAGGAAAAGTGGGGGTAAACACGAGTAACCCAGAGGCTACTCTAGACATAAAACCCAGTGCAGCGAATGCAGCTATCTCTGCAACTACAAACGAGGGGATTTTGATTCCGAGAGTAAGTAGAGACAGACTAAAAAGCATTGCTACTGCTAATTTGAAAGAATCTACTTTAGTATATGTAGATAACATCTCAGGAACTACGAATCCAGTAACTTCTAATGTAACTTCTAAGGGTTTCTATTATTATAGTACTACTGAAAACAAATGGGTAAAAATAGCTGAAGGAACAATACAAGAACAAGACCTTAGACTAGTAGGTGCTAATAACCACATCACACAAGATGCAGGGAGAGGAGGAAATGGTACTGATGGTGGTGCTGGAAGCAACATCGCTATTGGTAGAAGATCCATGTTCTCTGTGACTACTGGTACTGATAATGTTGCAATAGGAGGAAGCTCTCTATATTCTAATGAAGGTGGAAGTCTAAACTTGGCATTAGGAAATAGTTCTTTATATTCTAACACCTCTGGTGAAAGAAATATAGGTTTTGGTAGTTATGCTCTTTATGCTAATAAAGTAGGAGTAGACAATATTGCTATTGGGGCTAATGCTTTAAGAAATGGTAATCATGCTAGTAGCAGCAGAATCGCTATCGGGACTAATGCTCTCATGGCAGGGGGTGCAGGTATAGCGATAGGAAACTATGCTCTAACAGCAAGCACAGGTACCTACAATACAGCAATAGGTAATGGTGCTCTTAAAGAAAACACTACAGGAAGCAATAACATTGCTATGGGAAGTGATGCTTTAAGAGTAAATACCACTGGAACTTACAACCTTGCAATAGGAAATAATGCACTTTCCCAAAAT
>CAUPCB010000010.1:0-43961 GCA_963509715.1 uncultured Flavobacteriaceae bacterium | reverse complement strand
CTTGGTATAAAGAAAATAAATAAAGTATTATAAATTAAAAATAAAAAAATGAAAATAAAAGAATCAGAATTTTATAAACCATTTTATTTAATGGGTTATGATGGTGAGGCAGGAGCAGTAAAGCTTTATAACAAGATGGATGTTTCTCACACTTCGTCGCCTTATAGAGCTTTGTTAAATAATGCTATGGCAAATCTGTATATCGGTAATGATGAGCTGGTTATACACAAAGAAAAACTCTCTCAGTTCCAGAAATGTGAGGATTTCCAAACGATGGAATATTCATCAAAAACTAATGAGCTTTATGAGAGCGAGGAGTGCTATTTTCATCCTGATTTAGAGGTTTTTATACTGTTAACCAGAGACTTGTCTGATGACTATGATACAGAAGTTTTTGAGGAGGGGCTCTATCGTGTGGAGTATGTTTATTATAAAAATGATTCTCCTAATACTAAAGCAAATCTAATAAAACTTTTCAGTGAATATTTTGAAAAATATATTTCTAAAGAAGCCAAAGTATCCATCTTGCTGAAAGATAATTCAGGTTTTGACCTAAAAACTCATACGATAAAACCTCACAGAATAGACTTGGATTTGATGTACAATGATGATTTTATGGAGGTGCATACCAGAGTGAAACACACGATAACCAATGAAAACAAAGGAATCGTGCTGCTTCACGGAATAGCAGGTTCTGGAAAGACCAACTACATCAAATGGCTGACGAGCCAGATTCCGAATAAAAAATTCATCTTCATACCGACTACGATGATTTCTTCGCTCACAGACCCTAGTTTCATCGGGGTTTTGGTGGATAATCAGAATTCGGTTTTGGTGCTGGAAGATTGTGAAAACTACATCGCAGAGAGAACAACGCTCAACAGCAATACAGATGTGGTTTCTTCGATTTTGAACATAGCAGACGGAATGCTGTCGGATGTACTTGAATGTCAGTTGATTTGTACATTTAATTCGGATATATCCAAAATAGATTCTGCCTTGCTGAGAAAAGGAAGGCTGATAGCAGAATATAAGTTCCGAGAGCTGACCGTGGAAAAATGTAATGCTTATCTGAAATCAATAGGCAAGGACATTACTGTAGATGAGCCTCGCTCTCTGGCAGAACTTACGAATATGGATGAAAAATCCCTAAAAGACACTACAAAAGAAAATAAAAAAATAGGTTTTTGATGCTGAAATATTTGAAGAAAATAATTTATTTTATTTTAATATTTTACCTTTTAGCGGTGGTTTGGGGCAGATTTTTTAATCCCATTATCACATGGACGCAGCTTGGCGGTTTGTTTCAATATCAGAAATTAGACCGCGAGTATGTTTCCTATGATGAAATGGGGGATTATGTGAAAATAGCCGTCATAGCATCAGAAGATCAAAACTATTATAAACATGATGGTTTTGATTTTAAAGCTATTGAGAGAGCCATGGAGAATAATGAAAAAGGAAAACGAATACAAGGCGGAAGCACAATTTCTCAGCAGACAGCCAAAAATATTTTCCTTTGGAATAATAGAAGCTGGTTTAGAAAAGGCTTAGAAACGGTTTTTACTTTCGTGATAGAAAAGGTTTGGAACAAGAAAATCATCATGGAGAGGTATCTCAACTCGATAGAAATGGGGCAGGGGGTCTTCGGTGTGGAGGCAGCTTCGCGGTATTATTTTAAGAAATCGGCTAAAAATCTTACCAAAAGCGAGGCGGCGTGGATAGCGGCAGTTCTCCCGAATCCTAAAAAATACGACCCAAAAAATCCAACGCCAGTGCTGAAAAGAAAACACAGCTGGATAATGAAGCAGATGAACCATATCCGCCTCCAAGAGTAGTTATAGAATGATGATTTGGGTGATTTCTATTCCCAGTTCAGAAGAAATTTTATTGACATAGAACGATTTTCGCATCTGGAAATCGTTTTTTAGTAAAGGAGATTTTATTTTTAGGCTGAGAACCCCTTTGTTTAGCCTAACTTGTTCTATTTCATTAAAAAGACTTTCATCCAAGTATTCTCGGAGAAAGTCTTTTATTTTAAATGAAACCAGAATCTCATCAAAACCATAGATTTTGGCCAAACTTTTTACCAATTCTGAAGAGTGAAATTCTCTTTTCTTTCTCATGTAAGAAAAAATTATTTGTCGATTTCTAATCTTTTTTGGTAAGCCTGAACCGTGTTTTCCATGCCCATGTAGAGAGCCTCGCTGATGAGTGCATGCCCTATGGATACTTCCAAGAGATTTGGGATAGTTTCTGCGAAATATCGTAGATTTTCAAGGCTTAAATCATGCCCTGCATTGATGCCCAGCCCTAGTTCACTTGCGCGAATAGCCGTTTCTAAATAAGGTTTGATAGCAGCTTCTTTATTGACTTTGTATCCAGAAGCATAGGCCTCTGTGTATAGTTCTATTCGGTCAGCTCCTGTTTTGGTAGCATAATCACAAAGTTCTGGTTTAGGGTCAAGGAAAATAGAAGTCCTAATCCCAGCTCGTTTGAACTCTGATATAATGTCTGTCAGGAAATACAGATGAGTTTTGGTGTCCCAGCCAGCATTGGAAGTGATGGCATTGTCCGCATCAGGAACCAAAGTCACCTGTGTAGGTTTGATTTCCAAAACCATATCTATGAATGGTCGGTGCGGATTGCCTTCGATATTAAATTCCTTATGCACCAGCGGTTTTAGGTCATAGACATCTTGTCTTGTGATGTGGCGCTGGTCTGGTCTTGGGTGGATGGTGATGCCATCTGCACCGAACTCCTGAATTTTTACTGCGGCTTCCGTTACGCTGGGAAGCAGCCCTCCTCTGGAATTTCGGAGGGTCGCTATTTTATTGATATTTACACTTAATTTTGTCATTGAAAAGATTTAAATTTTTTCCAAAAATACTAAAAACCATGCAGATGAACTACAAGGATTTTAATTTACCTTTGAAATCATCTATGGATTGGTAGCCTTTTTGGGACATAATTTCTTTTAATTCAGATAGAAGTCGCCCGAATATAGACGGATTTTCCTTCATCAGCTGAGAGCCCACCTGAACCATACTTGCTCCGCAGAGAATATGCTCAAAGACATCCTGCCCTGTGATAACGCCGCCGCAGCCGATGACTTGGATGTTTTTATTTAGTCTGGTGTACATTGCACGGACATTAGCCAGAGCGGTAGGTTTGATGTATTCGCCGCCGATTCCGCCAAATCCATCCTTTGGTTTGATAACGACTTCTTCTTTTTCAGTGTCGATATACAGCCCGTTTCCGATGGAGTTGATACAATTCACATAGTGGAGCGGGAATTTATTCAGCACTTCTGCAATTTTGTCAAAATGAGCCATATCAAAATAAGGCGGAAGTTTTACGCCCAAAGGTTTTTCGATGAAAGTAAAAACTTCTTGTAAAATTCGTTCTGTAGCCTCAAAATCATAGCCTGTCTGAGGTTTTCCAGGGACATTAGGACAAGAGAGGTTGAGCTCTATAATGCCTTTAAAATCAGATAAATTCACTTTTTTCAGCATTTCCATATTTTCCTTAAAAGACATTCCTGCCACGGAGAGGAAGATGGTTTGTTCGTGTTTTTCTTGGAATTTTAGGGCATAATCTAGATAGTAGTCCAGCCCTTCATTGGGCAGTCCCATGGAGTTGATAGTCCCTAGTGGAACTTCCACATATCGCGGCGATGGATTTCCTTCGCGGTATTTCGCTGTGGCACTTTTGGTTACGAAACTTCCGCAGTCAGAGAGGTGAAGTTCGTTTAGTTTTTCTTCCGATTCGCACCAGCATCCAGAGGCGTTCATCAGTGGATTTTCGAAGGTGTAATTTCCGATTTTAGATTTGAGGTTCATGAGTGATTATTTTATTGGGTTAAACTTAATTTTGATATACAATTTTATGAATTTCTGCAATGGTCTGAGTCAGATTATCAGGCTCAAAGGTTCCCATCAGCCAAAGGTTCAGCGGGTTTTTATCTTGGCTGTAGCTTGGCTGGATATAGCTCTTGTCCAAAACAGAAAAGCCGTTTTTTTGGTAAAAACCTACTCTTCGTTCAGCTATGTCGCTCAGCTCCTTGGGTTCGGTTTCCAGCACGATGTTTCCGAGGTTTTCAGTTAAAATAGACAGAATCGTAGAGCCTAAATTAGCGCCACGAAGAGCCTCAAAAATCTCAAAATGCTCTATAAATGTAAACTCTGAAAACTCCCATACGATAAGGTACCCAGCGAGGTTTTCTCCTTTGAAAATGGACAATATCTTGCTGTGGTGATTTTCTAAAAGCTTGTAAAACTGCTCCTCATCTCTTCGCTCATCAGCAGGGAAGGAAGCGCAATACGAGGAGAAAATATGTCCGTGTTCTTCTCCTTTTGCGGGTTGTATTTGTATGTCGTTTAGAGTAAAAATCATTTGGTTAAAATTTAAATTAAAATTGTGTTTGACAGCATTCTAAGCATCTTTTCTGGCTGCACCAGTTTTTGTATAAATATAAGAATGCTTGGGAATCTAGGGCTGATTTTATCTTCGCGCCTAAATTTTTCCATTGTTTGATAATGGAGTTTTTCTCTGGTTTTAGATTTCGGTAAAAATTAAATATAATTTTCTGATTATCAGTCTTTTCCTTGTGATAGGAATAAATCACAGGAAGGATGGCATTCAGTAAAATAATTTCTATGAAATCATCTGAAAGTTTTTTAGTTTTAGTTTCGCTTTCCTTTCCGAAAACATAGTGATTTTCCCAATATTCCGAGGTTTTTATGTCTTTGAATAAATCTTTCAACTCTTCCACGCTTTTTGCATTGATGATTTTTGAAAATAAATTCTGATGCCGAGAATACAGCTGAGCCAGCTGCGAGAGCCTTATGGTAGGGAACGAAACGGGCATCATCCGCATAAATTTGGCTGTAAAAACGATGTCATTTATCCCAAATTTCGCCCTTAAAAACTCAAATTTTTTCAGCCATTTTTGGCAGTCTTTTTCCGTATTATTTAGTAAATCTGCTTTTCCAAATAAGAGGCTTTCCAGCTGAAAAGGATTTTGAGAAACTTTTTTAATGATTTTAAAATCAATGTTTTGTGCAATTTGCAGGAAAGTTTTCGAATTTACTTTCAGCCCGAAAGAGTAGGCTATTCTTTGAAATAAAACCGCCTCGTAATCGTTTTTTGTTGCTAAAAGTTCTTGTCTGATTTCTTTGTCTTTTTCCTCTAATTTTTGCAAAACAATTTCTTCGGAAAAATAATTTGGGATTTTTTTAATGCTGAAAATATCTTCACAAGGAATAAAATCCTTTTCTTTATCAAAGTTATAGTGTTGAAAATCAGAGTTTTCAATATATTTTTTCAGTTCCAGTGTAGGAATGTTTCTTTCTTTCAGTTCCGAAATTTCTTGGTCATGTTCAAAAACGATATGAAGGATAATGGACTGATAATCTTTCTGTTCCGAATGTTTGTGTAGAAGCCAATCGGAAGATTTTACATGAAATTCAGCATTTCCAAAAAATGTGATGCCTTGTGTTTTTATCTTTACCGAATGAAAATCAGGCCCAGCATTGCTATTCAGTTTTCCAAAATCTAGGATTTCAATAGGGTTTCCGTCCGTATCCTTGAACAAGAGCGGATTAAAAACCTTGTTTTCCCAAAGAGTTTGTAAAAACTTTTCTTTCATTTAGTCGTTAGTTTTCTGTTTTTCACCCAAAATAGTATCCGTAATTACGGCTATAGCGCAGTCTCCTGTGACATTTCCAGCCGTTCCAAAGCTGTCCATAGCGATGTAGAGCGAAATCATGAGGGCTTGGCTTTTTTCATCAAATCCCAGCATAGAACCGATAATCCCGATAGCCGCCATAATAGCACCACCAGGGACTCCAGGCGCAGCCACCATAGCAATGCCAAGCATGAAAATAAATCCCGCATAATCCAAGAAATCAATCGGCATCTGTTGCACCACCATCAGGGCTATGGTGCAGGCTACTATCTTCAGGGCACTTCCAGATAAATGTATCGTCGCACAAAGAGGAATAACCAGTTTTGCCACCTTTTCCGAAACGCCGTTTTTGATAGTCTGCTGTAAGGAAACAGGAATAGTCGCCGCTGAAGACTGTGTTCCCAGCGCCGTGATATAGGCAGGTATCATATTTACTAGCATTTTAAAAGGGTTTTTCCTTCCGATAATTCCAGCGATGGTAAATAAAAATATCAAAAACAAAATATGAAGCCCAAAAATAATGGCGATAATTTTAATGAAAATAGAAACAATCGTGAAAACTTCGCCCGTATGAGCCATTCCTAAAAAGATACCAAAAATATACAGTGGAAGCAGTGGAATAAGAATGCGGGCAATGACATTAGAGATGATAATTTCAAATTCCTCAAAAACTTGTAATAGTGTAGAATTGTGAATTTTAGAAATACCTATTCCTACCATAAAGGCCAAAACCAGCGCTGTCATCACATCAAACATAGGAGGAATGCTCAGCGAAAAATAAGGCTTGATTTCAGTGACTTTTGAAACATCACTCAGCGACTGCCCTTCTAAAAGGCTTGGGAAAGTGCTGATACTCACTCCATAAGAAACAAAACCTGCTAAAAGCGTAGATAAATAAGCCAATCCTGCCGTTACAAGAACTATTTTGCTGGCTGTTCCGCCTAGTTTTCCTATTGATGGGACTATTAGCCCTATGATAATCAAAGGAATACAGAATCCAAGAAACTGACTAAACAGCCCATTGAAGGTGAGAAAGATTTTTAAAAATTCTTGATTTATAAATTGTCCGAAAATTATACCTAAAACAATAGCAATCAGGATTTGAAGCAAGAGATTGTTGCTTTTTTTCATTTTTTATAAAATTTCCCAAATATAAAATTTATTTCTCGTTCAAAAAACACTGATTTTTATCAAAAAAATATGTATCTTTGTAATTCACTAAATTTTTGAAAATACATGAGCGAAAAACAGTATACAGCGAGTAGTATTCAGGCATTGGAAGGTATTGAGCATGTGCGTCTCAGACCGTCAATGTACATTGGAGATGTGGGGGTTAGAGGGCTTCATCACTTGGTTTATGAGGTGGTGGATAACTCTATAGATGAGGCTTTGGCAGGATATTGTGATACTATTTCGGTGACTATTCATGAAGGAAATGGTATTTCTGTAAGAGATAATGGGCGTGGTATTCCTGTGGATTTCCACGAAAAAGAACAAAAATCTGCTCTAGAGGTGGTAATGACCAAAATAGGGGCAGGAGGTAAGTTTGATAAAGATTCTTACAAGGTTTCTGGGGGGCTTCATGGTGTAGGTGTTTCGTGTGTGAATGCGCTTTCTACATCGTTGATAGCTACTGTTCAGAGAGATGGAAAAATCTACCAGCAGAAATATTCACAAGGTAAGGCTCTTGGGAATGTTGAGGAAATCGGTGCTTCGGAGATTACTGGGACAGAGGTGTTTTTCCAGCCAGATGAATCTATTTTTAATGAATTAGTTTATAATTATGATACTTTGGCGGCTCGTCTTCGCGAGTTGGCTTTTCTTAATAAAGGAATTACCATCACTCTTACAGATGAAAGAGTAAAAGAGGAAAACGGAGAATTTAAAAGCGAAACTTTCTATTCTGAAGGAGGACTGAAGGAATTTGTAGAGTTCATCGATGGAAACAGAGAGGGGATAATGGATGTTATCTTCATGGAAGGAGAGCGAGATGATATCCCTGTGGAAGTAGCGATGAGATATAATACTTCGTTCAATGAGAATCTGCATTCTTATGTAAATAATATCAACACGCATGAGGGAGGAACTCATTTGGCTGGGTTTAGAAGAGCTTTGACTAGAACGCTCAAAAAATATGCTGATGAACTAGGAATTCCACAGAAAGAAAAAGTGGAAGTTACAGGAGATGACTTCCGTGAGGGGCTTACAGCGGTGATTTCCGTGAAAGTAATGGAGCCTCAGTTTGAGGGACAGACTAAGACTAAACTTGGGAATTCCGAAGTTTCTGGTGCAGTGGATAAGATAGTGGGAGAGATGCTCTCTAACTTCCTTGAAGAAAATCCAAACGAAGCCAAACAGATTGTACAAAAAGTAGTTTTAGCTGCGAAAGCTCGTCAGGCAGCGAAGAAAGCCCGTGAAATGGTGCAGAGAAAATCGCCATTGGGAGGCTCTGGCCTGCCAGGGAAATTAGCCGACTGTTCATCTAAAGACCCATCTATAAGCGAAATTTTCCTAGTAGAGGGAGACTCTGCGGGAGGAACAGCCAAAGGAGGAAGAGATAGAAATTTCCAAGCGATTTTGCCACTGAGAGGTAAGATTCTAAATGTGGAAAAGTCTATGCTTCACAAGGTTTATGATAATGATGAGATTAAAAATATTTATACGGCACTCGGGGTTTCTGTAGGGACAGAGGAAGACAGTAAAGCACTGAACTTGTCTAAACTAAGATACCATAAAATAGTAATTATGACCGATGCCGATATAGATGGTTCGCATATTTCTACGCTTATTCTTACATTCTTCTTCCGTTATATGAAAGAGCTTATAGAGAATGGGTATGTATACATCGCATCACCGCCGCTATATCTTCTGAAGAGAGGAAATAAAAAACTCTACGCATGGAATGACAAGGAGAGAGAGGAGCTTACCAAAGAACTTTCTGCAGATGGCAGAGGTGTGGAAATCCAGCGATACAAAGGTCTTGGGGAGATGAATGCAGAGCAGCTTTGGGAAACTACACTTAACCCAGAAAATAGAATCCTAAAACAGGTGACTATAGAAAATGCAGGAGAAGCTGATAGAATTTTCTCTATGCTGATGGGAGATGAAGTTCCGCCAAGAAGAGAATTTATAGAAAAGAACGCTGTCTATGCTAATATAGATGCGTAGGAAAATATAAAACCATACCAAATAACACTTCTAAAAATTTTTAGGAGTGTTATTTTTTTATAAAATAATGATATTTTTCATGATTTAAAATAATACAAATTAGAAAAAATATGTTACTTTTGTGCGAATTTTATTTAAAAAAGTAGCAAAAATATCATTTTATGAATAAAAAAGTATTATTGATTTCAAGTTTGTTGTTTTCCGCAATGGCTTATAGCCAGACTATTAAAGGAAGAATAGTGCAGGAAACACCTTCTGTTTCAGCATTGAAAGTATTGGTGAAAAAGGAAGGAAAGGAATTGGTTTATCCAGTTGATGAAAAAGGTGCGTTTAGTATACTTCTTCCAGAAGGAGGAATTTATACGCTACAAGTGGTAGAAAATACGAATATTCTATCGGATAGAAATATAATGATAACGGATAGTGAAACATTAGACCTAGGAGATATCATTATAAATGAAAATAAAGTAGATAGCACACCTAATATAGAAGAGCCTAAACAAGAAATAAAGGAAGAACAATTAGCAGAAAATAATCCTGAAAATAATCCTGAAAATAATCCAGAACAGGAAGATCCTACTAATCCTAAGTCAAAAAATAATAAAGAAGAAGGCAAAGAACATGTGCTACAAACAGTAGAGATAGTGGGTAGAGCAAGAAAAGACTATAATAGTGATTATTCTTTCTCTTCTTCTAAAATTGCCCTTAAAAATATGGAGGTGGCGCAGTCAATCTCTACCGTGACCAAGGAGCTTTTGTCTGATAGACAGGTCTTTATGATAGGGGATGCGCTGAAGAATGTGACAGGGGTGAATGCTACCAGTTATTACAGCCACTATGCGATTAGAGGGGTTACCCAAGGATGGGGAAACAGAGATAATAACAGGCTAATCAATGGGATGACGGCTTTTGTGAGCTACATTTCGCCGCCGATGACGATTAACTTAGAGAGAATAGAAGTTATCAAAGGCCCTGCGAGTATCACTTTTGCGAGTGCTAATGCAGGGGGAACTATCAACATGGTAACCAAAAAACCTTTGAGTGTTGCTAGAAAAGAAGTAGACCTTACGATAGGAAGCTACGGAATGGTAAGAAGTACTTTGGATTTTACAGGACCGTTAGAAAAATCAAAAACTTTACTATATCGTTTGAATTTAGGGTATGAAAACTCACGAAGTTTCAGGGATTTACAAGGAAGTAAGTCCTATATGATAGCGCCTACGATCAGTTATATCCCTAATGAAAAAACAAGAGTAAATTTAGAATTGGTATTGACTAATACTGATACTAAACTAGACCGAGGACAGCCTATTTTTGGAGTAAAGAAAGGACAAAGCGCAAACTTGCACACCACACCTATAAGCTTTGCCATAGGAGCTTCTAATGACTACAATAAAAATCTGAATTTCACGGTGATGAGTAGTCTTTCTCACAAGTTTACAGACAAAATAGGTCTCAATATGTCCTATATGAAACATATCTGGGATGAAGATTTGTTAGAGCATAGAACGGCTAATAAATTTGCGCAAGATATTACAGGGAAGGCTATACCTACTTTGGTAGAAATGCAGGTTTCTCAAAGAAGACAAAAGACATACTCGGATAACTTTAGCGCGTATTTTAATTTTGATTTTAATATCGGAAACCTGAAAAACAAAATGGTTGCAGGGTATGACCTAAGCGCTTTTGAAGTGAGTAGAAATGGAGGATGGAATAGAGCTAGAGGATACAGATTGACAAACGGAAAAGTTGCCAATAAGTTTGACAAAACTAAGGCTAGTGATTATGTAACCGATGCTAATGGGAACCCTGTTCCAAATGTACCTCATTTTGATTTACAAAATCCTAAATATTTTGTAGCGAATTTGAATGATTATGTTTTCCAAAGATTAGAAATAACACCTTTGTATTTTATGACCAATGGAGCTTATTTAATGAATCAAATGAGTTATGGGAAATTCATCGTTAATTTCGGTATCAGACAAGAATGGTATTTAGATAAAACGAATTATAAACTTAAAAATGAAGTTGCCACAAAACAGCACAAACTCCTGAAAAGATTAGGTGTTATCTATCAGGCAACTAAAAATATGAATGTGTATGCATCATATATAGAAGGATTTGAGGTGCAGACCAATGCTTATTTAGGAACTACATCCTATGGCGGTCCATTCTCGCCGATGACATCTAAAATGCTGGAAGGAGGACTGAAAACTGAATGGCTGGATGGAAAACTGAATGCAAACATTGCTTATTTTAATATTCATCAGCAAAATGTACTAATGGATGATCCTAATGATAATGATGCATTAAAGATAGAAGGAGGTGATCAGCGCTCTCAAGGGATAGAGATGGAGGTCATTGGTAGAATTTTACCAAACTGGCAGGTTAATGCTGGATATTCTTTCATCGATGCTCATACGACAGAAAATGGCGAAAGATACAGAAGCGGAAACACGCCAAAACACAGCTTCAACTTATGGACAAGATATAATTTCGAGGAAGGAGCGCTGAAAAATTTCGGAATAGGATTAGGAGGAAACTATGTAGGAGATAGAATAGCATGGGCAGACAGAACTTTAACCATTCCTTCTTATGTAGTGGTAGATGCAGCAGTTTATTATAAATTAAACAAAATGCAGCTGGCTGTGAATGTAGGAAATTTATTTAACAAAACATACTGGGGCGGGGCATTTGACTACACAAGACTATTCCCTGGAACGCCGAGAAATGTGATGTTTAATGTAAAATACAGTTTCTAATAATTTTAAAATATAGTTTCATGAAAAAACAATTGTTTTTGGCTTTGACTGCCGTAGCGGTACTGTCTTGTTCAGAGAAAAAAGATGCCGCAGCAAAGGCTGATACCAAACAAGAAAATAGAGTAGAATACATTTATAAAGATGCTGACAGGGATGTTCCCGTGGTCATTACTACACCGCCTCAGAGAGCAGCGCTGTTTAATCCATATACTACGGAGATTCTTCTCGCATTGGGATTGGAGGACAGAATCATCATAGGAAGTACGGAGGGAGAGCTTCTTCCTGAGTATAGAGAAGCCTATGAAAAAGTGCCTCAGAAACTGAAAGGCCACGGATTTAGGATGAATAAAGAGGCTTTCTTGCTTGCAAAACCAGATTTCGCGGCAGGAAATATTAATGAAGAAACGGCGGGCTCACCAGAAGATTTGATGAAATTGGGAATAGCGCCTTATAACCTTAGAAGTTTGGATGATATCCAAAATCCTACACTGGATGATGTCTATGATGATATTATTCTATTGGGTAAGATTTTTAATGTTCCAGACAGAGCCGAAGCGCTGGTCACTAAGCTGAAAAACAAATATAATGAAGCCCAAAAGGATTTAGTAGTTCCAAAAGATGGCGAAAAGAAAAAGGTTCTGATACTTTCGTATAAAGGAGGAGTGGCGGCTTTTAGTGCTTTGGCGACAGACCTTGTCAATAAAGCCCATGGGATAAATATCTATGCAGATTTGGATAAAAGATTTGAGTTCGTGACGCCTGAGAGTGTTTTAGAGCGAAATCCAGATGCTATTTTCATCATAGATATTCAGTCTCGCCCAGAGCCGATAGAGGAGAAAATCAACTTCTTCAAAACCAATCCTGTCTTGAAAAATACCAATGCAGTGAGGAATAATCAGGTATATAAAATAGATTTGGAAGATGTGACCCCAGGAGTAAGGAATGTGGATTTCATCATCCGATTGAATAAAATTTTATATCAAAACAAACAATAATTACAAATAAAAACAGCCGTTCCGTGTGAGTGGCTGTTTTTGTTATTTACTCAGAATCTTTCATATCTTCTTCATTCCAATCTACTTTTAAAACTTCTGTTTTTAAATCTTCATAGATTAGGAAATATTCCCTAAGAATATTTTTTAAATCTTCGTAATTTCTAAAACAAGGTTTCCTTATGTACCCCTCCTTTTCTTCTCCTCTACTTATTTCTATCAATTTACACAATCCAGCAAAGTCCCCTCCGCCCCATATATCTTTATTATTTATACATTCCCAATACATAATAATTTCCACTAAACCATATTTTAATGAAAAATGAAAATAAAACTTCAATTTATTTGTAGTTTCTATTATTTGAAAAAAATTTTCTTTCTTTTTGTATTTTGCAGAATATCCCAATTCTTTAACTATTTTTATAACTTCATCATTTGAATAGTTTTCAAATGTTTCTTCAAATCTATACTGATTACTTATATTACTATGTCTTTCGTATAGATTTATTTTTTCGAAAATTTCTAATTCTTTTTTACTTAATTCCATAAATTATCCTTTTGATAAAAGTTCAACAAATATAAATAAAAACAGCCGTTCTGTGTGAGCGGCTGTTTTTTGTTATTTACAAAACTCTTGGTCGCATTTACAGCCAGAGCTTTCTATCTCAAAGGTAGAATGCTGGATGTTGTGATGTTCCAGCTTGTGGCGGAGTTCTTTTTTTATTTGTTCCATTTCTTGGAAACTTATTCCCTCATTTACCACCAGATGGACGGTCAGGGCGTTTTCGGAGCTGCTCATTGCCCATATATGGAGGTGGTGGGTGTCTTCTACGGCAGGGATTTCCTCTATCAGTTTTTGGATTTCATTAGGATTAATGCCCTCTGGCACGCCGTTTAGGCTGAGTTTAATGCTTTCCGTCAAAAGTCCCCAAGTAGAAATCAAAATCACCACAGCGATGATGAAACTTATAACCACATCCGCGAGATTCCAGCCAGTGAAATAGATAATCACCCCAGAGATAATCACGCCCACCGAAACCAAAGCATCTACCATCAGGTGCAGAAAAGCCCCTTTGATGTTGATATCATGTTTTTGTCCTTTATAAAAAAGAAACGCCGAAACAGCATTGATAACCACGCCTATCGCAGCAGTGATGATAATGCCGCTGCCCTCCATTTTTGGCGGTGTATTCAGCCGTTCCACAGCTTCTATGATGATTTTAAAGACAATGAACACCAGCAGAATAGCATTGATGAGCGAAGCCAAGATTGAGGCTTTTTTGTAGCCGTAAGTCAGGCTGTGCGTACTGGCTTTCTGGGCAAGAATGATACCGATGAGCGAAATTCCTAAACTGGCAACATCGCTCAGATTGTGGCTCGCATCAGAGATTAAGGCCAAAGAATTGATTTTAAAACCGACCGCAAATTCTATTATGGTGTAGAGCAGATTCAGACCGATACCGATGTAAAACGCCCTGTTGATATTTTCCAGACTGCTCACGCTATGGTGGTGGCAGTGTCCTTCGTGTGAATGTCCCATGATTTTATGATTTTTTATAAAGTAAATAAAAAAGACATTGGAAATTTACGAATTTTTTTGAACTTTATGAAATTAGAGAAGATGGATATTTTAGAAACAAAAATAGCCTGTCCCTAAAACTGACAGACTATTTTACAATAAAAAATGAAAAAATTTTATCCATTAGTATAGCTCTGGAATGCTTCTTCCAGATTGCTGTATCGCCCTTTGAACTCCTCTATAGAGGTGTCTTGCAGGATGTTTCCCTTGTGGATGAGGATGACACGAGAGCATAGCGCTTCTACTTCCTGCATGATGTGCGTGGAAAGGATGATGGTTTTCTCCTTGCCGATTTCTTTTATCACATTTCGGATTTCTATGATTTGGTTAGGGTCTAGTCCGTTCGTAGGCTCGTCCAAGATAAGCAAATCTGGCTGGTGGAGAATCGCCTGTGCCAGTCCCACTCTCTGTTTATACCCTTTGGAGAGCTGGGAAATCTTTTTGGATTTTTCGGGAGTGATGCCTACCAGCTCGATGACTTCATCTATTCTTTCGCTTGGTATCTTGTGGATATCAGCCACGAAATTCAGATATTCCTTTACGAACATTTCTTGGTAAAGCGGATTGTTTTCTGGCAGAAAACCGATGTTTTTCTTGCTTTCTATCGGATATTGAGTGATATCTTTGTTGTTGAACAAAATCTCGCCCTCATCTATTTTCACTACACCTGTGATGGATTTCATCAGCGTGGATTTTCCTGCTCCGTTTGGCCCAAGAAGTCCCACGATTTCGTTCTTTTCAATGCTGAGGTTGATATTATTCAGTGCTGTTTGTTCACCGAATTTTTTAGTTAGATTAGTAATTTGTAAAGACATAGTGAATTCAAAAATATTTGGCGAAAATACAAAAATTCTTCAAAATAGACAGCCTACAAATTTAGGGATTTTAATATTTTAATTCGCTATAATTTTTTTTTAATTTTAAATCAAATTTTTATAGATTTGTAGGAAACAAAACTATTGTGAAAACAGACATACAGATTGCACAAAGTGCGGACATTAGACCCATTAGAGAAATCGCAGACAAAATTGCTATTGAGGAGGAAGATTTAGAATATTATGGCAGACACAAAGCCAAAATTCCTCTAAAATACATCGATGAAGAAAAAATTAAAAAATCAAAATTGATTTTAGTGACAGCTATCAATCCCACGCCGGCAGGAGAGGGGAAAACCACTGTTTCGGTGGGGCTTTGTGATGGACTGAATAAAATCGGTAAAAAAGCAGTTTTGGTGCTTCGTGAGCCTAGTTTAGGGCCTGTTTTCGGGAGCAAAGGTGGTGCCGCTGGGGGAGGATATGCCCAAGTTATCCCAATGGCGGATATTAACCTGCATTTTACAGGAGATTTTTCGGCAGTGGAAAAGGCAAATAATCTTCTTTCTGCATTGATAGACAATAACTTACAAAGTAAAAAACACAATCTAAACATAGACCCAAAAACCATCGTCTGGAAGCGAGTGATGGATATGAACGACCGAGCTCTGCGCCAGATAGTCATAGGAATGGGCGATAAAAACGGCGTGGTAAGGGAAGAAGGTTTCAATATCACGCCTGCATCCGAGGTGATGGCAATTCTCTGTCTGAGCCAAGATTTTGAGGACTTGAAACAGCGTTTAGGAAATATCTTTGTGGGCTATACCTATGATAAAAAGCCTGTTTTTGCAAGAGATTTAAAGGCAGAAAACGCAATGGCGATCCTGCTGAAAGATGCCATTAAGCCTAATTTGGTTCAGACTTTGGAGGGAAATCCTGCCATTCTTCACGGTGGCCCTTTTGCGAATATTGCGCAGGGGACAAATACCATTATCGCTACTAAAATGGGACTTTCTCTTGGTGATTATGTCGTTACGGAAGCTGGTTTTGGTGGAGATTTGGGAGCAGAAAAGTTCATTGATATTAAATGCAGATATGCAGGATTAAAACCTGATGCGTATGTGATAGTGGCGACTATCAGGGCGCTGAGATACCATGGCGGAGCGAAAAAAGATGAATACGGAAGCCCGAATTTAGAATACCTGAAAAAAGGTTTTGGAAATCTTTGTAAGCATATAGAAAACGCTCAGAATTATGGTTTTCAGCCTGTGGTAGCGATTAACCATTTTGCTACGGATTCAGAGGAAGAAATCAAGTTTTTGAAAGATGAATGCGCTAAACTGGGAGTTCATGCTGTTTTGGCAGATGAATTTATGCACGGCGGAGAGGGAATGAGAGACTTCGCGAAAACAGTAGTGGAAGCGACCGAGCAGAAGTCTGATTTTAAATTTTTGTATCCATTAGAAGAAAGCATAGAAGCTAAAATAGAGGCGGTAGCAAAGAAAATATACGGAGCGGAAGGCGTGGTCTATTCACCGAAAGCAAAAGCAGACCTTAAAATTATAAAAGATCTCGGCTTTGATAAACTGCCTGTATGTATAGCAAAAACGCAGAAATCACTAAGTGATGATGAGAAAAAAATAGGAAGACCTACAGGATTTGATGTCACAGTGAGAGGTTTTGAGTTCGCTGCGGGAGCTGGTTTTGTGATTCCTATTTTGGGTGATATTATGCGTATGCCAGGACTTCCAGAAGTTCCTATGGTAGAGGGAATGACCATAGATGCAGAGGGAAATATCAGCGGTCTGAGCTAATAAATCAGAAAATATTAAAAGTGAAAAGTCGGAGTTTTTCTCCGACTTTTCTTTTTTTTGTTTAAGACAGTGTTAGCTTATTTTTTAGCCAATTTGTATTCAGGCTTTTTAGCATCACCTACTTTTTCAACAAGGTAAGCAGCATCTTCTTCTACTAAGAAAACTCTTGGCTTATCGTTTCCTTCTTCTTTAAGAGTAACAAAAGCACCATCTGCACTTACTTCGTAAGAACCTTTAGCGTTGAACTGACCATCTTTTTTCTCTAAATAAGTTTCATCCAAAAGGAAAGAACCATCTTCGTTTAGAGTTAATTTCATTTCGATACCAGGGCAGTCAGCGCATGGTACTTTTCCAGAAAATTCACCTACATGCTTCTTAGGAGCTTCTGCTTTAGCAGCTTCCTCTGGTTGAGCTTGTTGAGCGCTGTCAGCTTCTACAGCTTGTGGAGTTTCAGTTTTAGCTTCTTCTTTTTTTGAACAGCTCACTGCGAAAAGCCCTGTTAATAAAACAGGCAAAATCATTTTTTTCATAATGGTAAAATAAAATTTAAATTAAAAACATTTTCTATAAATCAATAAGCATGCCAAAAGATTTTTTGAAGAACTTAAAAAAATAATGATTTTTATCATGTTTTCTAAAAATCTAAAAAAGCATTCTTTTTGTTTGTAAAAATTACCAAGTAGTAAACTAAAACACTACTTTATTCTGTTTAAATTTTCGCAGGCATCATCATTAAAGTTTTCACAAGCCTTTCTAAACCAGTAGATAGCTTTGTTTTTGTCCTGTTCCACGCCATTTCCATTATGGTAGGCAACTCCTAAATTATTTTGAGCGTTTGCATCTCCTTGTTCCGCTGCTTTAGTATACCAATATGCAGCCTTTATATAGTCTTTCTCTACACCATCGCCATTTTCATAGGCGATGGCTAAATCAAATTGAGCAGTTATATTCCCTTGCTCAGCTAATTTTTGGGTTTCTGCAAGGTTTGTCTGTTGCGCGTTCCCAAAACAATAGAGAAGCAAGTATAAAAATAAAATTAACTTTTTCATTGTAATTATTAATATCCAGCTCTCATGCTATATTTACCTCCTGTTCCTATAGTTAGTGTATAGACTTTTGGCAGCCAAAGAAAATCTTTTTTTTGACGGTAACCAAATGCATCAGTTTCATAACAAGATCCAGCACAAATATCTACTCTAACATGGAAAACATTATTGGATATTTTTCTAACTTCTGGATCCTCATAAAATAAATCAGCCTCATAAAAACGAAAATAATCATCTACATAAGCAAGAGCCTCTGCAGTTGTGTAACTTTTCGTATATTTCTGTGTAAATTTCTTTTTTTGTCCATATGTATTTATTCCAACTAGTATACACATTATAAATAATATTCTTTTCATTTTATTAAAATTTTTAATCGTTTTATTCCTACTCTTTTCAGGCTTTTCGGATACTGCCTTTTATTGGGTTAGCTCTTCGGATAGCTTTTTGTTTTTAGCTAAAATTTGGTTTTAGAAATTAGCAGAAAAATTATTTAGTAATCTTTCTATATTTTCTTTACCTACGGGATTTTGGCTGTGAACAGAGAATTTTGGGAGCGGTAGATTGTGCTCTATGCAGTACTCCACTAGATATTTGGCGCAGTCATATCCAGACTCATCTTCGCCTAAATCATGGTCAAAAGAAATAAAATCAGGCAAGCCGTTTTGTGTAATATATTCTACAAAATCTGCATAATTATACACTCTGTCAAAGCCTTCTGGAGTTACTCGTAAATCATCTAAGTATAGTTTTTTCATATTTTTGTTAGAAATTAGAAACCAGCTACAGAAAATAGTTGGTTTATTTATTGAGAAAGATAATGTCAGCACATACATGGGAAAAAGCAAAATCATCTAAACATAAAATATGCTGTGCAAAATCTTGCACAACAGATGAATTATACACATATTTTTGAGTGAAAAACATGGCTTGTTTAACTTTTTTAAACTCAAGCAAATATATAAAATATAAAAGGATAAAAAGCGCTTTTCAGAGGGATAAATTATATGAAAAAAGTCATGAGTAGCAACATTTATTGAAAAAGTATTATATTTGCCCTCTTAAAAAATATAATAAAAATGAATAAAAAGTTGTTTAGCATAATGTTTTTAGGAACATTAGCTACTTTTTCTGCTCAAGAAAAACAGATAGATGAGGTTTTGGTACAGGGAAAATTCTTTGAAACTCCCTACCAGAAGGTCAATGAAAACATAGTAGTCATCCAGCATAAAGAAATAGAGCAGTCTCCTGCCAAGAGCATAGATGAACTCCTGCAACAGTATACAGGCGTGGATATCAGAAAAAGAGGCGGAAATGGAGTTTTGTCCGATATCTCTATCCGTGGAGGGTCTTATGACCAAGTTTTGATTTTGGTGAACGGTATTCGTATGAATGACAGCCAGACAGGGCATAATAGTTTCAATATTCCTATAGACCTCTCTAATGTAGAGCAGATAGAAATCGTAAAAGGCCCAGCTGCAAGGCGTTTTGGGAATAATGCCTACGCAGGAGTTATCAACATCATTACCAAAACACACAAAGAAAAAACAGTAAAAATAACCGCCGAAGGTGGCGATTTTGAAGCGTATTCTTTGGGCGCAAATATCAATTTGGGCGGAGAGAAGTTTTCTCAGTCTTTACAGGCGAATACGGCTTATTCCTCAGGATACCGCTATAATACAGACTATCAGATTAGAAATGTTTTTTATCAAAACCAACTTGATATTAAAAACGGAAAAGTGGGAATTCAGGCTGGTTTCAGCGAAAAGAAATTTGGTTCAAATGGCTTCTATGGCTCTTCTGCCGACCAATACGAAGAAACACAGGCATCTATCGTAAGCATGGCATACAGACAGAAGCTGGGAAACTGGGGACTGAATGCCAATGCCTACTGGCGTAGAGGGCAGGATATGTATCTTTGGAAAAGACAAAACCCTGCAGCATACAGAAATATGCACATTGGGAACAATGTGGGAGGGCAGCTAAATGCCAATTATCAATCTGTAATAGGAACTACGGGACTTGGGGTAGAACTTAGAAAAGAGTTTTTAGCGAGTAATAACTTGGGGCATAGAAACCGCTTTTTGACTCAGGTTTTCTTTGAACATCATTTCTCTTTTTTTAGTGAAAAATTGCAGATTGTCCCTGGGATTTCTTGGGCAAATTATGACAAGGCAGGGAATTTCTTCTACCCAGGTGTAGATGTAGGATTTAATTTTAATGAAAATAATAAAATCTACGCCAATGTAGCGAAAGTCAATAGAATTCCTACTTTTACGGAATTGTATTATTCTAATAGAGAAAACATAGGCGATGCTGATTTGAAGCCAGAAAGTGCGATTTCTTCAGAGGTGGGCTATCGTTACCAAAATCCTAAAATCACAGCAAAAGTGAGTGGTTTTATGAGAAATTCTAGCGATGCCATAGACTGGGTAAGAAATACATCTACTGAAAAATGGGCAGCCAAAAATGTAGGAGGCATGAACCTGAAAGGCGTAGAAGTGGAGTTTAGCCATAGACCAGTGGACTGGCTTAGCTATTCAGCGGGATATACATTTATTGATAACAAGCGAGAAACCGAAGGCTATGCATTCTCTAAATACGCACTAGAAAACCTAAAACACCAGCTGGTAGGTAAGGTAGAAGCCAAATTTTTGAAATATTTCTCTAATCAGCTCATTTATAGATATAACCAAAGATTGGATTTCCTAAGTTATCATCTGCTGGATTATAAAATTTCTTTCAAGAAAAATGGGCTGGATATTTATGGGCTAATCAATAATGTGACCAATACTCAGTATGAAGAAATAGCGCTAGTTCCGCTTCCTAAAAGATGGTTCCATGTAGGAATTTCTTACACTATAAAAATGAACTAAAAACAATAAATCGTGCCGAAAAGCACGATTTATTTTATTTTTTAAAATCCAAATTGTATTTTAGGTTAGAATATCCACTGATGCTGGCTTTTAGTGAGCCTACGAGGAGTTTTGCCTCCATTTCTACAGGGATATGGTTTTGGTCATTGGTTACCCACATGGTTACTCCTTCTTTTTCTTTAAATATTCTTCCGCTCTGTACAGATGGAACTATTTTAAGACATTCTATTTTCCCAAATTTGGTTTTCTTTTTTTCTACGCCTACTATTTTCAGCATGAAAGGGTAGGTTTCGTCATCTATCCAGACAGTCAGTTTCACTTGGTTTCCTACTTTTAGTTTGCTGCTGTCCATGTTTCTTAGGTGATAGAAAGCAGAAAGCATATCTTGTATTCCCTCAAAAGTGTTGAAATTTCGTGAGTTTTTTTTGAGTTTGTCATACAGAACCAAAGTCTTGTTATCGTGATTAAAAGTCGTTTCATAATGTCTTCTGTAGCTTCCTTCGGAGATGTTTCTCACATAGAAGCTGGGTAGCCCAGTCGCCAGATCTATATAGCTTTCATAGACATCATTTACCTTGAAAAAAGTATTGACAATCCCTGTGCTTTTGCCTATTCCTACCACACGAAGATGGTCTTTGCCTTTGTAATTTACTTGGCTGGTGGTGAGTTCTGCCGTTCCCGCATTGATGAATCCGTAGTGTATTCTGTATGATATTTTCTCTCCGTTGTTAATGTGATTCAGCTGTGCCGAGACCATAGCCGAAACCCAAAGCATAAACATTGCAAAAATCTTATTCATAGTTTTTTATTTAATATTCCTAATTGATAGACAAATATTTTGCCAAACTCTTTTTTTTTTATTTCGTACTTTCCTCTTTTACAAATTCTTCTATTTCCGAAGAGAGGAAAGGCGTTCCTTTTATCTTGTTAAAAGGGATGCATTTTATCTGATATTCATCTTGTATCAGGTGGATGAGCTGTCCGTTGTTGATTTCAGGGATAATGATTTTCTTAAACTTGCTTAGTTTCTCTCCTAAATCCTGTGGAAACGGCGCCAAATTTCTTAATTGAAGATGAGCAACAGAAACATTATCCTGAAGCAGGTTTTTCACCGCATCGCGGATACTTCCATACGAAGATCCCCATGAAAGTATCAGAATATCAGCGTTTTCCTCGCCTTGGTCAAGGGTGAGCGGAGCATAAGAATATTTGATATTATTAAATTTCTCGGCTCTTAATTTTACCATTTTTTGGTGATTTTCAGCATCATAGCTTACATTCCCTGTGTTTTCCTGCTTTTCTAATCCTCCTATGATGTGTTCCTTTCCTTTAGTGCCAGGAACGGCTATTTTTCTTGAAAGGTTTTCTCCTCTTAGATACGGCAGATATTCGTTTTCATCAGGTTCTTTTATGAAAGGCGATTGGATTTTTGGTAAATTTTCAAAATTTGGAATCAGCCAAGGCTCAGTTCCGTTCCCTAAATATCCATCAGAAAGGAGAATGACAGGAGTGGTGTATTCCAAAGCGATTTTCGCAGCCTCAAAAGCAGCCTCAAAACAGTCAGAAGGCGACTGTGGCGCGATTACAGGAATGGGTGCTTCGCCATTTCTTCCATGCACAGCTTGTAGCAGGTCTGCCTGTTCAGTCTTTGTAGGAAGTCCAGTAGAAGGCCCTCCTCGCTGTACATTTATAATGACCATGGGCAGTTCCAACATAAAGCCTAATCCCAGCCCTTCTGTTTTCAGTGCCATTCCAGGGCCTGAGGTGGCAGTAACTCCTAAATCCCCAGCAAAAGAAGCCCCTATGATAGAGGTCATGGCAGCGATTTCATCCTCCGCTTGAAAGGTCTTGACACCCAGTGGTTTGTATTTAGCTAAATGATGCAGAATGTCCGATGCAGGAGTAATAGGATATCCGCCGTAGAAAACCTCTAAACCAGCTTTTTGTGCAGCTGATAAAATCCCTAAAACCACAGCTTCATTCCCTGAGATACTTCTGTAAGTTCCTTCCTGCATTTCTGCTTTTTCTACGGAATACCGCTCTGTGAAAATTTCTGCAATTTCACCATACTGATATCCAGCTTTTAGAACGCTGAGGTTAGCATCTCGGATTTCTGGTTTTTTTGAGAAATATTCCTCGATATGTTGTTTGGTTTGTTCTATATCTTTGGAAAACAGCCAGTAGATGAACCCTAGGGCAAACATATTTTTAGACCTGTCTTTTTCTTTTTGAGAAAGAGAAGTTTCTTTCAGGGCTTCCATGGTATTTTTGGTAATGTCAATTTCATAAACCGTAAAATCACCCGATAAAGCCTCTAATGGAGAAGCTTCGTAACCAGCTAAGTTTAGATTTTTTCTATCAAAACCAGCAGAATTGCATATGATGATTCCAGCTTCTTTTACTTTGCTGATGTTTTTCTTTAGGGCAGCAGCGTTCATTGCGACTAGAACATCACAAGCGTCACCAGGAGAATTGATTTCCTTACTTCCAAAATGAATCTGAAATCCAGACACGCCCGCTATAGTTCCTGAAGGAGCTCGAATTTCGGCAGGGAAATCGGGCAAAGTATTAAGGTCGTTTCCGAAAAAAGCCACAGTCTGGCTAAACTGCGCTCCCGTGAGCTGTATCCCATCTCCAGAGTCTCCAGCAAATAATATTACAGCATTTTTTAGTTCTTTTATATTCATAGGTGAATGAAAAAAATAATGCCCAAAGATATTAAATTTGTTTTTGAATGAAAATAATTGGTTTTCAATGAAATATGATTTTATGAATAAAAATCTAATTTGGAATAAATAAAATTTGTATATTCGCTGACTTTAAATATATAAGCTATGAAGAAAATTTTGTTTGCTATAGGATTCCTTTTGATTTCCACAGCAGAATTGGCAGCGCAGTCTTTGTCAGAAATTATTAATCAAAAAGAAACAATCTTAGTAGATGTAAGAACTCCAGAAGAATTTGCACAAGGAAATGTGAAAAATTCTATAAATATTCCCATTTCAGAATTGGAAAATAACCTATCTAAACTGGAAGGAAAGAAAAATATAGTGGTGTTTTGTAAAGCGGGAATAAGAGCTGCAAAAGCGGAAAAACTTCTTAAAGACAAAAAAATAAAGAATGTTTACAACGGAAAGACTTGGGAAAATGTAAAATCCTTGGTTAAAACCAACTTGGATAACTCTGAAAATTATCATTCTGAAAAGCCTCATTTTAACATACTAAGAGATTCAGAAAAAGTAAAACAAGTGGCGGTATCACTAGGAAAGAATGGAGTTTTCAAAAAACATAAAACTTCTACGCCTGCTTCTTTGGTTGTTTTAAAAGGAGAAATCAAGTTTATTATAAACGAACAAGAGATTATTTTAAAACCTAATGACTACTATGATATTCCAGTAGATGTGGAGCATGAATTGGTAGGTTTGTCCAAAGAAAATCTATTCGTAGTGACTAAACAAAAATAAATTTATTGAACTAAAATTATAAAACGCCGAGTAATTTTGCTCGGCGTTTTTTGTTATTTATTAGGGATATTTTTTAGAATTTCTTTCAAGAAATCCCAGAATTTCTGTGTAGAAGAAATACTAGCTCTTTCATCAGGAGAGTGAGCTCCCTTGATAGTAGGCCCGAAACTTACCATTTCCATTTTAGGATAGTGAGCCCCGATGATTCCGCATTCTAACCCCGCATGACAAGCCACTACATTTGGTTTTGAACCAAATTTATCCGTGTAGAGATTTTCCATTATTCGGAGAATTTCTGAATTTGGATTTGGTTTCCAGCCAGGGTAAGAGCCGCTAAACTCTACATTCAGCCCGCCTAGTTCAAAAACTGCTTTTAGTTGGTTAGCCACATTGAATTTAGAAGACTCCACAGATGAACGGGTAAGGTTTAGGATTTTCAAACCACCATCTTTTAGTTTCACTCTGGCGATGTTGTTGGAAGCCTCCACTAGGTCAGCCACATCAGGAGACATTCTGTATACACCGTTGTGAGCGGATTTCAGCACGCGGATGATTTGAGCCGAATTTTCTTTAGAAAGACCATTTTCAGAGCTTTCCGTTTTTTCAATATTGATAACCAAATCCTTTTCAATGCTCGCAAATTCTTGTAGAATTTCAGCTTTTAATTCATTAGCTTCTGCTATGAAATCATCAGCATTTTTCACTGAAAAAACAGCAGTAGCCTCTCTTGGAATAGCGTTTCTCAGTCCGCCGCCATCGATGGAAATCAGCTCTATTTCTTGACTTTCAAGGTTGTTATAGAGCAGTCTTCCAAGGAGTACATTTGCATTTCCGAAACCTTTGTGGATGTCCATTCCAGAGTGTCCGCCTTGCAGTCCTTTGATTTCTATTTTTACTAAATTTCCTTTCGTAGGAGCGGTTTTGTAGGTTTGCGTAGCCGTTACATCCACACCGCCAGCACAGCCTATGTCTATTTCATCATCTTCTTCTGTGTCTAGGTTTAGGAGGATTTCGCCTTTTAATACATTTGGTTTTAGGTTAAAAGCTCCTGTCATTCCAGTTTCTTCATCTATCGTGAATAGTGCTTCTAATGCAGGATGAGCGATATCACTGCTCTCCAAAATACTCATAACAGCCGCTACACCAAGTCCGTTATCAGCTCCAAGTGTCGTTCCTTTTGCTTTCACCCAGTCACCATCTACGAATATTTGAATTCCTTGATTTTCAAAGTCAAAATCCACATCATTGTTTTTTTGACAAACCATATCAAGGTGGGACTGCAGAACGATGGTTTTGCGGTTTTCCATTCCTGCTGTTGCAGGTTTTCGGATGATAACATTTCCTATTTCATCTACTTGAGTATCAAGGTTTAGGCTTTCTCCAAAATTCTTGATAAACTCTATTACTCTCGCTTCTTTTTTGGAAGGTCTTGGAACTGCATTTAGTTTAGAAAAGTTTTTCCAAATAATCTGCGGTTCTATGTTTGATAAACTCATAAAATTTTTATTTAAAGTTAATATTTAACCTCTCATTTTTTCTAAAAGTACCATCATAAGGTAGGAAAGAACGATAAGTGTTTCATCTTCATCGCTTTCGGTTAATTTATCCAGTTGAAATCTTCTGCCTAGTAGTGAAGGCATTTTCTTTAGTGTAAAAAGAGTTTTCCCTGAAGAGTTTTTCAGACTGTAGGTAGGATTTAGAAAATATCCTGTAAACCAGCCTATTATAGGTAGTTCTCCTACAAGACCATCCCAAAACTTCACCCACGCATTATCTTCTCTTATGGTGTATTTATGCTGGTTGTTTTCATCATAGACTTCGTAGGTAGATTTCCATATAGAGCGCATTCCTTTTCGGGTGAGCTTTCCGTAGTTTGTGCCGTCAGCTCCTGTGATGCTGTAGCTGGCATTGAAATCCAGCCATCTATCAGCCTTTATTCTAAAAAGTTCTGCACTTTTTTCTTCATCACGGAAGACCACCACATCTTCTTTTAGTTTAAACATTTTTTGCCTTACATAGGCGATGTGTTTTCCGTCTCGGTCGGTAATGTTAAAATCACTAGCTAAAGTGGTAATTTTAAATTTAAAATCTAAAGGGTAGTTTAGGTTTTTCATAATTTACTTTGAGTAAAAAAGGAATAAAAATTTTTCCCCAAAGATAAGAAGATATTTTGAATATAAGGAGGCTTATTATTTCCAAAAATGATTAAATTTGTCTTTAATAATCATCAAAAATAGATAGAAATGATAAGAATTCTTTTATTAAGTTTGGTTCTACTCGGAACTAGCGTAGAGGCTCAGAAAAAAATAGGAAAAGAGGATGTTGTCCTCATTAAATCAGGAAAAAGCACCGAGCCGATGAGGGTTTTGCAAATCACCAATCCTAAAGATTTTAAAATCCTAAAAGATGTTTCCCGCCCAGTGGATACCAAAGATTCGAATTTGAAGCTGTTGGCCGAGAGAATGCTTGCTACTGTGAAAGATGAACAGGGCGTAGGCATCGCAGCGCCGCAGGTAGGACTGAACATAAAGGCAATTTGGGTGCAGAGATTTGACAAGGAAGGAAAACCTTTTGAGTTTTTTGTGAATCCAGAAATCAAATGGATGTCTTCGGCGCTTAGACTTGGTGCGGAGGGCTGTCTTTCCATTCCAAACGAAAGAGGAGAAGTCTACCGCAGCCTTGTGATTGATTTGGCTTACGAAACTTTGGACGGAGAGAAAAAACGAGAATTGGTAGAAGGTTTCACAGCGGTGATTTTCCAGCACGAGTATGACCACCTTATGGGAAGGCTCTTCACAGAAAGGATAAAGGAGCAGAAACAGGGAACTTTCATCAAAGCGGATGAAGTGAATAAGATTTATTACCAAAAGTAAATTTTAGGGAGAATTTCTTATTTTTGCCGAATGGAATACCCAAGTAAAGTATTATCCAGAGCAGTGGAGGAGATTTCTGGACTGCCAGGGATAGGCAAAAAATCGGCTCTTCGGCTGGCGCTGCATCTTCTCAGACAGCCCAAATCTCAGGGAATGGCGCTTTCGCAGGCTTTGGAAAGTCTGGTAACAAATATAAAATACTGCCAAGAGTGTCATAATTTTTCGGATTTTGATGTTTGCGAAATCTGTGCTGATGAAAAGCGAAACGCCGAAACGCTCTGCATTGTAGAAGATGTAAGGGATGTTCTTGCAATAGAAAATACTTCTAAATACAACGGTAAATATTTAGTTTTAGGAGGGAAAATTTCTCCGATGGAAGGCATAGGCCCGCACCAGCTGAATATTTCTAGTATTGAAAAAAAGCTTAATGAAGACAGCCTAAAAGAAGTGATTTTTGCGCTGAGTGCAACGATGGAGGGCGATACCACGGCTTACTATATCTATAAGAAATTCAAGCATTTTAATGTAAAGTTTTCCAGTATCGCAAGGGGAATTTCGGTGGGGGATGAGCTGGAATATGCAGATGAGGTCTCTCTCGGAAGGTCTATTATCAACAGGCTTCCGTACGATGAAGCGAAATAAAACTTACAATACAAAAAAATAAATCGCCTTTTATAGGCGATTTATTTTTATAATTTCTCTACTTCTTTAGTGATTTCGATGATAACTTCTGTGGCTTTTTCCATAGATTCTAATGGAACATATTCATAAGGCCCGTGGAAGTTAAGCCCTCCTGCGAAGATATTCGGGCAAGGAAGTCCCATGTAAGACAGCTGTGCGCCATCGGTTCCGCCTCGGATAGCCTTCACTTCTGGAGTGATTCCTAGGTTTTTCATGGCTCTTTCTGCCACTTCTATGATGTGCATTTTGCCTTCGAATTGTTTTTTCATGTTGAGATATTGTTCTTTTATCTCTATTTCAAAGACATTTTCGCCATATTTTTGGTTGAATTCCGCTACTTTTTCTGCGATGAATTTCTTGCGGTTTTCAAATTTCTGCTCATCGTGGTCACGGATGATGTATTGTAGTTTCGCTTCGGAAACATCAGCTTTTAGGTCTAAAAGATGATAAAAACCTTCAAAACCTCTTGTAGTAGAAGGAGTTTCATTAGCAGGGAGCGACTGGATAAACTCAGCTGCGAGAAGCCCAGCATTTATCATCTTTCCGTAAGCATAGCCAGGGTGTACGCTCAGTCCATGGATTTTGATAACCGCTCCAGCCGCATTAAAGTTTTCATATTCTATTTCGCCCACATCACTTCCATCCATGGTGTAAGCCCATTCAGCACCGAATTTTTCTACATTGAACTTGTGCGCTCCTTTCCCGATTTCTTCATCAGGGTTGAATCCCACAGCTATCCGCCCGTGTTTTATCTCAGGATGCTGGATGAGGTATTCTGCAGCTGTCATGATTTCTGCTACACCCGCCTTGTCATCCGCACCGAGAAGGCTCGTTCCATCCGTAGTGATTAGGGTTTGTCCCTTGTATTGTTTCAGGTTTTCGAACTTATTAGGAGAGAGGGTGAAGCCTGTCTTTTGGTTAAGAAGCAGGTCGCCTCCATCATAATTTTCCCAAATTTGAGGATTTACATCTTTACCATTGAAATCAGGCGAAGTGTCAAAATGGGCGATAAATCCCACAGTAGGCACTTTTTTCTCTATATTAGACGGGATAAATCCGTATACATAGGCGTTTTCATCGATAGAGACATCTTCCAGACCGATGGCTTTCATTTCCTCGAAAAGATATTTCGCGATGTCCCACTGCTGCGGAGAACTCGGCGTTTCCTCACATTCAGGGTCGCTGGTGGAATATATTTTTACATAAGTCAAAAAGCGCTGAAGGAGTTTTTCTCTCCATTCTTTGTTTAATTTTATTTGTTCCATTGTATTAAATTTATTGATAAATAAAAAATAAGGGTAAAAATAAGAAATATTTGCCAATTTTGCACAAAAAAACACTCCCTTTTGTGGAGAGTGTTTTAGTAAAAATTATCCTTTATTGTATCTTTCCATTACTTTTGTGGAAACTCCTGTGTTGCTGAATCCACCATCGTGGAAGAGATTCTGCATCGTTACCTTTCTCGTAAGGTCAGAGAAAAGGGAAATACAGTAATCTGCACATTCCGCAGCCGTCGCGTTTCCTAGTGGAGACATATCTTCTGCAAATTTGATGAACCCATCAAAACCTTTCACCCCTTGTCCTGCTGTAGTCATTGTAGGCGACTGGGAAATGGTATTGACACGCACTTTTCTTTCGCCCCAGTAATATCCGAAAGATCTAGCGATGCTTTCAAGGTAAGACTTGTTGTCCGCCATATCGTTATAATCAGGGAAAGTTCTCTGAGCCGCGATGTAAGTAAGCGCAAGGATACTGCCCCACTCATTCATGCAGTCTTTTTCCCAAGCGAGTTTCATCACCTTGTGGAAAGATACCGCAGACACATCCCAGCCTTTTTCCAGCCAGTCGTAGTTGAGCTCTGTGTAGTGTTTTCCTTTTCTTACATTCACAGACATCCCGATAGAGTGTAGAATGAAGTCTATTTTCCCAAATTTTGCGATAGCATGGTCAAATAATTTTTCTAAATCTTCCATAGAAGTCGCATCAGCAGGAACGATATCCGCACCTGTTTTCTCTGCTAAACTATTGATTTCTCCCATTCTCATAGCGATAGGAGCGTTAGTAAGTACAAATTTAGCACCTTCTTCGTGGCATCTTTCTGCTACTTTCCAAGCGATAGAGTTTTCATCTAAAGCTCCGAAGATAATTCCTTTTTTTCCTTTTAAAAGTCCGTATGACATAATATTTAGAATAAATTGGTTAAATAAAAAATAAAAAAACGAAAACACGAGAATCAAGATTTAGCCTCCCGACTCCCGTGTTTCAGAAATATTTTGTTAGTCTTTTCTGCTCATTAAAATTCTCAAAACATACCAGAATAGAAGCATTACAGAAGAGAATAGCTGTAATGAAGCTCCTACATATTGTTCTGTTGTATAGACATTTTTGAGCTGGTTAGTTTGGTAGAGAATACTTGCTCCTGCTAGGAAAACCATTCCAACAGAGAACCAAAGTCCAAGATTGAACCCAAAAAGCATCCCTGCAACGATTAGCCCAAGAGAAATAAACCCTCCAATAACGATAAAACTTCTTAAGAAAGAAAAATCTCTTTTAGAAGTAAGAGCCACACCTGTAAGCCCTAAAAATAGCATGAAAGTAATCAATCCTGCTTGTAAAATAACTTTGCCACCTGTATAAGCAACAGCTATATAAATCAATGGCAAGAAAATAATTGCTTCTAAAAGCACATAAAAACCTAATCCTGCATACTGCATAGAGCGGCTGCTCGCCATAGTCCATTTCTCAGCCAGCATAGAAGCCAGCCAAAATCCACCGATGATTAGTAACCATACATACTTCTGAGAAACCATTCCCATGATAAGTTCTGCAGGAACCACCATTAGTAAAGCAGTTTCTACAAAGATGAAAGCCAAAATAGCCAACGCCACATGCATATAAGTTTTTCTATAAAAAGAAGCCTTTTGCTCCTCAGTGGACATTGCTACCAATTGATTTGTAAATTCCATAAAAGTTTTTGTTTTTAAATTTAATTCTACAAATATAAATATTTTTTTGGAAAAGCAATTTTTAATGGATTTCTAGTCTGTGGCTTTTATTGGTGTAATTTAACCCAAGTGGTTCCAGTACATCCCTCAAAAACTTTATTTGTAGAATCAAAACGAATAGTTCCTTCATTAGCAGCATTACAAGTAGATTCATTTCCTACTTTTATCCCTCCATTTACTTGTAGTTTTGTTTTGCTGGCTGTAGTTTCGAAGTTATCAAACCCAACTCCTGTTCTACCATCGACAAGAATAGTAAATGCATCAGCTAAATTTGTGTCAGATGCTCCATTCCCTACATTTAGTCTTCTTTTTTTAGCAGCACCTACTGTACTATTTGCTCCTAAAGCTATTTCTCCTGTTGTACCATTTGTAGATACATTTGACCCCATAGCTATAGCTGCCACACCTTTAACAACAGTAGTACCACCCATAGCAACAGCGTATGGGCTACCACTTTCTACTACATTGGCGTATCCTATGGCAACAGCAAAGTTAGAGTTAGTATCTACTTTTGATTGTCTTCCTAAAGCTACAGAAGTGTTAGAATGTGCTTCTGTTTCGTATCCGATAGACACAGCACTGGCATCTGTGGCTTTTGCATTGGAACCAAAAGCTAGTGCATAACTACTAGTAGCCTGAGCCATATATCCTAAAGCTACTGCATTCTCTCCACTTGCAGTTGCCCCATTACCAATGGCTACTGCGTGGTTGGCTCCCGCTTTGGCGTTTTGTCCTATCGCAGCCGCATAGATAGCTATTGTCTTTGGTGCTATTGGTGTTGTATCAGATGTTCCTATCGCTAGTGAATAATCTCCTGCAGCGATGCTGTTTCTTCCGAAAGCGAGAGAGAATTTTCCTATTGCTTTGTTTGTTACTCCAGCAGTAAAAGATCCTTCTCCTTGAGAAGTATTTAGAGAACCTACAGAGGCAGCATAATTTCCAGAAGCTGTTGTATTAAACCCAGCAGCAAAAGAATAATCTCCTGTAGCACCTTTTACAGTAGATGCTTGGCTGCTATAACTAGCATCTACAGCAAATTTTCCTATATCTCCGTAGTTTGCTGAGTTGTTACCAATGATTCTATATCCAGTTTTGTTGTTTTCTGTAATTTTCTCAAAACCAGTAGGGTAGAGTCTTCTCCATTTGCCTTCTGAATGTGTATAATAGTAATACCCTTTTTCATAGACAAATTCCAATTTACCACTTCTATTAGCGGCAGGCATAGTTTCGTTTAGGTAAGTTAAAAGAGAGTTTTGTTTGTCTGTCAATGTGCTAGACATAGTAACCATCTCTGCTGCAGTTACTCTTGGTACCATAATTCCTTTGTTTGCATCATTAGATACACTGTTGATATCCAGTGTGGATGAAGGTGAATTTGTATTGATACCTACTCTCCCTGTTTGAGCATTAGATAAACTATAACTTGTTAATAATAAAGCTGCTAATAAAATTTTTTTACTCATATTTTTGTTTTTGTTTAATTTTCTAAAAAGCTGGCAAATATAAATAAAAAAATAATATTGGTAATTTAGTTTTATTGATAATATCTATAATGTTGATAGAAACTGCATCGTATCCACATTATCTGCATAAGTGTCTAATTCAGGATGCTGCGCCTCTCCAAAGCTGATAGCCGCAGGAATTTCAAGCGTAGAATTTGCCACAACACACTGGATGTTTTCCTCGTTTTCCGAAAGGAAATTCTGGACATTGTTTATCGTTTCATATCGGCTGAAATTGATAACGGACAGCGGACTGAAAAGTTTTTCATCTTCTTTGAGCATTACGAAATTATTGTCCCAAAACTGCTCTTGGTTCAGCAGGTAAATGGCTCTGTTGTAGTCGTAATTATTGGCGTATTGGTTGTGATTGATGATTTCTTTAAAGTTGATAAAGTTCTCAAACAATCTGTCCAAAGGCATTTCGGAAGGAATGAAAAGCCGGGTGACATTTCGGCAGCCCAGCCCAAAATATCGGAAAATATCCTCCGCAAGAGCTTGGATTTCCTCATTGGTTTCATCACCTTTTAGAACTCCGATGGAAGTTCTGTTTTTCCTAATAATGTTCGGCACATCTTTGAAATAATATTCCAAATATCTAGCCGTATTATTGCTTCCTGTGGCGATGACAGCATCATAATTTTCTAATTTTTCCACAAAATGAAACTCCAAAATTTCGCCGCTAAGCTCATTCCATTTGTTCAGTAAAAAAGGTAAAATCAGCCTGTCCTTGGAGGAAAGTTTTATCAAAGGAATGTTTCCACTTAGCAAAACACATATAACATCATGAAAGCCCACCAAAGGGATATTTCCAGCGAGAATCAGCCCGATTTTTTTCGGAGTGGAAGAAAAATGATATTGACCAGTCCAAGCAGATATTTTCTCTTTGGTAAGGTTTTTTGCCCAGCTTTTTAGGCAAAATCTTACGCTTTCTTCTGTGAACCAAGAATTTTCTATTTCAGATTTTCTTATCAAGGAAGCGAATTTGCTTTCTTCTTCATTGAAATTCTCTGGTTTAGCGGAGAGAAATTGGTTTAAAAAATCGCCCAGCTGCGATAAAGAGGAAACTATTTTATCATTTTTCATAAATATTGTTTTTATATAAATAAAGTTATTAACTTTGTGCAAAATTAAAAAATATAATACTAATGGCTATCAAAATAACGGACGAATGTATCAATTGTGGAGCATGTGAGCCTGAATGTCCCAACAATGCCATTTATGAAAGTGCAGTGGATTGGAGGGCTTCAGATGGAACTATATTATCAGGAATGATAACTTTTCCCTCGGGACTTACTTTGGATGCGGATGAGGCGCAGCCGCCAGTGAGCGATGATACATATTTCATAGTAACGGATAAATGTACGGAGTGTATAGGCTTTCATAATGAGCCGCAGTGCGCCGCAGTGTGCCCTGTGGACTGCTGTGTGCCAGATGAAGACCATGTGGAGACAGAAGAGCAGCTTCTCACGAAGAAGGCGTTCATGCATGGAGAATAATTTTCCTGATTCTTTTGGAGGAATGGAGGAAAATAATTACCTTTAAACCCAAGTTTAGTTTAGTAAAAAATTTAAAAAGTCATATATAAAAATTAAAAACAATGAAAAAGCACAATTTCAGCGCAGGACCGTGTATTTTGCCGCAAGAAGTTTTCCAGAAATCAGCAGAAGCTATTTTGGATTTTAATGGTATCGGATTGTCATTACTAGAGATTTCTCACAGAAGTAAAGATTTCATCGAAGTAATGGATGAGGCTAGAGCCATCGTAAAAAGACTAATGAAATTAGGAGATGATTATGATGTACTTTATCTAGGAGGAGGAGCGTCTTTACAGTTTGTAATGGTTCCTTTTAACTTGATGAAAGTAGGAGGGAAGGCAGCTTACACAGATACAGGAACTTGGGCAGCAGGTGCAATCAAAGAAGCTAAACGACTTGGACAGGTGGATATCGTAGGTTCTTCTAAAGAAGAAAACTATTCTTTCATCCCAAAAGACTATACTGTGGGTGCAGAATATGACTATTTTCACTGTACTTCTAACAATACTATCTTCGGTACACAGATGAAATCTTTCCCGAAAGTGGGAACATCTCTAGTGTGCGATATGTCTTCAGATATTTTCAGTAGAGAGATAGATTTTTCTCAGTTTGACCTTATCTATGCTGGTGCTCAGAAGAATATGGGACCTGCTGGAGCTACTTTGGTAGTAGTGAAAAAGGATATTTTAGGAAAAACAGGAAGAGATATTCCTTCTTATTTGGATTACCAGGTTCACATCAGCAAAGATGCGATGTTTAATACACCTCCTGTATTCCCTATTTATGCGAGTTTGCTTACATTACAGCACCTTGAAAAAAATGGTGGAATAGCAGCAGCAGAGCAGAGAAATAATGCGAAAGCAAAACTTCTTTATGATGAAATAGACAGAAACCCATTATTTGAGAGTTTCTGCCGTCCAGAAGACCGTTCTAATATGAATGTTTCTTTCAAACTTCTAGATGAATCTAAAAAAGAAGCGTTTGACAAAGCTTGGAAAGAAGCAGGAATCAATGGTCTAAATGGACATAGGAACTTGGGAGGATACAGAGCAAGTATGTACAATGCCTTACCGATAGAAAGTGTACAGGTATTGGTAGATGTAATGAGATCTATTCAGTAAAATCTATTAAAGCATAAAAAAACAAGATTTATGCCCGTATTCAAGCCATTTCGTGGGATAACGCCCTATGGGGAGTATATAAAAAGTTTTCCTACACGCCCATTGAGTAATTATACTCATGAAGAAATCGCAAAGAAAGCCGAGAGAGAGTTTTCTTATGTGAGAATGGTGGAACCGTATTTGTCTGGTGAACCTCAGAATTTGGAGCAGAATTTGGGTAGAGTGAGGGCGAATTATGAGGAGTTGCTGAGAAATCACAACTTACATCAGGAGGACGAATCAGGATATTATTTGTATTGTCAAGTATTGCCTGATGGCAGTGTTTTCAGAGGGCTTTTAGGATTGGTTTCCGTAGAAGATTATAATTCGGGAAAGATTAAAAAGCACGAAGAAACACTCACACACAGAAAAGAAAAACTGTCTAAGTATCTGGAAGGTGTGAATCTCCAAGCGGAACCAGTGCTTTTGACCTATTCTTCAAATGCTGAATTAGAGGCTCTTATGAGTGAGGAAGAAAGGAAAAATCCTGTTTTGGAATATGCAGACAGCAAGGGGACTAAACATCGTGTTTGGAAAATTCAAGATGAAGAAACCTTGAAAAAATATGAACAAATTTTAGCAAAAGTAGAGGCTTTCTACATTGCTGACGGACATCATAGGATGGGTTCTACAGCGCTCTATTCTGAGCAGAGAAAGGATAAAAATCCTAATCATATTGGAAATGAGCCGTATAACTTTGTTTATAGTTTCATAGTTTCTGACCAATCTATTAAAATTAACGATTTTAATAAGGTTGTCAAGGATTTGAATGGTCTAACGGTGGAGCAGTTTTTGCATCAGTTGGAGGATAAATTTATCATTGAAAATAAAGGAGAAAACCCATATTATCCAGAGCAAAAACACTTTATAAGTCTTTATTTAGATGGACAGTTTTATAAACTTACACTAAAGGAAGAATGCTGTTGTGAAGAGTGTTTGGGGATTATAGACCATTATCTTTTGGACAAATATATACTGAGTCCTATTTTAGGAATAGATGATTTGAAAACCACCAAGCGAGTAGATTACCTACGGGGAAGTTCTTGCGTGGAGGGAATCACAAAACTAAAAGAAAAGGTTGATAATGAGGGATATAAAGTGGCATTCGGGGTGCATCCTGTGAGTTTTTCTGATTTAGTAGAAATCGCAGATAAAAATTTGAAAATGCCTCCAAAATGTACTTACATAGAACCCAAACTCGTGACCGCGCTAGTCATGTATGATATGAAATAAAAAAATGCAGCTCTTTTAGGGCTGCATTTTTATGAAAAAATTATTTCTTTATTAAAAGAGCAATGTTTTCCACATGGTGTGTCTGTGGGAACATATCCACAGGAAGGATTTTTACTACATCGTAGTGCTCCTTTATTAGGGCTAAATCTCTCGCTTGTGTAGCTGAATTACAGCTTACATAGACGATTCTTTCTGGTGAAAGTTTTAGAATCTGCTCTATTACTTTTGGGTGCATGCCATCTCGTGGAGGGTCGGTAATTAGGACATCTGCTTTCGGATGCTGTGCCAAAAACTCTTCTGTGAAGACTTCTTTCATATCTCCGCAGTAGAAAGTGCAGTTATTCAGTCCGTTAAGCTCAGCGTTTTCTATTGCGGCATCTATCGCTTCTTGAACAGCTTCTATTCCAATCACTTTTTTGGCGTGTCTTGCCATATATTGGGCTATTGTCCCTGTCCCTGTGTAAAGGTCATACACTACATGATTTTCCTGAATATGAGCGAATTCCAGAGTTTTTCTGTAAAGATTTAGAGCTTGTTTATAATTGGTTTGAAAGAAAGATTTAGGACCAATTTTAAATTTTAGCCCATCCATTTCTTCAAAGATAAATCCTTCACCAAAGTAAGTCTGGATATCCAAATCATACACGCTGTCGTTTCCTTTGGAGTTGATAGCGTAGAGTAAAGTATTGATTTGAGGGAATTTATCTAAAATAAAGTTTAATAAATTTTCTCTGTTTTCCTTTTCTTCTCGGAAAAACTGAATGAGAATCATCCATTCTCCTTTGGAATTTTGGCGAAGCATAAGTGTTCGCAGAAAGCCCTCTTGATTCCTTAAATCAAAAAAATCAAGGTTGTTTTTTATTGCATAATCTCTGATTGCCAGACGGATTTCGTTGGATGGTGCTTCTTGCAGGTAGCATTCTTTTAGGTCTAAAATCTTGCTCCACTGCCCAGGGATATGGAAGCCCAGAGCATTTTTGTTGTCTATTTCTGTGTCGGATTTTATCTCTTCCGAAGTCAGCCAGCGAGCATTGGAAAACGAAAATTCCATTTTATTTCGGTAGAAATAGTGTTCCTCGCCACCGAGAATAGGGATGCACTCAAAATCTTCTATGCCGCCTATTCTTTTAATATTGTTAAGAACCTCATTTTGTTTGAATTCCAGCTGCTTTTCGTAGCTCATATTCTGCCACTTACATCCTCCGCACACACCGAAATGGATGCATTCTGGCTCTACCCGAAACGGAGATGGCTCTAAAATTTCTACCATTTCTGCTTCGTAATATTTGCTTTTAGCCTTTTTTACACGAGCATTCACGGTGTCCCCAGGGATTGCTCCTGAGACAAGCACAGTTTTGCCATCTTCAGTTTTTCCAACAGAAACTCCTTTCGCACCAGCGGAAAGGAGTTTTATGTTTTCTAAAATTAGATTTTTATTCTTTTTCAAAATAAATCTTTTTAAAATTAGTGTCCGTGTCCATCGTGTTCGTTATGTTCTTCTTCTGTTTCAGAAGCCTCAGGAACAGGAGCGGACATGCCTGTTTGTTTATTTAGAATGTCAATAAGCTCTGTAAGCTGGATATTAGAAAGCCCAAGAATAGTCTTACTTCCTACTTTTCCATCTTTATCTAAAATCATAAAACTAGGAAGCTTAAACCCATAGATATAAAGTTGTTGTGCTGCTTCAGATTTTAGCCCTCCTTTTGCGTACAGATTAACTCCTGTAAAGCCACTGAATAATGATTTAGAGGTTTTTTGGAACTGCTTAGCATCATCATCCATATTGATATAAGCTACATTTAGTTTTGATTTATAAAACTCCGTAATCTCTTTTAATGCAGCAGCAGACTGTACAATATTTGGAGCAAAAGAGCTGTAGAAGATAAGCAAAGTAGGTTTTCCTTTAAGTTCGCTTATTTTATAAGCTTTACCATCTTGTTTTATGAAATTTACTTCTGGTAATGCAGAACCTACTTTTGGTCCTATAATCGCAGTGTAAACTCTTTCTAAGTCTTTTTTAATGTTTTCTGATTTTACCTTTTCAGTGAGTGCCTTTAGAACTTGCTCAATTTTATCATTTTGAGGATGAAGATCAAATTGAGTAGCGATATATGCAGCCAGGTAGTCTTTTTGCTCTTGTGAAAATTCCTTTCTAGTTTCTAAAAATTTCAAGAAAACTTCTGTTTGTGTAGTTTTAGTATCGTTAAGATAAGGAGTAGCAAATTTTCTAAAATCAGGCTCCAGTTTTCCTAAAAGATACTGTCTATAAGCAGGAAATACTTTGATTAAAGATTCTTTTTCAAATTTTTTCTGACTTTCTTTGAATTTTTCAGATACTTTGAAATTAGGATTTTGGGTCATCTGTCCGTGCATCATTTCATACTGAGAACTTATCATCAGAAGATTTACCATCAGGTCACTTTTTTTCCATTCTATGACATCCTTATCAGCATTTTTAGATTTAGCAATTTCATCTAATTTCTTATTGATATCAGCAGAGTATTTTTCTATTTCTTTGATGAAATCATTTTCGTTTTTTGCTAAAACAGCTTGGTTTAATTTAGAAAAGTATGAAGTGATGAATTTTTGACTTTCAATCAAGAATTCATTATTAGCTTGTCCTTTTCCGCTGATTTTCAGGTCTTCAGGAAATGTAGAGCCATTGCCTTCCAGATTGAGGTTTTCACCATTTTTTAGATATAAGAAATTTACTTTTCCTTGGTATACCAAAGCATAGATTCCGTCTTTTTTTACACTGATAGTATCAGAAAAATTTCCTTTTTCATCTATGCCAATATTCGCAATAGGAAGCGTGGCAACGGACGAAACATCTATAAGTTCCATTCTGCTCAGTGGTGCAGGATTATTGATTTTTCCTGTAAAAACTAAATCTTTTTTGGAGCAAGATATAGCAAAGACAGTGAATAAAATGAGCAAAAAATATTTTTTCATAATATGCTGGTTTTTAACTATTTGTAGTCCTCATCTTCATCTAAATCTACATCCTCATCATAGTAGTCATTAGAGAAATCATCCTCTTCATCATAGCCGTCTTCAAATTCTGAACTGAAATCCTCTTCTTCCAATAAATCAAAATCATCCATCATGATATTTGATGGTTGTTGTTTTTTCGTAGCGGCAGAGCTACCGTTTTTACTTGGAGCTTTCAGAGGAACATTCCCAAAACGGAATACTGTAATAGGATAATTCACAGAGTTTTTCTCATCTGTAATTTCCAAAAGTTCACAAAAAAATTCCCAAAGGTCTAAAAGCCCGTATTTAAAATGCATTTTACTTCCAATTTCTGGAAATGCCTCACTCATGTACACATCAGACATCGTGTCTCCATCTCCATCATCAGACATATCTTCTAAAGGAACTGCTGCCCCCTCAGACCAGCTGTCATCAGAATAGTAAAAAGAAGAAAGCTCCTCACCCTGAAGGCTGAAAGCGCTCTTAATTCCTAAATGCAGATTCCAAAGAGTTTGTTTTTCTCTAATCTCAATGTCCCTAAAAATCTGCTCCTTTGCATCTAAAATAACTCGTACTTTGTAAATCATAAATTCTTTTGTTCTTCTGTTTTTTATTTAAAATTTAAGATGCAAATATAATATAAATCATATGCTAAGAAAAATTATTTTTAAAAAAAATGAAATTTTATGTAATTCATTTTAAATCAATTTATTAAAAATAAAAAAGCAGTGAAATTTTCACTGCTTTTTCTATTATTTCCCTAAATAGGATTTTAAAATTTTACTTCTGCTGTTGTGTTTCAGCCTTTTAATGGCTTTTTCTTTGATTTGTCGAACTCTTTCTCTCGTTAAATCAAAGGTTTCGCCTATTTCCTCCAAAGTCATAGGGTGCTTGCCATTTAACCCAAAATAAAGCCTTACTAAATCAGCTTCTCTCGGCGTAAGAGTTTGTAGTGCTCTTTCTATTTCTATTTGTAGAGATTCCAGCATCAGTTCTTTATCTGGGCTTGGGGACTCGCCAGAACGCAATACATCATAAAGGTTAGAATCTTCTCCTTCTACTAGCGGAGCATCCATGGATAGGTGTCTTCCGGAGTTTTTCATGGATTCTTTGATGTCCTCCTCACTCATATCCAATACTTCGGCTAGTTCCTCTGGGGAAGGCGGTCTTTCGTTGATTTGTTCAAGTTCCGCATAGGCTTTGTTGATTTTATTGATAGAACCAATTTTATTTAAAGGAAGCCTTACGATTCTAGACTGCTCAGCCAAGGCTTGAAGAATAGATTGTCTAATCCACCATACAGCATACGAAATGAATTTAAATCCTCTGGTTTCATCGTATCTTTTAGCAGCTTTCATCAGACCTAAATTTCCTTCGTTTATTAAATCTGGAAGCGAAAGTCCTTGGTTTTGATATTGTTTAGAAACAGAAACCACGAAACGAAGGTTGGCTTTGATTAGTTTTTCTAAAGCAACCTTGTCTCCAGACCTTATTTTTTGGGCTAAAATAACCTCTTCATCAGCAGTGATAAGCTCTACTTTACCGATTTCTTGTAAGTATTTGTCCAAAGATGCGGTTTCTCTGTTGGTTACCTGTTTGGTGATTTTTAGTTGTCTCATTTGATAAATAGTATTTTGTAATTTACTAATTACATATACGATGGGATTATCATAAAGGTTACACCTAAAAACATTTTTTCTGCAAAATGTGTTGTTTTATTTTGTGAATTTCCTGATTTTTTACTATCTTTGGCGTTTAGCAAAAATTTTATTCGATGAAAAAAACCGTATTATTAGTTGTGGTTACATTTTCTTTGTGGTCATGTGGAGCATCTCAGCCAGCTAGAGTTTATGGAAATAAAAATATTTCTAATAACAATTCTTATTCATATAATACAAATAATGAAAAACCTTCAAAACCAAAAAATAAAAAATCTTCAAAAGAGGGGCCTAATGTAAAAGCAGCAAACATCCTTTCTGATGCAGAAAAATATCTTGGGGCTCCTTATAGAGCGGGAGGGATGACTTATTCTGGATTTGATTGTTCTGGATTTGTGAATACGGTTTTTGCAGAGAATGATATTAAACTTACCAGACGCTCTGCTGACCAAGCGAAAGAAGGTGTGGGAATCAATATAGAGAATGTAAAACATGGTGATTTATTGTTCTTTGCTACGGCTGGTGGGAAAAGGGTTTCTCATGTGGGGATAGTTCATACGATAACCAATGATGGGGAAATTAAATTTATCCATGCATCTACGAGTAAAGGTGTGATTATTTCTTCATTGGAAGAGGCTTATTGGGATAAGGCGTTTCTTTTCGCGAGAAGAGTTCTTTAAAATGTGATTTTTTGAATTTATAAATTTTAATTAGTAATAAAAAAATGAGTTTACAACAAAAAATAGAAGAGGCTTGGGAAAATAGAGAATTACTAAAACAAGCTGATTATCAGGAGGCTGTTCGCTCTGTAATCCGTGAATTGGATTTAGGGAAAATAAGAGTAGCAGAACCTGTTTCTGATGGATGGCAGGTGAATGAATGGGTGAAAAAAGCGGTGGTGATGTATTTCCCTATCCAGCAGATGAAAACGATAGAGGTGGGACCTTTTGAGTTTCATGATAAAATTCCATTAAAGAAAAACTATGCAGAGAAGGGAGTTCGTGTGGTTCCTCATGCAGTGGCGAGAGAGGGCGCTTTTATCGCTTCTGGAGCTATTCTGATGCCTTCTTATGTGAATATCGGAGCGTATGTAGACAGCGGAACTATGGTGGATACATGGGCTACAGTGGGTAGCTGTGCGCAGATTGGTAAAAATGTGCATCTAAGCGGTGGAGTAGGTATTGGTGGAGTTTTAGAGCCGTTACAGGCTGCTCCTGTGATTATAGAAGATGATGTTTTTGTGGGGTCTAGATGTATAGTAGTAGAGGGAGTTCGTGTGGAAAAAGAAGCGGTTTTGGGAGCGAATGTAGTTCTTACAGCATCTACTAAAATTATAGATGTGACAGGAAATGAACCTGTGGAGCTAAAAGGCAGAGTTCCAGCTCGTTCGGTAGTGATACCAGGGAGCTACACTAAGAAATTCCCAGCTGGGGAATATCAGGTGCCATGCGCTCTGATTATCGGTAAGAGAAAGGAATCTACGGATAAGAAAACCTCTCTGAATGATGCTCTTAGAGAAAATAATGTTTCTGTATAATATATATAAAGCGCTCTAATTAGGGCGCTTTTTTGTTAAAAATAGGGAAAACTATGGAAGAGCTGAAAAATTGGATAAAAGAAAATCCTTTAGTGTTTGGGGGAGTGCTTTCGCTTATGTCTTTTGTCTTTGGGGTTTGTTTGGTTTTGGGAGCAGTAAAGGACTGGGACTGGCTGTATGAACCTGATGAACATTATCAAAATAACTGGACTATGGGGCAGATAAGCCGCTATATGGGGAGGGATTCAGCTCGTTTTATAGGATTTTTAGGCGGGTTGTTTTTTATGGGAATAGGGCTGTATTTTATGTATCAAATTTACAGTGAATGGAAGTGAAAATTATGTGTAAAATAGATTTTTAGATTTAAAATAATAGATTTATGGAAATGAAAGAACAAATTAGTATGAAACAATCGTTGTATAAGGCATTGAAGCCTCTTTATGCAGAACTTCTTGGGCAATTGTCAGAGGAAGATAAGTCGATAACAAGTCCTTTCTGTGTACAATGGGGAAAGAATTTTCCCACAACTCAGTTTAGTGGTTTGCTTTTTGTAGGGAGGGCTACAAATGGTTATGGTACAGATGCTACTAAAAGTGTAGATGTTCTGTTTGATGGAGAAGGAGATTCATTAGGATTTGCAAGATCTAATCAAATGAGTTGGTTAGCAACATCCACTACTAATAATAATTATAATTGGCGACAATCTCCTTTTTGGAGACTAATATCTAAGGTTTCACAAGATTATACAGAAGGAGAGTGGTTTGATGGAATTGCTTGGAGTAATTTATGTAAAATAGCACCTTCAGGTAGTGGAAATCCTTCTAATAGTTTATATGATGTACAGCTTTCAGCTTGCCAAAAGATACTAAAAAGTGAGATTGAAATACTCTCTCCAAAGTTTGTTATTTTACTTACTGGAGATAGTTGGGCAAAAGATTTTTTATCTTATCTTGATGATAAAAAAGCATGTTCTCCTATTGATAAAGTGGAATGGGAAAATGGTTATACTATAGATATATATCTTATAAAAGGAGTCTGTTTTTTGCGAACAGAGCATCCGCAAGGAAAACCAGAACAAGGTCATATAGAAGTAATTAAGTCAATTATTGAAAAATATAAGTAGTAAAAAGAATTAAATATATGCTTTTAAATTGAGTGTAGTAGTTTTTTATAATTTTGTAGATTTAGAAAGGCAAAGTTTAAAGTATTTAATATAGTTCTGAAAAAAATAAATATCTTTAAACCTAAGAATGATTTTTCAAAAAATGCCACTATTCAAGAAAAAAATATTTAAATCAATGGATTGTAAGTATTACATAAGTAAAATTCAATGGATGTAAGAGAAGTATTGAATAATAAGTCGGTATATTATAGATAACCTAAAATTTCTTATGCAGATAGAAGAAATCAAAAAGAAATTGCAGATACTTTTGGAATTTCCTCAGCTAAAAAAACACAGAGAAGTGTATATAAATCCTGTGCTGAAAGAAGAAAAAGTAGCCCAAATAGAGAAAGAAAATCATATCACTTTCCCTGCGGATTACCGCATCTTCATTACCCAAATCGCCAATGGCTGTGTGGGTCCCGATTACGGACTGCGTTCCC
>CAUPCB010000009.1:0-50315 GCA_963509715.1 uncultured Flavobacteriaceae bacterium | reverse complement strand
TATGGTCAATAGGTTTGTCGGCAAAGTACTTAAAGCCTTCGCCTGTAACTTGTTTATTATCTTCCAAGAAAAGAAGTTTTAGTTTGGGCAAAGTCGCCAAGTACTGTAGTGCTTCATCGGTAATATCAGTATTGATAAAGCCCATATTGACCAAGGATTTTACTTGTACGATCTGTGCCACCATCTCGTCGGTCAGGGCGACATCCTTGTAATGATGTCCTTTGCAAAAGCGCTCCTTGGTTACTTCCTTGAGCGCTGCGTCTAAAGTAATAGGGTATTTGTATGCAGCCATTTTTTATAAATAAGAATAAAAGCGGAAATTATTCCGCTTTTTTTTGTTTTTCTTGTTTTGAACGAAGTTTGATGTTTAAAAACTCTACTGTTAAACTGAATGCTAAGCAAGAATAAATAATATTTTTGCTAATGTGCTGGTGGATGCCTTCCGCAACGAGTAATACACCGATTACAACCAAGAAAGAAAGCGCCAGCATCTGCAAACTCGGATGAGCGTTTATAATGCTGCTCACCTTTCCAGCGAAGAGCATCATTATTGTCATAGAGATAATAACAGCTGCAATCATAATCGCTACATTATCAACAAGTCCCACCGCCGTAAGGATAGAGTCCAGTGAGAACACCATATCCACTAAAATAATCTGCACGATAACCATCGTAATCGCAGCAGAGGCTTTGGATGTATTAGATTCTTCGTGCTCGTCACCTTGCATTTTGTGGTGGATTTCCATCGTACTTTTCACGATAAGGAAAAGTCCTCCGCAGAGTAGAATGATGTCTTTCCAGCTTAAAGCCAATGCATTGCTTGGGTTTTGTGGGTCATTGAACCAATCCAAAGTAAGAACAGGGTCACTCAGCCCGATTAACCAGCTGATGGTCAATAATAATCCAACACGGAAAATCATCGCAAAAAACAGCCCAATATTTCTGGCTCTATTTTGCTGCTGAGCAGGGAGTTTATTGGACAAAATGGAAACGAAAATAATGTTGTCCACTCCCAAAACCACCTCCAAGAAGGTCAATGTTAATAAACTAATCCAAATCTGCGGATCTGCGAAATCTGGCATTGATAATGATAATAGTTCCATAGATAAAAGTTAAAATATGCGCAAATATAGAAAAATAAATTAGTTAAAAATACATAATATGAACAGGGTTTTGTTTTAAATCATTATCACTATCTTTGCCCTATGATTAGGGTAACTAAAATTTTTACTTTTGAGACTGCTCATGTCCTCTACGGATATGATGGAAAATGCAAGAATATACACGGACATTCTTACAAACTTTTTGTAACGATAAAGGGAAAACCGATAGATGATATTAACAACGAAAAGAACGGAATGGTGCTTGATTTTGGAGACCTCAAAGCCATTGTGAAAGAAGAAATCGTAGATGAATGGGATCACGGACTGATGGTAAATGCGCTGTCGCCTCATAAGGGTTTAGGGAAAGAACTGGAGCAGAAAGGGCATAAAGTCATCTATTGTGATTATCAGCCCACTTGCGAAAATATGCTCTACGAAATCGCTGATAAAATCAAGAAAAGACTGCCGAGCCAAGTGCAGCTAGTTTATCTAAAACTCCACGAAACCGAAAACTCCTACGGAGAATGGTTTGCAGAGGATAATGAATAATTAAACAAAATGAAAATAGAACTCCAAGAAGGAAAGAAAATTTATTTCGCATCAGACCAGCACTTCGGGGCGCCTACGCCTGCCGAGAGCAAACCTCGTGAGGAGCGTTTCGTGAAGTGGCTGGATGAGATAAAGCATGACTGTCAGGTGCTTTTCCTGATGGGAGATTTATTTGATTTTTGGCATGAATGGGACTATGTAGTTCCGAAAGGTTTTGTGCGTGTTTTAGGGAAAATCGCTGAACTGAAAGATAGTGGGATAGACATTTATTTTTTCGTGGGAAACCATGATTTGTGGATGAAAGACTATTTCCAAAAAGAGCTGGGCATTCCTGTTTTTTTTGAGAAACAATATTTTGAGATTGATGGGAAAAAATTTCTCCTCGCTCATGGAGATGGCTTAGGCCCAGGGGATAAGGGATACAAGAGAATGAAAAAAGTGTTTACCAATCCTGTCTCTCGCTGGCTTTTCAAGTGGCTTCACCCTGATATTGCGATGAGGCTGGCGATATATCTTTCCACGAAAAATAAACTGATTTCAGGGGAGGAAGACAAACAGTTTTTGGGCGAAGACAAGGAGTTTTTGATTCTTTATGCAAAAGAAAAACTGAAAACAGAAAAGATAGATTATTTTGTTTTTGGGCATCGCCACCTGCCGATGGTTTTGGATTTGGATAAAACAGGTTCGCTCTACATCAACCTTGGCGACTGGATTTCTTATTTCACTTATGGTGTTTTTGATGGGCAGAAATTTGATTTGCTGGAATATAAATAAATGGACAAATGAAAGGAATTTTTGATATAAAAACGGAGCAGGATTTTAGGGAAAAATGTCTGGAAACTTTTCGCTATCAGTATGAAAATGTGGAGGTTTATAGAAAATTTGTTGATTTCTTAAATATCAATCCAGACCAAATCACTCAGATTTCTGAGATTCCTTTTCTGCCGATAGAAATGTTCAAAAACCACACTATTTTAGATAAAAATAAAGAAAAGGAAAACTATTTCCAGTCATCTGGAACGACTAATATTCAGACGCTTTCTAAACATTGGATTGTAGATTTCGGCTTGTATGAAGAGAACATTTACAAAAGTTTTGAGCAGTTCATCGGGAAGCCAGAAGACTTCGTGTTTTTAGGACTGCTGCCAAGTTATTTGGAACGCCAAAATTCATCGCTAATCTATATGGTGGATTTCTTGATGAAAAAATCTGGTCATCAGGAAAACGGCTATTTCTTGTATAATCACAGAGAGCTTCTTGACCTTCTCAAAAAGCTGAATAATAAGAAAATCATACTCTTTGGGGTTAGTTTTGCATTGTTGGATTTTGCAGATTTCTGTAAAGAAAACGAAGGTTTTGATTTGGCTAAAAATCCAGACCTGATTATCATAGAAACAGGCGGAATGAAAGGCAGAAAAGAAGAAATGACCAAAGATGAGCTTTTGGAAATATTGAAAACCAGCTTCCAAACCGAAAAAATCTACTCCGAATATTCCATGACGGAACTTCTTTCACAGTCGTATTCTCTGGGAAACAATGAGTATCTGTGTCCAGCGTGGATGCGTATTTTGGTTCGTAATACAGAAGACCCGTTTTCCTACATGGAAGAGGGCAGGACGGGGGCAATCAATATTATAGACTTGGCGAATAAATACTCGTGCAGTTTTATCGCGACACAAGATTTAGGGAAAATCCACAATGGAAAATTCCAAGTTTTGGGAAGAATAGACCATTCGGATATCAGAGGTTGCAGCCTTTTGGTAAGTTAAAAAATAAAAAAACCGAGAATTTTTCTCGGTTTTTATTTAGAATCTGATGATTTCTTCCATTTTAGCATTTTCCTCGTTTACGAGTTCATCATCTACTAGGATTTTTCCACTGTGTTCATCGATGATGATTTTCTTTCTCTGTGCTATTTCTACTAATTTCTGAGCAGGAATCGTGAAGTAAGAACCTTTCGGTGCGCCTCTTTCTATACCTACCACAGCAAGTCCATTAGCAGAGTTATTTCTGATTCTTCTGTAAGAAGAAAGCAGTCTTTCGTCAATTAGAGCTGCGAATTCTTCAGATTTTTTCACTAAAAATTCTTCCTCTTTTTGAGTTTCTGTGATTAGTGAGTTTAGCTCAGATTTTTTGAAGTTTAGGTGAGATTCCAGCTCTTCTATTTTTTCTTTGTTTTGAGAAAGAACCTCATTTTTTTGTGAGATTTTAGCTTCGAATTCTCTTATTTTTTTCTCAGCCAGCTGGATTTCTAATTCCTGAAACTCCATTTCTTTTGATAATGCTTCAAATTCTTTATTGTTTTTTACATTATCCTGCTGAGTTTTATATTTTTCAATCAAAGTTTGAGAATGATTGATCACCTCTTTTTTAGTGCTGATTTCCTTGTTGAAATCTTCAATATCTGTTTCTAACTTCGAAATTCTTTTATTAAGACCTTCGATTTCGTTTTCCAAATCCTCCACTTCTATCGGCAGTTCGCCTCTGGTACTGCGGATTTCATCTAACCTAGAATCAATATATTGCAGGTCATAAAGGGTTCTTAGTTTTTCTTCAACAGAGATTTCTATATTTTTCTTAGCCATAACTTATAAGAAATAATTTATAGGGTTGGTATTAATGCTTGATTTTGAAACTGCAAATGTAGTGAAATTTTCTGATAAAATTTCATATAATTGTTGAACTACAAATTGCTCCGACTCAAAATGCCCGATATCACACAGCAAAATTCTATTTTCAGCCGTGAAAAAATCGTGATATTTCATATCTGCAGTGAGGTAGGCATCGCATTGGTTTTGTAGGGCGTTTTTTATTCCGCTGGCTCCGCTGCCGCCTAAAACAGCCACTTTTTTTATCTTTTTACCAGTAAAACTGCTGTGGCGGATGATTTTTAAATGAAATTTTTCTTTCACGAAATTCAGAAATTCTTTTTCCTCCATTTCCTCGGACAATTCGCCAAACATTCCCAAACCAGAATATTGGTTTTCGTTTTCTATCGCATAGATTTGGTAGGCAACTTCCTCGTAAGGATGAGCAAATTTCATTGCGGCAATAATCTGATTTTTTTTGAATATTTCAAAAATCACAGAAAGCTGAATTTCATTGACTTTTTCAGTTGTTCCTTTTTTGCCCAAAAACGGATTAGAACCGTCTATCGGGCGGAAAGTTCCCTCGCCACTGATGCTGAAACTGCATTCATCATAAAAACCGATGTTCCCTGCTCCAGCCTCAAATAGAGCCTTTTTGACCTGTTCGGCATAATCCACAGGAACATAAGTGACTAGCTGTAAAAGATTTTCTTTTTTTGGAATTAAAATTTTAAGCTTGTTTAATCCTAATTCTTTGCAAATTCTATGATTCACACCGAAATAATGATTGTCCAGTGCCGTGTGAAGGGCGATGATGGCGATTTTGTTTTCTATCGCTTTCAGGACGGCTTTTTCTACATAATTTTTGCCAGTGATGGACTTTAATCCTGAAAAAATAATCGGATGAAAGGTCAAAATCACATTTGCGTTTTTTTGTACAGCTTCCTCTACGACGCTTTCCAAGGCATCGTGACAGATTAAAACGCCTGTGATTTCCCGCTCTGGATTTCCGCAGAGAAGTCCCACATTATCAAAGTCTTCCGCCTGTTGGAAAGGAATGATTTGGTTAAGTTCTTTTATTAGGTTTTGTATTGTCATTTTGATGAGATTATTAAGAATTTTGACAAAAATAAAAAAAGAACTCCTAATTTAGGAGCTCTTTGTCAATCTATTTTACTTTTACTAATTCTACATCGAAAATCAGCCAAGCGTTAGGTGGAATCACACCGCCAGCGCCTCTTGCTCCGTAGCCTAGTTCAGAAGGGATAAGAAGAGTAGCTGCATCGCCTTCTTTTAGAAGCATAATTCCTTCGTCCCAGCCTTTAATCACTTGACCAACACCAATAGGAATTTCTATCGGTTCTCCTCTTCTGAAAGAGTTGTCAAACTCCTGTCCATTTACGAGTCTTCCTGCGTAGTGAACAGAAACTACATCTCCTTTTTGTGGCTGTTTTCCATCTCCTTGTTTGGTTATTTTATAGAACAAACCAGATGGAGTCTGCTGCATTCCTTCTTTTAGAGAAGCGAATTTTCTCTCTTGTTCTTGTCTGTTTTTTTCTTGGATTTTATTTTTACCTTCGTTGAAGATTTTAGCCGCATCATAAGATTTGTAGCTGTCGCCTTTAGTGAAGATTTCTACTTTTTTGATTACCACATCTTCTTTTGGTTTGTCTTGAGCTCCTTTTTCTACCGTTGCGATAGCATCGATAGTTTCTAGTCCGCTGATTACTTTCCCGAAAATAGTGTGTCTTCCATCCAGCCAAGGTGTAGCCACTTCTGTGATGAAGAACTGAGAACCATTGGTATTAGGTCCAGAGTTTGCCATAGAAAGGTAACCTTTCCCTTCGTGTCTCAAATCATTTTTTTCATCATCAAATTTGTATCCTGGGTCGCCCATTCCTGTTCCTGTAGGGTCACCGCCTTGGATCATAAAGTCTTTAATCACTCTGTGGAAGATAATTCCATCGTAGTAAGGCTGTCCTTTTCCTTTCGCCTTGTTTTCTATAGTTCCTTGTGCTAGTCCTACGAAGTTAGCCACCGTAACAGGAGCTTCCTTGTCGAAGAACTGGATAATCATGTCTCCTTTTGAAGTTTCCATTTTTGCATAGACCCCATCAGGAAGTTTTTCGTAAAGTGCTTTGTCTATATTCATTTTTTTATAAATAGGTTTACAGTTTGTTAAAATTAAAGCAGAAATCAATAAGAATAAGATTCTTTTCATAATGTTAAAAAATTATTTTATAAGTTTTAGTTTAATGATTAGAGGCATGTCGTAAGGGATTTGGTCGCCATCTCCATAAGTCCCATACGCCAGAACGGAAGGAACGAGAAGGGTGGTTTCTTCATCAGGATTCAGGTACCGAACGGCATCTTCTATGGCATCTAGTTCCTCGAATTTTCCGAGAGGAGCGTCTTTATAAGTTTTAGGTTTTTCGTAGAATTTTTGTAAATCAAAATCGTACAATTCATATTGGAAAGAAACCAGCTCTCCGTCCTGCTTTTTCTTTCTTTGTTCTAGATTTTCTATATTGCTCCAATAGTTGAGCTGGGTAGGATAGAATTTTTCTTTCTGTTTGGAAATCCATTCTTGGATTTGTTCTCTTTCCATGGTGTTCAGCTGTTTTGCTCTGTTTTTGGAAACGCCCATTTCTTCATTGGACATTCCTCCCACAGGCGTGTAGACCTGCGCATTTTTGGAGCAGGAAACAAATAAAAAACCGATGATAAAAACGATATTTTTCATAAATAAATTTTAGCCCAGCTTTTTTCTAATGGCAGCAGGAAGCCAGATAAATAGTCATTGTATGTTTCTTTGGCGAAGTCAAAAACTTCTATATTGTGTGGGATAGAGCTGTTTTTTATTCCTTTTTTGAAATCAAGGAGGTTGATGGTTTTAGTTTCTCCATTTTCTATATAAGAAACTTTCATTCTGTTCAAAAAATCCAATCCAAATTCCGTGTCGATATCCCTTATCATACTCGTAAGCGAATCTATCGAGCATCCACCAGCTTTGGCATTTTCTTCATCGATGAAGATGATGAGAAACTGATTTTTTTCTATTCTAAATGATGCAGAAAGTGGCTCGCCGTGTGTAGTCCAGTCTGATAAAAAATCATTTATTCTTTCTGAAACGCTCTGTATTTCCTCTGATTTTAAAACACGAGAAGATGGATAAATCATTATCCTAGGGTTTTTAGCCTCTATGCCATCGGGAGTTTCTGCTTTCACAATTAAAGTATTATAACTTGGGAGGCAAATTTAGTAATTCTTTTTTATTCATAATGTAAATTTTATTAATTGATATAAACTTGTAAAGTTCAAAAATTTAAACAAGAATAAAACTTACAGCATAGCAAAAGCCCTCTTTCAAGGAGGGCTTTTTTATTATCAAATAAAATTATTATTTATTTCTTCCCAAAAACAGAAATATTGATGTATTTCTTTGGGTTTTGTTTTAAATCACTTATAAGCTCATTAAGTGAGTTAGAAGTTTTAGTGAGGTTATTGTAAAGCTCTTCATCTTTCATTAGTTTTCCTAGAGAGCCTTCGCCACGGTTTATTCCAGCGATTACTTGGTTTAGCTGATTGGCTGTTTTGCTAAGTTCTTCTATAGATTGGTTAAGTTTTTTAGCATCTATTTCATCTGCTACTTTTCCAAATTTATCTACTGTGTTTTTCGTAGAAACCATCGTTTGGTTTGCGTTATCCAGCAGAGAACTTATTTTATGTTCATTAGAAGACAAAAGTCTGTTGGTTTGGTCAGCTGTAGTTTTGAAAGCTGATACAGTGGTGTTTAGATTAGAGAGAAGCGTTTTTATTTCTCTTCTGTTCTGCTCGTCTAGAATTTTATTTGTGCTAGCCAGTGTAGAATCTACTTTTGTAAGAACGCTGGAAACTTTCGGGCCCATTTCGGATGCCATAGCATTGATCGCAGAAAGCTGGAATTTCCCTCCCAATGTATCGCCGTCTTTTGCAATTTTATTATCATAAACCAAATTGATTTTCAGTTGCTTACCACCCATTAAACTTGGTTCGAAGATTTCTACTGGTGAGTTTTTAGAGAAAGAATACTGGTCATCTACAGAAATTCTTACCACGAAACTTATTTTGCCATCTTTAGATGTTATAGGAATAATCTGGTCTACTAATCCGACTTTTAATCCATTGATAGTGACTGCATTAGAAGGCTCTAGTCCATCTACGTTGTCATATTTTACAAAGAAAAAATTATCCGTAGAAAATACATTTTTTCCTTTCAAAAACTGAAAAAATAACATGAAACTTACAATCGCAAAAATCGCAATAAGTCCCGCTTTTACTTCTTTTGATAAATTCATCATTATATAAATTGAGGTGCAAAGATAAGAAAAATCAAAATTATAGAAACAGGCTTTTGTTAATAAAATGTTAATAAAAAGTTTAAAAAAAATACAGACACCCAAAAAGCCTTAAATTCCCTGAAAACAGCAATTTTAGTTTTAAAGTTTTGTTAAAAAATGGACTAACTGACAAAAATCATTTTTATTTTTGTCGAGTTTTTCTAAATTTGCCCCGTTCAAAATAGAAGTAACTCAAAAAGTTTACCCCCTATGAAGATATCCCAATTGATGAAAAAAAGTGTTTTATTTTATAGTCTTATGGCAGGATTGTTGTTTTCTCTTCAGTCTTGTGTATCCAATTATGTAGTGGCTACTCCATCAGCATATAAACCAGAAGTTTTAGCAGAAGAAAAGTCTCATTTTACATCTTTGACTCAAGAGTATAAAAAAGAACTAGAATCAAATAAGGCCATTGAAAAAACCGAAGAAAAAACGGTTTCTGCAAGAAAAATGGCAAAGAAAAAATCTTCTACTATAGATGGGATTCTTAGCGAAGCAAACACTTACATCGGGACACCATATAGATTTGGTGGGATGACTAGAAGCGGGATAGACTGCTCTGCATTTGTTCTTTCGGTTTATGGTTCAGCCACAGGGATAAATCTTCCTAGAATCTCTTCAGCTCAGGCTCAGGAAGGGGAAAGAGTAGAAAGAGAAGAACTAGAAAAAGGGGATTTACTATTTTTCCAAACTAGAGGAAGCAGAATTTCACATGTGGGTATCGTTCAAGAAATTACACCAGAAGGAGAAATCAAATTTATCCATGCATCCACATCTAAAGGAGTTACAATATCTTCTCTAAATGAAAAATACTGGGGCTTGAGATTCAGATTTGCAAAAAGAATATTGACCAATGAAAAGATACAAGAAATGGCTTCATTGTAGATTTCTAAAGACTATATTTTAATTTATAATAATAGGAGAGGTTTCACTTTTGGGAAATCTCTCTTTTTATTTAGGATTAGAGGTGATTTATAGAACGCTTTATTCAAAAAAATAATTAAATTTGTCATAGTATATTTTTAATCATGTTGGAGAGAAAAAAAGTAGAAGATTTTTTTAAAAAAATAGGAATAGAAGAATTGGTAACCAATCTACAAATCGTTGAAAATGATGTCTATATAGATATGGTAGCCCATTCTCCAGCTATGCACGAGAAGAAAAAACTAGAAACAGCCATAAAAGAGGCGTTTTCCAAGGAATTTGATAATCAATATGTATTAAAACTAAAAATTTCTTCTCCAGAAACCAAACCAAAGCCAAGTATCCGAGGGAAAGAAATACAAGGCGTAAAAAACATCATCGTTATAGCATCTGGAAAAGGAGGTGTAGGCAAATCTACGGTGACTGCTAATTTGGCGGTAACTTTAGCGAAAATGGGCTTCAAAGTAGGACTGCTGGATGCGGATATATATGGGCCATCTATTCCTACCATGTTCGATACCGAAGGCGATAAACCAAGTTCCATCCAAATCGAAGGAAAACACCTAATGAAACCCATAGAGCAGTATGGAATAAAAATGCTGTCCATTGGATATTTTTCAGGAGCAAATAAAGCCGTAGTTTGGCGAGGGCCCATGGCAGGGAAAGCTCTTCATCAGATGATTCGTGATACGGACTGGGGAGAGCTAGATTTTTTACTCATAGATCTTCCTCCTGGCACGGGAGATATACATCTTTCTGTGGTTCAGGAACTTCCTGTTACAGGAGCGATTATTGTAAGCACGCCTCAGCATGTGGCTCTGGCAGATGTGAGAAGAGGAATTGCAATGTTCCAAATGGAAAGCATCAATATCCCTGTTTTAGGGCTTGTGGAGAATATGGCGTATTTCATTCCAGAAGAGCTTCCAGATAATAAATATTACATCTTTGGGAAAGAAGGCGCCCAAAATTTAGCAAAAGATTTGGGCATTCCTGTTTTGGGCGAAATTCCTTTAATACAAGGAATAAGAGAGGCAGGAGACACAGGAAAACCAGCTGCTCTGAATGATGGAACTAAAATATCAGAAATCTATACAGAAATCACGAGAAATATGATAGAAAGCCTCATAGAAAGAAATAAAAATCTCCCTCCGACAGAGGCTGTTAAAATTACCACAATGGCAGGTTGTTCAACTAAAAAATAAGTAAAAATCCTCATGGAAGAAAGCATAGAAACGAAAGTAAAAAAAGCATTGGAAAGCATTAGGCCGTTTTTGAATAATGATGGCGGTGATATAGAATTAGTAGAAATAAAAGATAACAAGGTGTATGTCAGGCTTTTAGGGAATTGCTCTGGCTGTCACATTAGTAATTCTACTATAAAATTAGGTGTGGAAACCACTGTAAAACAGCATGTCCCAAGCATAGAAAGTGTGGTAAATATAGAATGATTTTTTTAGGTCAATATTATTAGGTTTAAGGCAAAAAAAGCCTTAAATTTGCTCAATATATAAATTATTTTACATCATATTATTATGGAACAGTACAATGTAGAGCAAGAAATTCAAAAATTTGTTGCTGGGGTTGAAGCAAGAAACCCAAACGAAACTGAGTTTATTCAGGCAGTAAAGGAAGTTGCTGCAACGGTAATTCCTTTCATCGCGACTAAAAAACAGTACCAAGGCAAAATGCTTTTGGAAAGAATGGCTGAGCCAGAAAGAACGATTATTTTCAGAGTTCCTTGGGTAGATGACAAAGGACAAATCCAAGTAAACAGAGGCTACAGAGTACAGATGAACTCTGCTATCGGGCCATACAAAGGAGGAATTCGTTTTCACCCTTCTGTGAATTTGAGCATCCTTAAATTCTTGGCGTTTGAGCAGACTTTCAAAAATTCCTTGACTACACTTCCTATGGGTGGTGGTAAAGGTGGTTCTGACTTTGACCCAAGTGGAAAAACAGATAACGAAATCATGAGATTCTGCCAGTCTTTCGCAACGGAATTGGCTAAACATATCGGTCCTGATACGGATGTACCTGCTGGAGATATCGGTGTAGGAGCAAGAGAAGTAGGCTACATGTTCGGACAATATAAAAGATTGAGAAATGAATTCACAGGAGTATTGACAGGAAAAGGTCTTTCTTTCGGTGGTTCATTGATCAGACCAGAAGCTACTGGTTTCGGAGTTGTATATTTTGCTGAAGAAATGCTTAAAACTAAAGGAGAAAGCATCAAAGGTAAAATCGTGACTGTATCAGGTTTCGGAAATGTAGCTTGGGGAGTTGTTAAAAAAGTAAATGATTTAGGAGGTAAAGTAGTAACTATCTCTGGTCCTGATGGATATGTATATGATGAAGAAGGAGTAAGCGGAGATAAAATTGATTTCTTACTAGAACTAAGAGCAAGCGGAAACAACAGAGCTGAGGATTATGTTAAAAAATATCCAAATGCTAAATTCTTCGCTGGAAAACGCCCTTGGGAAGTGAAATGTGATGTAGCTATCCCTGCTGCTACTCAAAACGAGCTTAACATAGAAGATGCTAAAAACTTGGTGGCTAACGGTTGTAAGTGTGTAACTGAAGCTGCAAACATGCCATGTACATTAGAGGCAATGGAGCTGTTCTTGGAAAATAAATTATTATTCTCTCCAGGAAAAGCATCTAACGCTGGTGGAGTGGCGACATCTGGTTTAGAGATGACACAGAACTCTATCCGTTTGAGCTGGTCTGCAGAAGAAGTAGATGAAAAACTACAAACTATCATGAGAGGAATCCATGAAGTATGTAGAAAATACGGAAAAGAAGAAAATGGATATGTAAACTATGTAAAAGGAGCGAACATTGCAGGTTTCGTAAAAGTTGCTGATGCTATGCTTGCACAAGGAGTAGTTTAATTTCTCTTTCAATAAAAAAGAAAAAGCCTTCAAATTTTGAAGGCTTTTTTATTTACTTGATGTTTCTTGATTTTTTGATTTCCTCTATTCTTTCCTTGAATTCATCCGTTCTCTCTGGATGTTTTTCTTGAAGAATTTTGTACGCTTGGATGGCTTTGGTGTAGAGTTTTTGTTCTACATAAAGTTGAGCAAGCGTTTCAGTCATCAGGTGGGAAATATCATTGCTCTTTTCCTTTACGATAAAATCTACATCCTCTTTTATTGGAGAGATTTTTGGATTGTTTTCTATGAACTTGTCAATGATTGCAGCTTTTTTGTCTTGTTCAGAAGGAGTAACGATTTCTGAACGGTCTATTTTTAGCCAGCTTTTCCAAGTACTGATGAATGAAGTTACATTACTATTAGAAGCTGGTTTCACTACTTCTGAAACTTTTTCTGTCTCTATTTCTGTCTTTGGTTCTGGTTTCTCGCTGTTTGCTGCTTCTTCCGTTGTAGAAATATTTTCCTCTTCTTGAACAAGTTTATTCTGAGAAGAATAGAAATCTACAGGGTTTTTATAAACTTCTGCTGGTTCATCCTTTTCAGTGTTTTTTGTTTCAATAGGTTTTTGATAAATATCCACAGGAGAATAAGCTGATTTTTGCTCTTCTTGTGTATCAGAAACCGCTATTTTAGAAGCATAAAAATCAATGTTTGTTCCTCTTGCTTCGTTTTCAGTTGAACTTTCTGAAGAGTAATTATTTTCTTTTTGCGCAGGATTTTCCTCTATGGATTCAGTTTGTTTTCTGGCATAAAAATCAATAGTTGTCTCTTTTTCTTCGTTTTTAGCTGTTTTTTCAGAGGAGTAAATGTCTTCTTTTTGTACAGCGGTTTCCGCTATAGTCTGCTTTTGAGCATAAAAATCAATTGTTGTTTCTTTTGTTTCATCTTCAGCTGAACTTTCAGAAACAGGTTTTACAGAATAATAATCTTCTTTTTGCGCAGGAGCTTCCTCTACTAGCTCTGTTTGTTTTTTAGTATAAAAATCAACAGTTGTTTCTTTTACCTTGTTTTCTTCTTCAACTGGTTTTGCGGAAGAGTAATAATCTTCTTTTGCTGTAGAAGTTTCTTCTACATATCCAGTTTGTTTTTTGTTATAGAAATCAATCGTTGTTTCTTTAGGTTTTTTCAGGTTAAATGTACTTGGACTAGCCAATTCTTCTGCGGAAAATCTCTCTTCATCAGTTTCTGTAGCAATAGGTTCAGTTTCTTCAACTTTTTCCTCTTCCACTTCTATTGGAGTAATTTCTTCAGCTTTAACTTCCTCAACTGCAATTTCTTCTTTTTCCGTTTCGCTGATTGTTTCAACGGCTTTAACAGGCTCTACATCTTCTTCTTTTTCAACGATAGAAGGCTCTTCCGTTGCTGTTCCAGATTTTAGTTTTGCCATTTCAGCAGCAATATATTCATCGATGGCAAGTTTTTTTTGTTCATACTCACTTTTTTCTGGAGAAGGGGCGCTATACTGAGGTTCTTCTACAGATGGAACATCTGGTATAGAAGGAGTTTTGTTGTTTGTTGTTTGTTGTTCCTCGTTTGTATTTTCTTCTACAAAAGATACGGGTTCGCTGATTTCAACGGATTGTGTTTCAACAACTAAATCAGTATTTTCCACAACTTTCTCTTCAGTGTGAATAGGAGTTTCTTCTACTTTAATTTCTTGAATTTCAGGTGTTTTTGTAGTAAATTCTGTTTTGAAAGGAAACGGACTTGCTGCCAAGGCCGCAGCCATATTTTCATTGGTTTTGTTAATCAAATTGTACAAAATTCTCTTGTCTGTCGTATAGGCAGCGGTTTTTGCTAATTCTTTCGGAAAATGCTCATTATAAAAACGATGAACTCCCAAAAGATAAATAGCCCGCAAACTCTGCATATAAGGGAATTTCTCTATTTCTGTTTCCAATAAGTTTAAATCCTCTACCCTAAGAGTTTCAGGGTTTTTTATAAGGTCTATTATTCTTGTTTCCATTACCAATTTGCTACAATTTCATTAAAAATCTGGTTAATAATTCTTTCATTCACTATTCGTACTTGGCTGCTTTCTATAGCATTGATATCCAAATCACTACTAAATGTAGCCTCTCCAGAAAAAGTTTTATTAAAATTTTTCTCAGGCTCTATTTTGTTTTCATAATTTACATGTACAGTAATTGTAAGTTTGTTTTGTGCAGCCTCCGTTGCCCCTACCGAAGTAGAAGAAATAGATGTCGGCGTGATGCTGTAATCCGAGATATAGCCTTCTATCAGGATATCAGGGTTTTCAGAAGTCCCTTTGAGGGAGGTTCTCTGCAAAAACATATTTTGTAATGCCATCGTGAAATCTTGGCTCAAATCAGAATTGACCAAAGCGGCATTGTTCGGAAAATTTTTGATTAAAATCGTTTTCGTCTCAGGACTGAGCGAAGACCCTGTGAAGCTGTAGCACGAGGAAAGGATAATTCCCATGGCAGCTGTCATCAGGACGATTTTTAGTTTTATTTTGGTTAAAAAAATTCCCATCAGTCTTCCAAATTATATTGTTTTATCTTTCTATAAAGCGTTCTCTGTGAAATGCCGAGTTCATCTGCCGCCTTGTTTCTTCTTCCGTTGTGTTTTTCTAAAGCTTTTATGATGAGGTCTCGCTCATTATTCTGCAAAGATAAAGATTCTGGCTGAGCTTCTTCTAATTCTATGTCCTCTATATTGTTATAATTTTCCATATCAGACCTTGTGATGATGGTCGGATTTTGTATTTCTGTCGGCGGTGTTTCGAAATAAAGGAGCGAACTAGGGTTTGTAGAAGACACCTCAGGCGTGTAAATTCTATTGATTAGATTCTGTTCGTGCATAGAGAATTCTCCTGTTCCTCGGTTTTTAATAAGTTCCGAAGTCAGAGATTTCAAATCATTGATATCATTTCTCATGTCAAAGAGAATTTTATACATGATTTCCCTTTCCGAACTAAAATCAGAATTATTATTCGTTTTAGAATGATTAGAAACCACAGGAAGTCTGTTGTCCGCAGGGATATATTCTGCAAGTCTTTCCGCATTGATGGTTCTGCTCTGTTCCACCACGGTCATCTGCTCCACCAAATTTCTCAGCTGGCGGACATTCCCAGGGAATGAGTAGCTTTCCAAATACCGCACTGCATCTTCTGTGAGGATTAGTTCTGGCATTCTGTATTTTTCGGCAAAGTCTATGGCAAATTTTCTAAACAGCAAATGAATATCGCCTTTTCTCTCGCGGAGTGGTGGCATATCCACCTGAACGGTATTTAGTCTGTAATACAAATCTTCACGGAATTTCCCTTCCTGAATGGCATTCATCATATTTACATTCGTTGCCGCTACTATTCTTACATTGGTTTTTTGGATTTGCGAGGAACCCACTTTCATAAACTCTCCACTTTCCAAAACACGGAGCAAACGAACCTGCGTCTGCAAAGGAAGTTCGCCCGCCTCATCCAAAAAAATAGTACCGCCGTCTGCTACCTCGAAATAACCTTTTCTCGTGCTGGTTGCTCCCGTAAAAGCGCCTTTCTCATGCCCAAAAAGCTCCGAATCTATCGTTCCCTCTGGGATAGCACCGCAGTTTACCACGATATAAGGCTGGTGTTTGCGCTTGGATTCGGAGTGGATGATTTTTGGGATAAATTCCTTCCCTGTACCACTTTCTCCGATGACCAAAACCGAAATATCAGTAGGCGCCACCTGTATCGCTTTTTCCAGCGCCCTGTTTAGCGCAGGATAATTTCCGATAATACCGAAGCGGTTTTTTATGTTTTGTAAGTCAGACATTTTTGAAGTTAAATTAACTTTAATATTTAAATTAAACCACTCTTCCAATGAGTGTTCCCTGTGTACTGTCGTAGGCGTATACGGAAACTGTATCGCCTATCTTCTGGCCTTCTTGTTTGTCAAAAACTACTACTACATTTTGGGAATTTCTGCCTCTCCATTGGTTAGGGTCTTTTTTGGAAATTCCCTCTATCAGCACTTCGTGGTTTTTGCCTACATATCCTTTCATTCTCATGGTGGAAAGTTCGCCCTGCAAGGCAATCACCTCGGAGAGTCTGCGTTGTTTTACATCGGCTGGTACATCGTCCTTCATCTTCTTGTGTGCAGGTGTTCCCGGTCTTTCTGAATAGGCGAACATATAGCCGTAGTCGTATTCCACTTCTCTCATTAGGGAAAGTGTATCTTGGTGGTCTTGCTCTGTTTCTCCGCAGAAACCGACCATAATATCCTGAGAAAAAGCAATATCTGGAACGATTTTTTTCGCTTCTTTTATTAGATCTAAATATTCTTGGCGGGTGTGCTGGCGGTTCATGGCTTTCAGCATGTTGTCGCTTCCGCTTTGTACTGGCAAATGCACATATTTACAAATGTTGTCATATTTTGCCATCATACGGAAGACATCCAGACTCATATCCTGTGGATTGGAAGTCGCAAAACGAATTCTCATCTCAGGAACAGCCTGAGCTACCATTTCCAGCAGCTGTGCGAAATGCAGGGCAGTTGCCTTTTGCATCTCGGAAGCTTTGTCAAAATCCTTTTTCGCACCGCCACCATACCAAAGGTAGGAATCTACATTCTGCCCAAGGAGTGTGATTTCCTTATAACCATTGTCCCAAAGTTCTTTACATTCATTGATAATAGAATGAGGGTCTCGGCTTCTTTCCCTTCCACGAGTGAAAGGCACGATGCAGAAAGTACACATATTGTCGCATCCACGGGTAATCGTCACAAAAGCAGTTACGCCATTTCCACTCAGACGCACAGGGCTGATGTCGGCATAAGTTTCTTCTTTGGAAAGCATCACATTGATGGCATCTCGCCCTTCCGAAGTTTCTTTCAAAAGGTTAGGTAGGTCTCGGTAGGCATCTGGCCCAACGACCAAATCCACCAAATGTTCTTCCTCCAAAAGTTTGGTTTTCAATCGCTCCGCCATACATCCTAAAACACCTACGGTGAGGCTTGGCTTTGTTTTCTTTAGCGTTTTGAACTGTGAAAGTCGCATTCTTACGGTCTGCTCCGCTTTTTCCCGAACTGAGCAGGTATTGAGCAAAATGAGGTCTGCTTCCTCCAAAACCGTAGTAGTATTGTAGCCGTTTTTTTGTAAAATGGAAGCTACGATTTCAGAGTCAGAAAAATTCATCTGACAGCCATAGCTTTCCAAAAAAAGTTTTTTCGTATTTCCATCAAGGTCTGCGATTGCATAAGCTTCGCCTTGGCGTGTTTCATCTATGTACTTCTTCTCCACATTATAATTTTTTACGAAGATATAAAATTTCTGCCAAATTGACAGATTTAAGTTGGAAATTTTCTATTCCCAAAAATATTTCACTTACAGAACTTCTATTTGATTTTTTAATAAATCTTCAAAAACTTCTCTTTTTCTGATGAGGTGCGCTTTGTCATTCAGCCAAAGAACCTCGGCAGGTTTTAGTCTGGAATTAAAGTTAGAACTCATCTCAAAACCATACGCACCTGCATTTCTGAAAACCAGAATATCTCCTTCGCGGACTTCATTGAGTTTTCTATCCCAAGCGAAAGTGTCTGTCTCGCAGATATTTCCCACCACAGTGTAGATTCTCTCTGTTCCTGTAGAGTTAGACAGATTTTCTATGATATGGTAGGAATCATAGAACATAGGTCTGATGAGGTGGTTGAACCCAGAATTTACTCCCACGAAAACCGTAGCAGTCGTTTGTTTAATAACATTGGCATTTACTAGGAAATGTCCAGATTTTCCAACTAAATATTTCCCTGGCTCGAACCAAAGTTCCAGCTCTTTATCGTTTTCTTTACAGAAGCTAAGGAAAGCATTTTCCACTTTTTTACCAAGTAGAGCGATGTCTGTTTCCATATCATCTGAGTGGTAAGAAATCTTGAAACCGCTACCCATGTCAATGTATTTCAAATTAGGAAAATGCTCCACTAATTCGAACATGATTTCCATTCCTTGTAGGAATACATCTGGGTCACGGATTTCGCTACCTGTGTGCATATGCAGTCCTTCAATATTCAGTTTTGTAGATTTTACTAATCTTTCTATATGGCGGAGCTGATGGATAGAAATCCCAAATTTAGAGTCAATATGTCCCGTAGATATTTTATGGTTTCCTCCCGCGTATATGTGAGGATTTATTCTGATAAAGATAGGGTAGGAATCACTGTATTTATTCCCGAACTGCTCTAAAATGGAGATGTTATCAATGTTGATATGAACGCCTAGTTTCACAGCTTCCTCTATCTCTGTGAGGTCTACGCAGTTAGGTGTGAATAAAATTTTATCAGGAGAAAAACCTGCTTTTAGCCCGAGTTTGACTTCGTTGATAGAGACACAGTCAAGATTTGCGCCTAGTTGATTTACATATTTTAATATGTTGATATTGGTCAATGCTTTACAAGCGTAGAAAAATTTTGTTTTTTCGGGAAAAGCTGAAGTCAAATTTTGGTATTGATTTTTGATTGATTCAGCGTCATATACATATAAGGGTGTCCCGAATTCACTGGCAATATTCAGTAAAATATCATTATTCATAATAAAATCGATTTATATTCATATAAAAAAGCCTCAGTAGAAAACTAAGGCTTTTTGGATTTTTATCAATGCTTCTTAAGCATTTGGTTCTACAGATACGAAAGATCTGTTATCTCTCTTTTTAGTGAAAACTACTTTACCATCTACAAGGGCAAATAATGTATGGTCTTTCCCCATTCCTACATTTTCACCTGGATGGTGCTGAGTACCTCTTTGTCTTACGATGATGTTCCCAGCAATAGCTTCCTGACCACCAAAAATCTTCACGCCTAATCTTTTAGAGTGAGACTCTCTACCGTTTTTGGAACTACCAACTCCTTTCTTGTGTGCCATTTTATTTTATGGTTTTTAAGGGTTTATTACTTTTTTAATTCTTTAAATTTAGCGATGTTTTTCTCAATCAAAGCATCTACTTCTGCATGAGGAAGAGTTGCTTTTCCTTCTGCAAGAGATACTAGAATTTCTCTATTTTCTTTAGACTGAGAAAGATTGAACTTTTTCAATTTGTAGTTAAGTTCGTGGTCTTCGCTGAAATCTACAGTGTCTCTATCTGCACCAGCAGTTTCTGGCTTAGCAATTTCCTTTGTACTCTTCTTAGCTCCTCCTGAAAAACCAGTGATGGAAGTAATCTGAATCTGAGTCAACTGTTGTCTGTGACCATTTTTTACTTTGTAACCTTTTCTTCTTTTCTTTTTGAAAACGATTACTTTATCAGCTTGGACATGATCCAAAATCTCTGCTTCTACAGCGATTCCTTTTACAGCTGGGGCGCCTACTGTTACAGTTCCGTTAGAAGTTAAAAGAACTTTGTCAAAAGAAACTTTTGCTCCTTTGTCTCCTGCTAAACGGTTTACAAATAACTTTTGGTCTTGCTCTACTTTGTATTGAAGCCCCGCTATCTCTACGATTGCAAACATTGTTATAAGTATTTAATTTTAAAATTAGTTTGCAAATATAAACTTTTTTTTTCTACTACAAAAATCCTATCACTTTTTTAATAAAAAAAACTTCTCTCAAATCCGAGAGAAGTTCTTGTTTTATTTTTGAACAATTTTAGTTTTTGGAAGTTCTACTGTTCCTGGATCTTTCCAAAGTCCGTCTTTTATTGCTTTTTTCTTAATTGCTTCAGCTCTTTTTCCGCTGTCTGGGTGAGAGTTGAACATTCTTTGGAATCCGTTTTCTTTAGCACCTCCTGCTAGAAGTTCTAATTTTTTGAATGCAGTGTAAGCTCCTACTACATCATAACCGTTAGACTTCATGAATTGGTATGAATAGTCATCCGCTTGGCTTTCTTGTTTTCTACTGTGAGAAGAATCTAAGAACGCATTTGCCATGTTTCCTAACTGAGTTTCGCTAAGTTTTGACGCTGTGTTACTTGCAGCTCCAGCAGCATCTACAAGTGCAGCTCTGGTGTATGCAGATTTGATAGCATCTTTAGTATCTTCGTTTTTCACATGTCCGATTTCATGCCCGATAACAGCCAGAAGCTCATCATCTGTCATGATATCCATAAGAGAAGAGAAAACTCTCACACTTCCGTCAGCAGCAGCGAAAGCGTTGATATCTCTTACTAAATATACTTTATAATTTAAAGTAAGTCCATCTTGGTTTTTGTGTTTTCCGAAAAGACGGTTTAGTCTTTTTGTGTAAGGGCTGTTTTTGTCAGCTACTGGATTGTTATTATCCATCCAGTCGACAGATTCTTTAGAAAGTCTTGCTGCATCAGCGTTAGAGAAAGTCAATGCTTTTACTCCTTTTGCACCTGCATCTAGTGCTTTTCCTAAATTGATTTTTTGAGCATCAGCAAAATGAATTGCTCCTGCCATAAGACCTAAATAAATTACTTTTTTAAACATAATTTTTGTTTTTAAATGATGCACAAATTTACTAAATATTATTCAGAAGGGATAAATTTTTAATTAAAAATTTTATTTTTGGCTAAAAATTCTCGTTTTGATGAAAAGAGATTTATACATTGATTACGCGAAGGGTTTGGCAACTTTGTCAATTGTTTTTATTCACACTGTTTTTTGGTCTGGGCAGTTTTATGTTTCTAATGAAATGAGGATTTTTAGTCTGCTTTTTGATGTTCCTATTTTCTTCGCACTCAGTGGATTGACCTCTTCTGGGAATCTTGATAAAACCTTTCGCAGGCTGCTGAAATTACAAATCACCTATATGATTTTCGTGACAGGATTGTTCTTTTTTGATAGTTTTTTCAAGGTTTTTCTGCAGTCCTTTTTTGACAAAGAAACATACCAAAATTTCTTTCTGACCTTCGGATCGAAATATACCGAGAACAGCTTGAGTCAGCCTTTTAATTTTAAACTTTTGGGAAACTGGTGGCTGCATCAGTATAGCACCTGTGATGTGTTTCCTGTGGTGATGGGTAGTTTTTGGTATTTGAAAACCTACTACATTGTTACTTTTTTTGGAGTCATCGTGTTGAGGTTTTTCTCAAAATACATTTGGTGGATTATAGGTTTTTTTGTGGTTTTTATATTTGTATTTAATTCTAATCCAGATTTTTATCCCACTGGGCAGGTGGGCTACACGGTTTTTTATTTATTGGTTTTCCTTGTGGCTTATCAGCTGAAAAACAAGAAATTAACCAATTCCCAAGTTCTGTTTTTAATTGGTTTTGTGTTGTTTAGTCTTGTAGGAATGTTTTGGAGCTATGGGACAAATATTTTTTACAAGCTTAATAAACAGAAATTCCCGCCCAAAATCCCTTATATTGTTTGGTCTTTTGTTTCCTTGGTGATGATTTTTATCTTTTATAACAGACTAAAAATTCAGAAAGAAAGTCTGCTTTCCTACATAGGTCAGAATGCGATATTTTTCTATTTCGCACAAGGAATCAGCTCGTCTTTGGTGTATTTTTTCATTCCTGTTTTTAGGGAAAATTTACATTGGTTCGTTTTGATGATTTTGATTTATGTTCTAAATGTCTTACTGGCTGTGATTATTGCTAAATTTCTGAAAAAAGTAGATGAACAAGGCTGGAAAATTTTGAATTTATTGGCTGAAAAAATCAAATAAATATGCTATATTTGGAATAAAGTTTTTTTACAAATCAAAGACAATCAATATTATAAATTTGTAAAACCAATTTTCAGTAGTTTTAAAACTAATTTACAATAATTGTCAAGCGATTTGATGGAAATTTGTACCAATAATTCAAAAAATAAGAATATGAAAAGAGTATTTAGAAATTCAGTAGTGGTCTTTATGGCTGTCTTTATGATAGTTTCCTGTGCTAAAAAAAATGGAACAGAAACATCTTATTCAGAGTCTCACCTAGAATCCATAGAATCAGAAACAGCGGTGGACAGCACTGCCGCGTCTATATCTATGGCAGCAACCCAAGAAGTGGAAGGTAAAAAATTCGTGCGAAAAGCAAATGTAGATATGGATGTTTCAGATGTGTATCAGGCAACTATCTACATAGAAAATACACTGAAGGAGATGGGTGGTTTTGTGACGAGTAGTAATTATCGTAGTGATGTTTTGGAGGAAAATATCTTCCCTCAGTCAGAAGAAAAATCTCTATATGTCCGTAAATACACCACTAAAAACCAAATGGAGGTGCGGGTGCCAACTGAGAAATTGTCCGATTTCCTAAAATTACTGAATGACAAGAGTATTTTTCTCCGAGAACGCACTATTACGGCACAAGATGTGAGTGCTAATGTAAAAATGGCGGAACTGGAAAAACAAAGAATGGAGAAGCATAAAGCTCAACTTTCTCAGCAAACCAATACAACTAAAAATGCAGAAGCAACAAATGATAATGAGCGAGAGCTTAATTATCAGAAAATAAATGATTTCAATCTCGCTGATGAACTGAAATACAGCACGGTGAGCATCTATCTTTCCGAACCGAAATTCAAGATTTCTCAAGAGGAAATGCCGAATATCAGAAGCTTGGAAGACAAATACAAAGGAAGTTTTTGGTATGATTTTAAAGAAGCTTTCGTTGATGGATTCTATGGATTCCAGAAGTTCTTAATACTGGCTGCAAACGCTTGGATGTTTATTTTAGCTGGCGTTTTAGGAATTTTTGTTTGGAGAAATAGAAAGAAATTTTGGAAAAAATCAGATAAAAGAGAAGAAGAAAAATAAATGATGAAAATCCCTGCCGTGTGCGGGGATTTTTTAAATTTAAAAGACTAAATTTGTGTTTTTTAATAATTAAAAATTTATGCTACCAAAAATAAACCCTACCCAGACCAAGGCTTGGAAAGGTCTGAATGAATATTTTGCTGAAAAAAACTTTGATTTAAGGGAGCTTTTCGCTGAAAATCCTAATCGTTTTAAAGAATTTTCTATAAAAAGAGAAAACTTTTTGTTTGATTTTTCTAAAAATTTAATCGATGAAAAGGTAAAAAATCTTTTGCTCCAATTGGCTGAAGAATGCGAACTGAAAACGGCAATTTCGGCAATGTTTTCAGGCGAAAAAATAAATGAAACCGAAGGAAGGGCGGTTCTCCACACGGCTTTGAGAGATTTTTCTGACCAGCCGATTTTAGTGGATGGGAAAGATATAAAACCCGATGTGAAAAGAGTTCTCTCTCAGATGAAAACTTTTTCGGAAAAGGTGATTTCGGGCGAGCACAAAGGATTTTCGGGAAGGGAAATCACGGATGTGGTGAATATCGGGATTGGTGGTTCGGATTTAGGGCCAGTGATGGTCTGCTCTGCATTGAAACATTTTAAAACAAGACTGAATGTGCATTTTGTGTCTAATGTAGACGGAAATCATTTAGTCGAAACGCTTAAAAACCTCAGCCCAGAGACTACGCTTTTCATCATTGCTTCTAAAACTTTCACCACTCAGGAAACCATGACCAATGCCCATTCTGCAAAGGATTGGTTCTTAAAATCTGGCAGTGAGGGAGATGTGGTGAGGCACTTTGTGGCGCTTTCTACTAATGTTTCGGAGGTTAAGAAATTTGGAATCGCCGAAGAAAATATTTTTGAATTTTGGGACTGGGTTGGTGGTCGCTATTCGCTTTGGTCGGCTATCGGTATAAGTATAGTATTATCAATTGGTTATGATAATTTTGAGCAACTTTTAAAAGGAGCAAACGACACAGATAATCATTTCCGAAAAGCAGAATTTTCCGAAAATGTTCCAGTATTGATGGCATTGCTGGGCATTTGGTATAGAAACTTTTTTGATGCAAGTTCGCACGCGGTTCTGCCTTATTCTCAGTATCTTGACCGTTTTCCTGCTTACCTTCAGCAGGGCGATATGGAGAGCAATGGTAAGTCTGTGGATAGAAATGGGGAGTTTGTGTATTACGAAACTGGACCGATTATCTGGGGAGAGCCAGGGACTAACGGGCAGCACGCCTTCTATCAGCTTATTCATCAGGGAACGGAGCTGATTCCGTCGGATTTTATCGCTTATGCGAAGTCTTGTAATTCGGTCGCTGACCATCAGGAAAAACTTTTGGCGAATTTCTTTGCGCAGACAGAGGCTTTGGCTTTTGGAAAGGACAAAGAGCAGGTTTTAGATGAATTACATAAAACCAATAAATCTGTTTCTGAAATAGAAAAGCTGGTAAATTATAAGATTTTCCAAGGAAATATTCCGACGAATTCATTTTTGTTCAAAGAATTAAATCCTTTTTCACTGGGGCAGCTTATCGCTTTGTATGAACACAAGATATTCGTTCAGGGAGTGATTTGGAATATATTTAGTTTTGACCAATTTGGGGTGGAGCTTGGAAAAGTCCTTGCAAACAGAATTTTACCCGAACTTATCAATTCTGATAAAATTTCTTCCCATGATTCTTCTACGAATGGACTGATAAATTATTACAAAACAAATAAATAACAAAAAATATTTACTATGAGAACTTTATTGCTAATAGTTTTAATTTTCTTTTCAGGATTGATACAAGCTCAAGATGACTTGTTGAAAAAATCCGAAAAAGGGGATGCAGAAGCGATGTTCTATCTTGCATCATCATATTTTATGGGAGAAAAGGGCTATCCGCAGGATAATGAAAAAGCGCTGCTGTGGTTCCAAAAGTCAGCTGACAAAGGCTATGCAGAATCTCTGAACACACTCGGAACTATTTATATAAAAGGCTGGGCTGGAGTGAAACAAGATTATGGAAAAGCTGTAAAATTGTTAGAAAAAGCTGTGAAATCCAATCATGCAGATGCTTGTAATAATTTAGGGCTTCTGTATCGAGATGGTACAGGTGTAAAACAAGATTATAAAAAAGCAATAGAACTTTTCCAAAAAGCAGCAGGTTTAGGGAGTTCCTCTGCGGTGGATAACTTGGCGTATATGTATTATATGGGCTGGGGTGTGGAGAAAAACTACGATAAAAATTTGGAACTGATAGAAAAATCAGTGAAAATGACTAAAGACAAGCAACGACTGGTGCAAGTTGCCTATTTTTACCTTAAAGGGGAAGAAGTAAAACAAAATATCCCAAAAGCCATAGAACTGTACACTTGGGGGTATGAGAATTTTCCTTCTGAGGTAGCTTTTTCTAATTATTTGGGTATTATTTATATTTATTATAATGACAAAGGAGAAAATAAAGGAGACTTTACAAAAGCCTTAAAATGGTATAAAATAGCGGCTAATCTTGGTGATGTGGATGCGATGAATAATCTAGCTTTCATCTATCTGCAAGACAATCCACAAGTAAAGAACATCCAGCAGGGAATAGAATGGATGGAAAAAGCAGCCAATTTAGGAAATCCGAAAGCTATCTATAATCTCGGATACCTTTACACACTCGGTGGAGATTTACCAAAGAACTATGACAAGGCGGTAGAATGGTTCAGAAAAGGGGAAGCCATCGGTGAAGAAATGAGTATTTCCTCACTAGGAGCGATGTATCATGCGGGGATTAAATTTAAAAAAGACTCGCAAAAAGCCAAAGAGTATTATCTAAAAGCCACAAAAGATGAAAATCTCGCAAAAGCCCTCTTTGAGCGAAATGAAAAACTTATAAAAGAAAATCCCACAAAAGTATACGCATGGAGAGCGGAAAGGGAATAGAATTAAATGTTTAATTTAAATAAAAAAGAGTTATCATCTGATAACTCTTTTTTGGCGCCTTTTGCTGGGCTCGAACCAGCGACCCTCTGATTAACAGTCAGATGCTCTAACCGACTGAGCTAAAAAGGCGTTTTGTTCATTTTTAGTGGTGCAAATATAGTATGTATTTTAATATCAACCAAATAATTTTCTAATAAAAATATGAATTTAATCTTAATTTATTCATTATCAGTTTGAAAAATATTCATGTTTTTAAAATAATTTATAAATGTCATTTCCAAAAACGAGAAGCATCAGACCTAAAAGCAAGATTACCCCAGCCATTTGTGCATATTCTAACACTTTCTGAGAAGCAGGTTTTCCTGTAATCATTTCCCAAAGTGTAAATACCACATGCCCGCCATCAAGCCCAGGGATAGGAAGCAGGTTTAGAAATGCTAACCAAACGGAAAACATCGCAGTAAAACTCCAAAATGCTGCCCAGTCAATCTCTGTAGGCATCATTTTCACGATTCCAATTGGTCCAGAAACTTGTTTGTAGCCTTCGGTTTGTTTGTTGAATAATATTTTAAATTGTTTAACCTGCTGAGTTAGTGATTCTATTGTTCTTTCAAAACCCCTTCCTATTGCTTCAAAGAAACCGAAGTTTTTGGTCTCTTTGGCTTTCTCCAAAACAGCCATTGCTAGGGCTTCATTTACTTTAAAGCCAAGTTTACCTTCCTTGTCTACACTAGCCTCAGCAGTTTGGTTTTGTCCGTTTCTAATAAATTCTAGGCTAATTTTTTTATTTTTATTTTCATTAAGAGTAGTGGCTAGTTCATCAAAGAACATGATTGATTTACCATTAACTCCCACGATTTTATCACCTTTCATCAGACCAGCTTCTTTTGCTCCACCAGCAATTGCTGAATCTACTATCACAGGTACTCTTGGAGATATGTAGCCTCTTCCGCCAGATTTTAGAACTTCGCCAACGCCTTCTTTATTGATGTCAAAAGTTACTTCTTTCCCCTCTCTCATTACGGTTACTTGGTCAGCAAAGAGCATATTTATTGCGGAATTATTGAAAGACAGGGCAGGTTTTCCATCTATTTTTAAGATTTTATCACCTGGTTTTAGTCCCATTTTCTGTCCTGCTTCATTCACGGAAATTCCATTCTCCATTTTAGAATTATTATAGAAAACCTCTCCTTTGAAGAAACTTAATGAAGCGAAAATTATCCACGCCAAAAAGAAATTGACAGTAACCCCGCCAAGCATGATGATAAGTCTTTGCCAAGCTGGTTTGCTACGGAATTCCCAAGGTTTAGCAGGTTTTTTCAGTTGTTCTGTATCCATGCTTTCATCCACCATTCCTGCTATCTTTACATAGCCGCCCATAGGCAGCCAGCCGATGCCCCATTTTGTGCTCTCTGGGTGCTTTCTCCAATCACTATCAGGCAGGTTTTCTATATTGATAGGAACTTCTTTTTTTTCTCCATCTATCTCGATGACTTCTGTATCAGGCTGATTTTTAGAGAGAAATTTGTATTGCCATTTTCCGTTGATTTTTTTCATTGAAAATAAAGAAAACCAAGGGTCAAAGAATAGGAAAAATTTTTCTGCTCGGGTCTTGAACCATTTTGCAGGAAGATAATGCCCTAATTCATGTAAGAAAACTAAAATAGAAATACTTAGAATGAACTGAAATATTTGTATTGCTAAATCCATCAAATTTAAAATTAAAATCGTGCAAAGGTAATAAAAACATTATTAAATATTTTTGGATTAAAAATAAAAATAATAGATTTACAATCAAAAATCAGAAAATATGAAAATAACAGCGTTAAATTTGGATATTCGATGGAAATCTCCAGAGGAAAATATCAATATCATTGAAGAAAAATTAAAAGATGAACAAGCGGATATATTTCTTCTACCGGAGATGTTTACTACTGGATTTTGTGTTGATACGGAAGAGGTAGCAGATAGTAAAGGCGAAACCCTTGCATGGATAAAGCGTTTTGCGGAGAAGAAAAAATCAGCAGTGGGAGGGAGTGTTTCAGTGAAAGAAGATGGGCGGTTTTATAATAGATTTTATTTCGTGGAACCTTCTGGGAAAGTCCATCAATACGATAAAAAACACTTGTTTTCTTTCGGTGGAGAGGACAAAATCTATACACCAGGGAAGGAGCGTGTGGTGGTTGATTATAAGGGAGTTAGGTTTTTGCTTTTGGTGTGCTATGATTTGAGATTTCCTGTATTTGCTAGAAATGTAGATGGCTATGATGTGATGATAGATGTAGCCAGCTGGGCAGAACCTCGTATTTTGGCGTGGGAAACACTATTGAGAGCCAGAGCTATTGAAAACCAATCGTTTGTATTCGGAGTTAATAGGATAGGGATAGATGGTTCTGGGCTGAATTATCCAGAAAGCACCCATTGCTTTTATGCAGATGGGACAGAGATATCAGAGAAAAATGGAGATATCATATCAGCAAATATAGATTTGGAGAAACTAAATTCTTTTAGACAGAAATTTAAAGTTCTCAGAGACCGAGATGATTTTGAACTAAAATAAAAAATGGAGCCATTATAAAGCTCCATTTTTTATATAAATAAATTTCTTAAAAATCCTCGTCAGAATCTATCGTGAAAGAACGGGATTTGAAGTCTTTGTCGTGTTTTTCAGAAATTACATCTTCTCCTTTTTGTTCAATAATGAAATCTTTAGTTTCATTAAACATTTCTAAGAAACCTTTGAAATCTTCTTTGTAAAGATAGATTTTGTGTTTTTCAAAAGTTGCTTCACCACTTTCATTAAAATTCTTTTTACTTTCTGTGATAGTAAGGTAGTAGTCGCCTGCTTTTGTTTCTCTCACATCAAAGAAATAAGTTCTCCTTCCTGCTTTTAACACCTTTGTAAAAATTTCATTTTCTTGGCGTTCTTTGTAATCACTCATTTTATTGTTATTTTAATAATGCTCAACAAATTTAAGATAATTTTTTAAATTTTCATAGAAAAAATCAAAAAAACTATCAAAAATCATGTATTTGGTTTACATATTTATTTTTTTACTGCTCGTCACGGTTTCTCTGTGGGTGATGATGATGGCAGTGCAGTTGGCAACCTCTTTTTCTATATTGGTCAGAATGTTTTGTTCGGTTTTGGTATCAAGAGCCGATAAGCAGTCATCAAAAATCACGATTTGAGGCTGTTTGATAAGGGCTCTGGCGATGCAGATTCTTTGTTTCTGCCCGCCTGAAAGCATTACGCCTCGTTCTCCTACCACGGTCTGGTATTTGTCTCTGAAGAGCATCACATCATTATGGATATCCGCTATTTTTGCAAATTTTTCTATCAGTTCAGGCGTAGGATTATCTATCGCAAAACCAATGTTATTCTCTATCGTATCGGAGAAAAGATAACTTTCCTGTGGAATGTAACCGATGAATTTTCGGTAAAGTTCCAGATTGTGTTCTTTTAGGTTTTTGCCGTCTATCAGTATTTCTCCTTCGTCTGGGTCTATCAACCTGCAAAGAAGAAGGGCGATGGTAGATTTCCCGCTTCCTGTTTTTCCTGTGATGGTGATGAATTCTCCAGCATTTACTTTAAAACTTAAATTCTCCACAGCTTTGATGCCTGTATTGGGATAGGTGTAGCTCACATTTCGGAACTCTATATCGCCTTTGATTTCGTAAATATCATGATTGGTATTAACGATATCGGAATGAATGTCCTTAAATTCATTTATCCGCTGCATGGAGGCTTCTGCCCGCTGGTTGATAGAAGTCACCCAGCCTACGGTACTGAACGGAATCACCATAGCATTGGCATACATGAAGAAATTAGCAATCATACCGATGTTGATTTCTCCATCAATATATTTCTGCCCGCCGATGAATAAAATAGCAATATCCAAAATTCCCACAATCAAAATCATAGAAGTGTAGAAAAAATTCTCATACTTGGCTAAATCTACGGCTCTGTTTTGGTAATTTTTGATTTTCTCGCCGTATTTGTCTTGGACATATTTTTCTTTGTTAAAGAATTTCACCACTCTAATTCCCGAAAAACTATCCTGCACGAAAGTAGAAATCGCAGACTGGCTTTCCTGAACCAGCTTTGATTTTTTTCCTACAATTCCGCTTACTTTATACACAGAAAGAGAAAATATAGGAAGTAGAATGAGGATAACAAGTGTCATCTCCAAATCAGTCCTTATCATATAAAAACTAGTAATCATCAGCAAGATGATGAGGTTCGCTACATACATCACACCAGGGCCTAGATACATTCTAATGGCGATAATGTCTTCGCTGAGGCGGTTCATAAGGTCGCCTATGCTTGTTTTTTTGAAATTTGTAAGAGAAAGACTTTGGTAGTGCTGATAGATTTCGTTTTTTAGTTCGTATTCTATTTTCCGTGATGCTACTATGATGGTCTGTCTCATCATGAACCGAAAAACTCCAGCAATGATGGATGAGCCTATGATAACACCTCCATTGATAAGAAGCGTTTTTATAATAGTGTCGCTGTCGGTATTTTTACTGCTCAAAATCTGCTGTATAGCATCTATGGTGTCTCCCAGATATTGTATCCAGAAGATATTGAAAAAATTACTGAGAAAAATAAATAAAACTCCCAACGAAAGCATATTTCGATGCTTCCAAAAATAGGGATTAAGGGATTTTAGGGCTTTCATTCTTTTTTACATATTTGTAGGGAGGATAATCATAAGTGTGGTTCCTTTTCCTTCTTTGGAGCGGATGGAGATTTCTCCCTTATAGTCTTCTATCATTCTTTTTACCATTGCCAGTCCAAGGCCTGTTCCACTGGATTTGGTGGTGAAATTGGGTTCAAAGATTTTTTCTAATTTATCCTCAGGGATTCCGTTTCCGTTATCCTCTATGGATAGGCTTATTTTTTTATTTAAAAGTTCCAGATTGATTTTGATGAAAAAGTCTTGTTTCTCATTTTTTGCTTGTTGGGCATTTAGGATGAGGTTGGTCATTATCCTTTGGAAGAAAGACTTGTCAAAGTTTATGAGAATATTATTTTGTTTAGGGTGAAATATGATTTCATTCTTATCATCAAAAATTCTTATAAGGGATAAAATCTCATTGTTCACATTGATTACTTCATTCTTTTTTTCGGGTAGTTTCGTAAATTCCGAAAAAGCTCCAGCCACTTTTGCTATTAGATCTATCTGGTCTTCCATAGAGACGCAGAGTTTTTTTACTTTATCTTCTATCTCAGGGTCGTTTTTATCAAATTTTCTTTCAAAATTTTGGATGAGGAGTTTCATGGGCGTTAGCGGGTTTTTGACTTCGTGAGCCACCTGTTTCGCCATTTCGCGCCATGCAGATTCTTTCTCTTTGAAGAATAATAGCTTTTTTTGTTCCTCTATCATCCGTATAGTTCGGTTATAGGAATTGATGAGTGGAGTAAATTCATCATCGTTGTAATATCGGATGGGTTTTATTTCTTCATTGAGGTCTATTTGTGCGATTTTTTGCGAAATTTTCCTGATGTTTTTCGTTAGTTCATCGGAAATTCTCCAGCTGAGCCATATTCCAAGGGTGATGATGATGATGTTCGCCGCAACCATGATTTGGATATACTGATTAAAGGTATCTAGGCGGGTATTGTCACTATGATAAAAAGGGAAAAAAACAATGGCGACAGGCTCTAGCATGTTATTCAGGAGCGGGATGTAAGAAGCTGTTAGATTGTCTTCATCGTCTTTTATGTATTCTACAGAATCAAATCTATTTCCTTTTTTTAGGATTTTTTTTAGGACTTCTTCTGGGATTTCCTGTGGAGAAACTTGGTTTTTCTCTTTGTTGGAAAGTAAGAATTTCCCTTGTAGATTATAGATGATAATGTCCTGCTTGTTGATATCAGAGATTTCTAGGATTTTTTTCTCCAAGATGGGTTTTATGTTTTCTTCGGTTACAGTCATGTGGCTCACTGCGTAGTCCAGCGAAGACATTAGTATTTCTACCGTTTGGCGTAGTCTTTCTTTGTTTTGGGTTTCGGTATTTTTTTTGAAAACGAGATAGGAAATCACCGTTACTCCTATGATACTCAGTAGGGTAACCAGCATAAATCCAAAGAAGATTCTCGTTCGTATGTTTCCTTTGATGATGGGGCTCATGGGTTATTTTTTCATAAGTTTCGCTACATATTTCCCAATGATGTCAAATTCCAGATTCACTCTGCTGCCGATTTCTAAATTTTTCAAATTAGTATGTTCCCAAGTGTAAGGAATTATCGCCACCGAAAACTCATTTTCTCCGCTGTGAGCTACTGTCAGACTGATGCCGTCCACGGTGATAGACCCTTGTGGAACGGTCGTGAATCCGTCTTTCTCGGTGTATGCTATCGTTATGTAGTGGCTGCCGTTTAGGTTTTCTATGGATTTTATTGTCCCAGTTTGGTCTACATGTCCCTGCACGATATGCCCATCTAGCCTGCTGTTCATCAGCACGCATCTTTCTAGATTTACCTTTGTGCCTATTTTCCAGCTTCCTAGATTGGTTTTTTCCAAAGTTTCTTGTATTGCGGTTACGCCATATTGCTGATTTTCAATTTTTTCTATGGTCAAGCAGCAACCGTTATGAGAAAGGCTTTGGTCTATTTTTAGTTCATCTGTAAAAGGACAGCTCATCGTAAAATGAACGCTCGTTCCCTTGGCTTCTATATTTTCTACTATGGCAGTGGCTTCTACTATTCCTGTAAACATAAATTTAAAGTATTTTTGAATAAATCTGTTTTCTTCTCAAAAAATTAAACTAATTTTGCTCTTTTAAGAGCCAAAGTTAAGCAAAATGGAATTTAAACATAAAATAAAAGTAGGAATTTCTATCGGAGACTATAATGGAATAGGTCCAGAAATTATCCTTAAAACATTGAAAGACAAGAGTATGCTAGATTTTTTCACACCTGTGATTTTTGGTTCAGGGAAGCTCTTTTCTTTTCAGAAAAATGTATTTAAACTGCAGTTTAATTTTAACTATATCCTTCACGCCTCCGAAGCGGTAGATGGAGAGATAAACATTGTAAATCTTCGTAAAGATGAAATGGAGGTGAAATTTGGTACGCCCACAGAGGAATCCACCAAACTGGCGATAGACTCGTTAGAAGCTGCGGCAAATGCCCTTATGAAAGGTGAGATAGATGTGCTGGTAACTGCACCTATCAACAAGGATGAAATGATAAAACACGGTTTCCCATACACAGGGCATACCGAGTATCTGGAGAAGAAATTCGCAGCCAAAGGATTGATGTTTTTGGTAACAGAGGATTTAAAAGTAGCAGTTTCTACCCATCATATTCCACTAGCAAAAGTAGCAGAAACAATTACGAAACAAAGGATAATAGACCAAGTAAAACAGATGAACAACTGTCTGAAACTGGATTTCTCCATCGAAAGACCAAAAATCGCAGTTCTTGGGCTGAATCCACACTCAGGCGATGGCGGAACGATAGGAATGGAAGAAAAAGAAATTATAGAACCAGCCATAAAGGAATTGTTCGACCAAGGTTTTATGGCCTTTGGGCCTTATCCTGCGGATAGTTTCTTCCAGCCAGAAAAATATAAGAATTTTGATGGAGTTTTAGCGATGTATCATGACCAAGGTCTTACTCCGTTTAAAACCATTGCATATGAAAACGGAGTGAACTACACGGCGGGAATGCCGCTCATTAGAACATCGCCAGACCATGGAACGGCTTATGATATCGCAGGGAAGGGAGTAGCAGATGCTCATTCCTTTGAGGAGGCAGTTTTCACAGCGATAAAGATTTTCAAAAATAGGGTAGAAAATTTAGACCTCATCGCTCATAAATTAGAGATAAAAAAAGCAGCTCAGAATGTAGAAGATGAGGATCTTCCAGAAGGAGAGGAATAAGAAAAGCACCTGATTTCAGGTGCTTTTTCTTTTATTATTTTTTTACTCGTTTTATTTTATTGGCGTTTTTCTTTTCTTCCTCTTTCTTGCGTTTGTTTTCCGCTTGGTCATAGAGGGTGGTGTCTGTTTCGTAGATGATTTCTACATTTTCGGGCGAGTCCAAGAATATATCCTTCCATTTCCTTGGACGGTCTTTAGTATTCCAGTTAAACTCTGGGAATTTCCGCTTCTCTAGAGCTATTTTGCTCATAGGATATATGTCTGTATTTGCGCCGATGTTACACGCTACGATGTGTAGTTTTTGTTCCTCGAAAAGCGCCTCTATCTCTCCACATGATGAAAGCGAAATGCCCAGTCTGTCCATGTTTTTTGTCTTTGCGTTTTGGCTTTCTACATAGTTGATGGCCTGTGCGTTTTCGGTTACTTTTATCAGATGAATGTTATTGTTTTTGTAGTAGGCTATCATCTGTTTGCCTTTCACTTGGTTAAATTCATCTTTTAAATTGATAGAATCTACCTTGCTGATTGCTAGTGCGTTTCCGATTACTTTTAAAGAATCTATGCTCTCGCTTTGTGTGTTGAGGTAAGCTTTGATAACATCGCCTGTCACTTGTCGTTCGCCTGTCCAGAAAATAGGATTTCTGATGAGGTGAAGCTCTCCGTCAGTTTCATTAAAACTAAGTGAATCCGCTCTTGCCTGTGCATTAGATTTGAACATTCTGGCTTTATGGTAGGCTTTTAGGAAACTTTTTTTCATTCTGCTGGAATCGGCTTTTTGGTAAGCGATGATTCTTTCAGCAGAGAAAAAAAGCGAATCGTTTTTAAAGATTTTCACAGCATAAGGCTTTCCAGTAATCATCGCAGAATCTTTATTTTCAAATATCTCGCCGTAAGAACCTCTCACAAAACGGTTTTCCCGCGGGTCGTCCAGCAGTACATTTCCTTTCGCAGTTCCGAAGCCTGTGTTTTGGTTGTAATACATGGCATCACCTTTCAGGGTTTTCCCATTGTAGTAGATTCGTGAATTTTTGCTGAGAACGACCTCCTTGCTGTTCATTTTATAGTATCCTTTCTCTGTGTATACCGAATTGGACGGATTACTTTTGTTGATAATCGTAGTAGGGCCGTAGAACTCTGCGGTGTTGGTATTTTGGTTTTGTTTGATTTTAGTTCCTTGTACTTGGTATTGGCTGTTGTCTATATTTACATTTCCTGTGACATCTACCACTCGGCTGGTGATGTTGTAGGTGGCAGTTTTGGTTCTGATGGTGTTGCTGCCATTGTAGATTGTTCCTCCCGTGTTGAAATAAGCCGTGTTGGGAATTCGGTCATAGTAGAGAATATCCGTTTTTATGGTCTGTTTAGGGTCTGTGAGGACTACATTTTTCCTTGCGATTCCACGCTGGGAGTTGCCGTCATACTGGATTTCTCCCGCGGTGATTAGGTTGCCGTCAGAGGTCTGCAGCTGGGTGTTTCCTATTGCCTTGGCGAAGTTCGCTTCGGAATAGAAAATCACGGTGTCGGCTTTTAGTGTAGAGCCTTTATGTTCCAGATGTACATTTCCTGTCATGAAGGTATTTCCGTCGAACAAATCTTGCCTTTTTTGGGTAAGGTCTGCGTGGATTATTCTTACCTTTACAGGTTCATCTTTTCCTTCTTGTTTTTGGTCAAAAAAAGGGTCTTTTTCCAAATTGCTGTTTATGGAAGTAATCTGCCCAAAGACAAACAAAGTGGACAGCAAGAAAAAAGATATAAACAGTTTTTTTGTCATAAATTGGGTGTTTTTATGGAGTGGCCTCTTTCTTTTGTCCGTAGAAATAGAGCGTGTGGCTGTCTATGGATACACCGAAAGCGCTTTCTATGGACTCCTTTATCGCTTGGATTCTTGGGTCGCAAAACTCTATGATTTCCTCTATTTCTTTCTGCGAACTATCTTTGTAGATAACGATATGGTCGTGCTGGCGGTCAAAATAGGATTTTTCATAGGTGGAACTTTCGCCGAACTGATGTTTTCTGACCAGCCCAGCATCTAGAAAAACCTCTATCGTGTTGTAGATAGTCGCTTTACTGATGTGGTATTTTTTCTGCAGCATCAGTAGATAGAGGTCATCTACATTAAAGTGCTTGTTGTAATTGTATATCTCCTCCAAGATAGTGTATCTTTCAGGAGTGTTTCTCAGTCCCTTTTCTTTCAAGTAATTCCGCAAAACCTCCTTGATGGCTTCTATACTTTTACTATTCACTTTGTTTTCCATAGTGGGCAAATTTAATTATTTTTTACGAAGTAACAATTTAATTGTATCAAAACCAAATTCCTACCTTTTTGTATTCAATAAAAAAAACCGCAGAAGGCTCTGCGGTTTCTTGCTATTGATTTTTATTTTACAGGATTTCCTTTGAAATCTGTTTTGTAGTAACCAAATTTTTCTTGTCCATTAGATTTCAGTTTTCCTTTTATAGAAACATCTATCAAATTCTTTTTAATTTCAATGGTATAAACATATTGGTATTCAAACTTCTCATCATCTTTGTATTTCTTCCAAGCATCATCTACTACTTTTTGTATTGTTTCAGCTGTTACTTCTTTGAAGTCAAATAACTCGTCTTCTAAACGGAATTCCTCTGCATTTACACCAATCACATCGATTTCCATAGTCTGCGGTTCTCTCCATCCAAAACTAGAGCTATAATTGATTTGCTGAACTCTTCTCTTGTCTACATTGTCTTGGTAAACAATAGAAAGACTGAGATCATCCGAATCATCATCTGTTTTAACTACTTTATCAGAGTTTTTGGTAACTATGAATCTTACTTCATCGGTTACTTTTGTATTTTCGCCGAGTTTTTCTACTACGGCATCATACCATTTTTTAGTTTGTGCTGGATCAGAAAATAGTTTATAATCAATCTTTTCTTTTCCTGAAGCCTCATTTGCTGCTTCCTTTGCTGCATTTACAGCTTCTTTTGCTTTGTTACAAGATTGTAACCCCAGTAGCGATGCTGCTAAAATACCCACAACGATGAATTTTTTTGCTTTCATAATATTATTTTTTTAAAAAAATTATTTGTGCAAATTTAAAAAAAAATCATAATATTTTTTCAATAATTTAAATTCTAAAACCAAGAAGAAATAACTTTTTTGAAAATGGATTTAAATAAAAAAGAAAAACTTTGATTATTAAAGTTTTAATTCAAAAAAAAGATTATCTTTGCAGCGTTTTTGTGGGAAATTTTGGCGGAAACAGAGAAATTTAATACTTAACTTCTTCCTGATTTTTCAGCCCCACATACCGCCAATACTGAAAAAAAGGAATACAAAGTGATATTTTTATGTCAAAACAAGAAGAGGTTCTTATGAACCAAAATGTGGCTCCAGAGCAGTTTGACTGGGATTCTTTCGAGTCTGGTCTTAACGCTGAGGACAGAAAAGAAAAAAATGAATTAGAAGAAATTTACAAAGGTTCTTTGAACGACCTTTCCGAATCTGATGTAATCATCGGGAAAGTGGTAAGACTTACAGACAAAGAAGCGATTGTAGATATCAACTTCAAGTCTGAGGGAGTGATTTCTCTCAACGAATTCCGTTACAACTCTGGCCTAAAAGTAGGTGATGAAGTGGAAGTAATGGTAGACAGAAGAGAAGACAAAACAGGTCAGCTTCAGCTTTCTCACAAAAAAGCAAGAACGCTGAAAGCTTGGGATAAAGTAAATGAATACCACCAGTCTGGTGAAATCGTAAACGGTTTCGTGAAGTCTAGAACAAAAGGTGGTATGATCGTAGATGTTTTCGGTATCGAAGCATTCTTACCAGGTTCTCAGATCGATGTGAAGCCTATCAAAGACTACGACCAGTTCGTAGGAAAAACGATGGAGTTCAAAGTAGTGAAAATCAACCCAGAGTTCAAAAATGTGGTAGTTTCTCACAAAGCTCTTATCGAGGCTGATATCGAAGGACAGAAAAAAGAAATCATTTCTCAATTAGAGAAAGGACAAGTTCTAGAAGGAACTGTTAAAAACATTACTTCTTACGGAGTATTCATCGACCTTGGTGGTGTAGATGGACTTATCCACATCACAGACCTTTCTTGGTCAAGAGTAAACCACCCATCAGAATTCCTTTCTGAAGGACAAACTGTAAAAGTGGTGATCCTTGATTTTGACGATGAGAAAACAAGAATTCAGCTTGGTATGAAACAGCTAGAACCACATCCATGGGAAGCTCTTTCTGCTGACTTGAAAGTAGGAGACAAAGTAAAAGGAAAAGTAGTAGTTCTTGCTGACTACGGTGCATTCGTAGAAATCGCTCCAGGTGTAGAAGGACTTATCCATGTTTCTGAAATGTCTTGGTCTACTCACCTTAGAAGTGCAGGAGATTTCGTGAAAATCGGTGATGAGGTAGAAGCGGTAGTTCTTACTTTGGATAAAGATGAAAGAAAAATTTCATTGGGTATCAAACAATTGACTCCAGATCCATGGGCTGACATCCAGTCTAAATATCCAGTAGGTTCTAAGCACACAGGAACTGTTAGAAACTTTACTAACTTCGGTGTGTTTGTAGAATTGGAAGAAGGAATAGACGGACTTATCTACATCTCTGATCTTTCTTGGACTAAGAAAATCAAGCATCCATCTGAGTTCTGCGCTGTAGGAGATAAACTAGATGTAGTAGTTCTAGAACTTGATACAGAGGCTAGAAGACTTTCTCTTGGACACAAACAATTGACTGAAAACCCTTGGGATAAATACGAATCTAAATACGCTGAAGGAACTGTACATACAGGAACTGCAGTAGATGTTTTTGATAAAGGAGCTCAGGTTCAGTTTGAAGATGCAGAAGTAGAAGCATTCTGCCCTTCAAGATTGTTAGAAAAAGAAGATGGTTCTAAAATCAAGAAAGGAGAAGAAGCTCAGTTTAAAGTAATTGAGTTCAACAAAGAATTCAAGAGAGTAGTAGTTTCTCACACAGGTCTTTTCAGAGATGAAGAAAAGAAAAATGTAAAAGAAGCTGCAGCTAAGGCTTCTTCAAGCGAAGAAAAAACAACTCTTGGAGACATTGATGCTCTTGCAGAATTGAAAAAGAAAATGGAAGGAGGTAAATAATCCATCCCATTTCTAAATACAAAATCCCGCTTGCTAAACAGCAGCGGGATTTTATTTTGTCTTTATATAAAAGAATATTACTCTAAAATTTCTTGTAATTCCAGCCAGCGCATTTCGTGGGTTTCTAATTGGCTGGTGGTTTCTTCCAGCTGTTGCGAAAGTTCAGAAATAATGTTGTAGTCCGTTTCGTTATTCAGTTTTTCTAAAATTTCATCCTGTTTTTCTTTTAAAACGGGCATTTCTTTTTCTATGTTTTCCAATTCCTTTCGCTCCTTGAAGCTGAGTTTCCTTTTGGAATTGGTATTTTTATTTTGTTTTTCTTCTGTCGGCTTGGCAGGTTCGCTTTTCTTGGTGTTTTTGTTTTGTGCTTGCTGGTCTCTGTATTCGGTGAAAGAACCGATGAAATCCTTGATTTTTCCTTCGCCTTCGAAGACTAATAAATGGTCTACAATTTTATCCATAAAATACCTGTCGTGCGAAACAATGATAAGGCAGCCCTGAAACTGCGCCAAGAAACTCTCCAACACAGTAAGTGTAGGCAGGTCTAAATCATTAGTCGGCTCGTCAAAGATGAGGAAATTTGGGTTTTGGAAAAGTACAGAAATCAGATATAGTCTTCTTCTTTCGCCGCCGCTTAGGTTAGAAATAGTGGTGTATTGTGTCTGTTCATTGAAGAGAAACATTTTTAAAAACTGTGATGCCGAGATACTTTTCCCATTTGCGAGAGGATAATATTCCGCGATGTCTTTCATGAAATCTATCACCCGCTGGTCTTCCTTGTAGGTAAGTCCTTTTTGTGAAAAATACCCGAATTTGATGGTTTCTCCTACTTCTATTTCTCCGCTGTCGTAGGTTTCCAGACCTTGGATGATGTTCAGCAGGGTAGATTTTCCTACGCCGTTTTTTCCTATGATGCCGACTTTTTCGCCTCGCTGAAACTGGTAGCTGAAATTATCCAAGATAGTTTTATCACCAAATTTTTTATTGATGTTTCTCAGCTCCAAAATCTTTTTGCCCAGCCTTTTCATCCCAAAATCCAGTTCTAGTTCCTGTTTTCTGGTGTCCATTTTAGCTGTTTTCTCCGTTTCGTAGAAGGCTTCTATACGGCTTTTGGACTTGGTAGTCCTTGCTTTGGGCTGTCTGCGCATCCATTCCAGCTCCTTGCGGTAGAGATTGTTGGCTTTGTCTATGGTAGCGTTTAGGTTTTCTTCTCTTATACTTTTATTTTCTAAATATTGGGCATAGGCACCATGATGGACATAGAGTTTTTTGTCTTCTATTTCCCAAATGATATCGCACACGCTGTCAAGGAAATAGCGGTCGTGCGTTACAAGAAGCAGGGTGACCATAGCTCTGGATAGGTATTGTTCCAGCCATTCTACCATATCTACATCTAGGTGGTTGGTCGGCTCGTCCATGATGAGCAGCGTGTGCTTGTGTTCCACTCTTGTTTCTATCAGGAGTTTGGCGAGGGCTACGCGTTTTATCTGACCGCCAGAGAGATTGTCCATTTTGGCGTTTAGGTCGGTTATTTTCAGCTGGGAGAGGATTTGTTTCATTTCGTTTTCCAGTCCCCATGCTTTTTGGTTTTCCATTTCTATGAACGCCCTTTCTATGAATTCGGTGTCATCAGAAGTCAGCGACTTTTGGTAATTTTTCAATGCCTGTACAGGCGGAGAATCTAGACTCATGATAAATTCTGTGATGGTCTGTCCGCTCTCAAAGTGTATTTCTTGGTCAAATAAAACCACCTGAATATCTTTATTGATGACTACTGTCCCGCTGTCTGCAAAGTCTTTGCCCATTAGGATATTGAGCAAAGTAGTTTTTCCGCTTCCGTTTTTGGCAACGATGGCGATTTTGTCCCCTTCATTGATATTAAAAGAAATATCCTCAAATAAAGTAACGATGCCATATGTTTTGGTAAGATTTTCTACGCTGATGTAATTCATTTCCCTAAAAAAGTTAATTTAAAGTCCTTCCTATTTCACCCGCCAAATATCGGAAAAATAGAGCATAGTAGAAGTCAAATTTATTTTAAAAGTAAAAATAAATACATTATTATATTTGATAATCAGTTAGTTAATTTCAAGTAGAAAAATATTTATCAATATTTTGATTAAATAAAAAACTTTTACTACTTTTGCACCATTCAAAAATGGTTCCGTGGCCGAGCGGCTAGGCAGTGGTCTGCAAAACCATCTACAGCGGTTCGAATCCGCTCGGAACCTCAATTTACCCAAACAATCGCTTGTAAACCAATGGTTTATGAGCGATTTGTTTTTAATATGTGACAACATATGTGACAACTTTTAGAAAAACACTTTAAAATATTCTTTTTGGACTATCGGCTAAAGCTTATGTTAATGATTACTAGTTTTTTGTAAAAATAAAAATGAAAAGTCTTTCATATGTTTTGATGAAAAAAAGCATATCTTTGTGAAGGTTTCAATGAAATAAAAAGAGTGAGCTTTTTGCTTTGTTCAAGCAAGACAGCTAAATTTAAAATGAGTTATTACATATACTACATGTTATAATGAATGGTTTTTATTGTGTTTGGTTGTGTTGAATAAAGGTATAAAATAGTTTTTCACTTTGTATTTATAGAATTTAAGTTTAACCAAAATAATGATTACTTATGAAAAGTTTAATTTTATCTATTGTCACAGTGATTATGGTTGGGTTGTACCCAGCTCAAAAACAAGAGGAAGATCCCTTGTCTAAATACTATAATAGGGTTATAGAAATAGAAAAAGTTTTATCTTATGATAAAAATGGAGTATTAAAGAAACAGACAACAGGGGATGGATATCTAGCTCTTATTAAAGATGGTAAAAATATTTTTTTTAGAAAGCCAAATGGGGAAGAGATGTATAGGGATTTGTCTAAAAGAAAATATAACTCTACTAAAAAAGGTTATGAGTATAGTTCCAAATGGGGTGGTGTTTTTATAGAGGAGAATTTGAACTATATTGATTTTTATAGTTCTCATAGTTTTGTAGGGGAAAAATATACTTATTATATAGATAGAAATGATTATTTTGTTTCTAAGATTCCTGAGGTATTGAGATATCTATTTTATTATGATAAATTTATAGATGTTCCTACTGAAGAATTTGAAGAACTTATAGAAAGACATGCACAGAATGCTATACCAGAAATAGAAAATATAGAACTACATACAAAAGATGTTTTTAATAAGGATATTCATGTGTATGGAGTAAGTACACATTCTGGTAACTATCTCTCTTTCTATTATGACAAAAATGATAAAGGAGATTTGGAAATAAAACATATAAAAATAAGTGGTAGAACTTCTTCTTCTGAGGCTCAAAGAGTTTTAAAATCTATGGGGAAATGGTATGGGGCTACAGAAACGGAGAAAGGCATGTGGATATACGCTAGTAATAGAAGTTTGGAAAAGATAGCGGTTTTTGGTATTGATGAGTATGGTGCTGTAACAATAACTATTGTACCAGACCAATCTTTTGGTAAAAAATAGATTAATTATGAAAAAAATAATTACAGTTTTTATTTTGCTTTTTCTTAATATTGAATTAGGATATTCTCAATACTCTGTTTGTGGTTTGACAGATGTTCAAATAAAACAAAATTTTATTAACTGCTTAAAGAAGAAGGACAATGTAACAAATCACATAATAGATAAGATAACAGAAGAAATAGGTATAGCTTCTAGTTTCACATATATTCCTTGTAGGGAAACATATAATGCAGCTGCTGTTATAAATCCATTTAACAATAATGCCAGATATATAGTATATGATGATTTATATTTTTCTAAGATTTATGCCAATAATAAGTACGCATCTTTATTTATAATTGCACATGAAATAGGACATCATATAAATGGACATACAATAAGAAAAGATAATAATATTAGTGAACAGCAAAGAGCAGAGTTGGAAGCTGATTATTTTGCAGGTTTTATAATGTTTAAATTCGGAGCAAAAGAAAAGGATATAATAGATGTTATTAATGGATTTCCTAACCCTAAGACAGATTATGAATCTCATCCTAAAAACGCTAAACGATTAGAATATGCATTGAAGGGGTATCTTAATGAGGCAAATAAGTATATGACAGAATTGTATAGGCTACAAGAAGTGTTTAGGCGGGAGCATGAAGATAAAGAACAAGATAAATTAGTAGATGATTTAAGAAAATATATTAATAATTCTGCATTACAAAACACAGAGCAAATAGCTAAAAATATGAGTGTAGCCATATATATTATTGATAAATTAAAAGGAACATCACCATATATAGAAAGTCTTAAAGGATATGTGTATTTTAAAAGCGGAATGTATAAAGAGGCTAAAGTTTTCTATAAAAATCTATATTTAACGGCTGATGATAAGGATAAGGAATATTATCTAGAAATGTATTTGTCAAGTTTAGATAAATCAAACCAAATATTACAAGATGATATAGTATTTATAAATAGATTTGAAAACTCTAACGACCCTAATATTCTGTTTAATTTGGGAATAAGTTATAAAAGTTTAAAAAATAATGAAAAGGGAGATTTTTTTCTGAAGAAAGCGTATGATTTAGTTAAAAATCAAGATGATACATTGTTGAAATCTGATATTATATTTCATTATGCTAGAGTTTTATATGATGAAGGTGTGGCTACTAATGATGCTCAAAAATTATCCTTTGCGAAAGTATTAATTTTGAAATCAATAAAAATATTAAATAAATATCCAGATAATATTTATTTTAGGTATTACTATAACAGAATGTTATTTCATTTAGGGAATATTCAAAAATTGCAGGGAGTATATAATGAAGCATTGGATACTTTTCATAAACTTCTAGAAATAGAGGAAGATAGGGGAGAAAAAGCTCATAAAGAGTATAGATATAAAGTGAATAGTAGTATAGGGGATATTTATATGGAAATGGAACATTATCCAGAGGCTATACAATATTATACAAATGCAATTAATTACACTAATGATTCAGCTTATTTAAAAGTTGTATATTTTCTGAGATCGGGAGCATATATGAAAAATAAAAATTATTATTTAGCAGAAAAAGACCTTAAAAAATCTTGTGATTTGGGGTTAAAAGAAGCTTGTATATCGGAATAAATAAACAAAAAAGGTAATTTAATTTTTATAACAATTTTTAAAATAGACTTGTTAGTATAAAAAAATAAAATCTTTGGAGTTAAAAGGGGATAGGTATAGGGGGCTGTCTACTATCCCCCGAAGCCCCCTAAATTTGACCAATCTTTTTGGTATCCCCTGTTATTATGTTGATAAAAAATTAGGTAGTTTAATTACCCATTTAAGTAATGATTATAAATTAAGTATTTTTCCACCTTTATCATAGAAGTAAAGATTGTAGTTTTCCTTTTATTTTCTCTTTTATTTTTGTATGGCTGTATAAAGCATCCTTAGTATAATTATAATATTTTTTTCTATTATTATTGATATATCGTTTCTGAGATAATTGTTTCCAAAACTCTATTTTTTGTGCATTAGTGACAAATTTTGCTTTTGCAGGAGTTATGTGTAATCCTTCTAAATGCTTGTCATTGTTTAACTTTAGTACATTATCCCATTCTTTTAGCAGTTGCTCTGAGAAAATTGAATATTTTTTTTCATCTAATAAATCATCGAGAGAATATATTTTTAGCACCTTTTTGATATATTTTCTTTGATTGCTTCTTATCTCAAATCTTACCGTGTTAATAGGAATTTTATATTCGGGGTTCTTTTCATGCTGCAATCCTTTAGCATAGATTTTTATATTTTTATAACTTGTTGTATCAGAAATTTTATAATATTCATAATCCTCACTTTCTTTGAAAGGGGTTGTTTTATACAGTTTAATGTTTTCTATGAAATCCCTTACATCTGTTTCTAGATAAAGATTAAGCCCTACTTCTAAATTAATAATTTTGAAATCAATATATTCACTTTCATTTATTCCTAAAATATCCAATATCTCATAAAGGGAATTTATACAATTTGTTTTATTCAAATCATTACCATTATGCTTGTAATGGTTATAATGAAAATGAGGAAATATGCTTATTTTCACATAATTGTAGCCAATAATATCATGATCACTTCCAAAAATAGCATTAAACACTAATTTTATTTTCCCTTTATATTTTTTGTGGATTTTAAGATATTCATATTTTGCAGTTCTTCCTACATAATATTTACTTTCAAAATCGGGGTGCTCCGCTAGTCTTTTGATAATTTCTGGATTATCAGTCAGCATTTTTATATGGTCTAACATCAGAAATTGATTTTGAGGGTTATTAACAATTAAATTTTTCATATTATTTCGTGAGGGTTTAACATTATTTTTATTAAATCTTTTTTTGTTGTAATAAAAAGTCTCATTTTTTGTCATTTTTTCCTTCATTTTTTCCTGTTTTGTATTTGTTTAAAGTTTCATTTAGTTCGTTTCTTTTGTAGTACACCCGTCCTTCAATTGGATAGGAGTAAAATGCTCCTTTTTTCGTCCATCTGTGGAGAGTAGATCGGTTTATTTTCAGCATGGAACAAACCTCATCACGGGTGAGTAATTCTGTTGGTTCTTTGGGTTGAAGCTCTTTTAGAAGTTCCTTTTTCAGTGTTGCTATTCGTTTGTCTATTTCGTTAAGTAGGTCGGTAGGTGTTACACCTATAAATTGGATATGTTTCATGTCTATATTACTTTTTTAGATTTTATACATTCGTTTATATTCTCCGTATCAAATATTGGTTTTTTGTCTATTTTTGTGATAGGTATTTTACTCCTTCGTTTTAGTTTTCTAATTCTCATAACAAGTATTTTTATATACTCACTTACTTCTTTGATTGATAAAAATCTGTTTGTTTTAATCATGAGTTTATGTTATTTTATATTTTTTATATGATAATCAGTTAATTGTGTTTTTTCTATAAAATATTTTGACCTCAAAATTTGCAAAAGCGAAAGGTCAGATATATATTTGCAGTGTCAAATCTGATATATCAAAAGCACTATTGTTTTGGCTATTAAAATAATAGTCATTTAATATACAGTTTGATCATCCTATAAGCATATAAGAAGGGTGTTCCCATCCAATATCCTTGTAGGGTTGTTCCATTATTCCGTTGGGTCGCCAAACTTTCGCGGAATAAAAGAAAAAACTTCAACAAAGGTGATTTATTTAATAATTGCCTTTGTTTTTTTATCACTACAAAATTACAGATAATTAGGTTAAATTTTAATTTTTCTTGTAGAAGATATCCATACCTTGGATATGTTTCTGAAAATCAATGAGTTATATTTTTAGTGTTGTTTTTTCATCTTTAATATGTTAAACAACATTTAAAATCGCCTTGTAATATAGGGTTTAAAAAATAAACACCCTTTTTTAGGGTGTCTTTTTTTATTAATAATATTTGATTATCTAACCTTTTACAGTGCTTATTATCTTTTTGAGGGTTTGAGTTACTACTTCTGCAATGAGGGTTTTAAATGGGGTTAAATCTTTTTCTATACTTGCTGTTTCTAGTGCAGTATAGTATTTTAATCGGTTTTCTGCATCTCCTTTTAATATTGCGATAGGGTAGCCATGTTTTAGTAGAATTAAATTCATCAGTAGGCGTGAGGTTCTACCATTCCCGTCTGTGAAAGGATGTATATAAACCAGTCTTTGGTGCATTTCTGAGGCTAATTCTACGGGGTGCATGGTTTCTCTATTCTCATTATAAAACCTCATCATTTCTTCCATTTCTTTTTGTAGTAAAAAGGGTTGGGGTGGCATATGTTCTGAGCCTAGTATCATCACGGGGACACTTCTATAGCGACCTGCATTGTCTTTGTCTATTCCCTGCAAAATAAGGGCGTGGATTTGGAGTATATCCCTTTCCGTTATAGGCTCTAGGCTCTTTGCTAAGTCTTTTATATAGTCTACAGCATGGGCGTGGTTTATAGCTTCTAAATGTTCATTTAGTGTTTTTCCCCCTATGGTTAAACCTTTTTCTACTACAATAGCAGTTTCTTGTAGGGTCAGTGTATTACCTTCTATTTTATTACTTTCATGGGTATATTCTATATCAAAGGCTTTGGATACCTTACCTTGAAATAAGTTTCTGTATTTGTCCAGTTCGTTTTTTAACTGGTCTATTTCTGTATAATTCATTGTTTAGATTGTATTTCTTTGGTTTTCTTTTTCTTTTCTTTCTTTTGATAGTTCTTTGAATACCCTTGCTGAACTTGTTACATAGTCTGCTGGGTCTTTCTTGATATAGTCAAGGAATGTTTTTTCAGTTTTGTGTCCTGTTATTGCCATGATTATAGGAGTAGGTAATTTGGGGTTTCCGTAAAAGTTAGTAGCAAATGAACGGCGACAAGTGTGGGAGGAAATAAGATTGTATTTTTCAGTGTCTTTTATTTCATTTCTGTTCTCTTCCTCATTAAATACCAATCCTTTTACTATTTCGTTAATCCCTGCTAATTTACAAACTTTTTTTATATACCTATTAAATAGTGTGTCATTGCTACTCTTATCAGATGAGAATACGGGAGGAAAATCTCCATTATATTTTTCTAAAATCTTCTCAACTTCATCCATTAGTGGAATAGTTACCCTGCTCCCTGTTTTTTCTTGTGTTAGTTCTATAAATTTAAACTCTTCCCCCTTTATATCCGTTTTGGTACAAATCATTTTTTTATTCATCCTCATAAGGTCAGAAATTCTTTGTCCAGTATAGCATCCTATTATGAACCAATCCCTAGCGTGTTTTAGGTTTTCATTTCCTACAATAGGCATATTTTTAACCTGTTTTAATTCATCAAAGTCCAAATATACCGAAATAGATTTAGCAGACGGAATAGACATTTTTACGATTTGTCTGCTTACGGGTTTGTCGTTTTTGTAGGCATCCATTAAGACGGTTTTAATGTTTTTTAATAGTCTTTGAGTGGTGGATTCTGCTAATCGTCTATCTCTCTTATTCATTGCCCAATCCTTAAACTCAAGCGTGGTTTTTGCGTCTATTTCTTTGATGAGGTATTTTTTCTTTTTGTATTGTTGAAACTCCTCAAACTTTTTTCCCGCATCTTCTATTTTTTTATCAGTAGCCTTTTTGGTATGGGTGTCCATTTCTCTATATTTTAGATAGGTTTTTAGGTAGTTTAAAAATATACTATCATCTGTTTCAGGGTCTTTGCGTTCAAAAAAATCATCTACCTTACTTTTTAGCCAGCTATTAGAAAATATTACACCTTTTGTGTAATCATTGTTATATTCTGTTTCTATGAATACTGAAAGACTTTTTAACTTAGTTACAATGTTTTTATTTTCGGCATTGTTGGTTTTGGGTAGGTTGGTTGTTTTGTTCCAATCTTTAGAGTTAATGGATAAGCCTGTGGAAACTCTCGGGTATACTCCTTTTGAAATTGAGAATCCTATTTGTATAATGCTCTTTGTATTGGATGAGCGTAAAAAATAACGAACAGTTGGCATGATGATAAAAATTATTTAGGCAAATATATAGATTTGTTTAATGTGTGACAACATGTGTGACAACATTTTTGCATTTTTATGAAATTTATTGCAATATCATGCCACGATGAAAAATAATAAAACCCCTATTTATAGGATGTTTAAAGGTTTTTATAATTTTATTCGTTTTCATTGTTGTTATTCGCTCGGAACCTCAATAATAGCTCTAAGGAATTTTTCCTTGGAGCTATTTATTTTTTTGAAAACCAATTGAAAACCAATGTTTTTGAAAAAACATGATTTTTATCATATAATCAGATAAAATATTTTATAAAAAACGCAGTTATATCCCTAATGACTAAAAGAAACAAACATAATAGTAAAAAAGTTTCTTTGTATTTAAAACTAAAACAATCAAAAATTTAAATTATAACATTATGAGAAAGGTTCTTTTATGTGGAGCAACTCTTTTGGCTCTAGCTGCGTGTTCAAGAGATGAGGAAGTTCAAATTCCTGATTCTAAGCAAGCTCACTGGGATTATGAAAATCCTAATTGGCATAATCAAGGGTATTCTGAGTGTGCGGGATTGGTTCAGTCGCCGATTGACATCGTAACTACTGCGACTACAAAGGCAACACTTCCTGCAATTACTTTTAATTATTCAGCATTTCCAGCTAAGGCTGTGAACAATGGGCATACTGTACAAATTAATACAGATGGAAAAAGTAGTATTACCTACAATGGAGTTGCCTATAAACTTAAACAATTCCATTATCATGGACATAGTGAGCATTCTGTAGATGGGAAGTTCTCTCCACTTGAAGTGCATTTTGTTCACCAAAATGAGGCAACAGGAGCTATCGTTATTTTAGGATTATTGATTAAAGGAGGAGGAGCGGATAATGCTCAGTTCGCACAATATATCAATTCTTTCCCAAGTGTTAAAAATCAAGAAGTTGCTACGACTAATACAATAGATCCGTCGGCTATGTTGCCAACCAACAAAAAATACTATAACTATACAGGATCACTTACAACTCCGCCTTGTTCACAAGGTATGAACTGGATAGTGTTCAAAGAAGTTCTTACAATCTCTGATGCACAACTTAAAAAGTTCACAGATTTGTATAATCATAATTATAGACCAATTCAAAAAACAGGAAGTAGAACTGTTTTTGAGTCCTTATAATTAGGAAGAATAATTAAAAATCTCAAAGAAATTTCTTTGAGATTTTTTTTGATTAAATATATAAGGTAAAGAATAGAAATATATATTTTTTTATTTTTTTTCTTGATATTCAAAAAAATGATTATATTTGCACACTGAATTGAAAAAATAGTTTAAACATAAAATAATTTAAATCATGGCAAAGGAAACGTTTAATCGTAGTAAACCGCACTTGAACATTGGTACAATTGGTCACGTTGACCACGGTAAGACTACTTTGACTGCTGCAATATCTAAAGTATTGTCAGACAAAGGATTGGCTGAAAAGAGAGATTTCTCTGCAATTGACTCAGCTCCGGAAGAAAAAGAAAGAGGTATTACAATTAATACTTCACATATTGAATATGAAACAGAAAACAGACACTATGCCCATGTAGACTGTCCTGGTCACGCTGACTATGTTAAAAACATGGTAACTGGTGCTGCTCAAATGGATGGAGCTATCCTTGTGTGTGCTGCAACTGATGGACCTATGCCGCAAACGAGAGAGCATATCTTGCTTTGTCGTCAGGTAAATGTTCCAAGAATCGTTGTATTCATGAACAAAGTGGATATGGTTGATGACCCAGAACTATTAGAGTTGGTAGAACTTG
>CAUPCB010000008.1:0-50678 GCA_963509715.1 uncultured Flavobacteriaceae bacterium | reverse complement strand
TTAAAAATAATATTTATAAAAATCAAAAATATAGATAATAAATTCAAAAAACTATATAGAAAAACTTTATTTCTATCTATAAAAATAAAAAAGGAAGATGAAAATATTAAAAAACAAAATATAAAATTTAAATTATCATCTAATAAAATAATAAAGTAAGATGACTTTTCAGATTTTATTTAAAATTTAAAGTAAAATAATATCGTTTATATAATCAACAAAGTAAAATTTAATCATAATCAAATAAAAAATAGAAACAATCAGTTATAAAAATGGAAACAATATCAAAGGTTTTATTCTGGGTAGCAAATAGTCTTCTTATCCCAGATGTTATTATTCTTCTAATACTTTTCGTTCGCGCTCTTCTTCTCACAGGGAGTTTTTACAATCAATTTGTAACCAAATTCAAGAACGATAAAACTCTGGACAACGCAATAAAAAACCTATCGCCCGAAAATATAGACGAGCTGAGAAACCTTCTCCCAAAGAAGGACAACTCGCTCTACATCCGCTATCTCCGCGACCTGCTCTCGCATCCACCGAGCGATGCCTATGCAGATTTTATGATTTCTAATTTCGAAAACGAAGCCGAAAAAGATATCGCAACTTCTAAACTACTCGCAAAAGTAGGGCCTGTATTAGGACTTATTGGGACTCTTATCGCGATGAGCCCTGCCCTCACGGGACTTTCTTCGGGCGATATCTCTGGAATGGCTTACAACATGCAGGTGGTTTTCGCTACTACGGTAGTGGGCTTGGTTATCAGTTTAATTGGGATGATTACCCTGCAATTTAAGCAGAGATGGTACGCCAAAGACACCAACAATCTGGACTATGTAGCACAAATTCTAACCCAAAACAAAGGCAATATATGAGAAACAAACGCCGAAGAGTTCCTATTTTCAAACGAGAAGAAGACACTGACCCGCTGAGTGTGGTGGTCAATCTGTTTGATGTAGCAATGGTTTTTGCTGTTGCTCTGATGGTGGCTATGGTAATGAATATGAACATGACCGAAGTTTTCAGCAAAGAAGACTTTACTGTCGTGAAAAACCCAGGGAAAGACAACATGGAAATCATCACCAAAAAAGGGAATAAAATAGAAAAATACACGCCTTCCACCGACCAAAACAATTCCCAAAACAAAACCAAAGGAAAAAAAGTAGGGACTGCCTATCAGTTGGAAGACGGGCAAATCATCTATATAGAAGACTAATTTTGCTCATTTGAGAATAAAACGCTAAATTCGTACCCTTTTTAAAATCAAGAAAGATGAAATTTTTTATTGACACAGCAAATTTAGAACAAATCAGAGAAGCCCAAAATCTTGGTATTTTGGATGGAGTTACAACCAATCCTTCCCTTATGGCAAAAGAAGGAATCAAAGGAAAAGAAGCTATTCTACAGCATTATAGAGATATCTGCGAAATTTCAGATGGAGATGTAAGCGCCGAGGTGCTCTCCACTGATTACGAAGGTATGATAAAAGAAGGGAAAGAACTGGCAGCCCTACACGAGCGAATAGTAGTAAAAATCCCAATGACCAAAGATGGAATAAAAGCGATAAAATACTTCGCTGATAATGGGATAAAAACCAACTGTACTTTGGTATTTTCTGCTGGACAGGCTCTTTTGGCAGCGAAGGCAGGTGCTACCTATGTTTCGCCTTTTTTAGGAAGATTAGATGATATTTCTACTGACAGCATCCAGCTGATAGAAGACATCCGTGTAATCTACGACAACTATCTATTTGAAACTAAGATACTTGCAGCCTCTATCCGAAACACTATGCATATCATAAATTGTGCTAAAATAGGTGCAGATGTGGTAACTTCTCCTCTTGCTTCTATTCTGAATCTTTTGAATCATCCTTTGACTGATAATGGATTGAAACAGTTCATCGCTGATTCTAACAAACTACAATAAATTAAAAAGTATGAGTTTTTCGCTCATACTTTTTTATTATCATTATTTCAGATACATTTTCATTTTTGTGATTTCCTCAGGTGTGGCTTTTATCTTCTTAAAAATCTCTTTTTCTGATGGGAAACTTACTCTATAGAAAATAATTTTTTCGCCGTATTTTCGGAAATATGGATGCGTTTTTAGGAAATCCTCTGGCGCATCTGTGATAGCGTATTTCTGGATTTTAGAAACATCCATTGAGCTGATGGAAATTAAATCCCTTGCCAAGTCTTTATCCACATTATAAGTCTCCAAAATCTGCTGTTTATCGGCAAATCCTCCTAATTTCTTTCGATATCCTAAATAACTTGCCGCCGCCTTTTCATTAAACCCAAATTCTACCAACTGTTTGAAAGTAATGCTGTTCAGGTCTATTTTAGAGAAATCCGTTTTGGCTGGTGTCACAGCTTTGGAAGGTTCTTCTTTTTCTCGGACTTGTAGTTTTATCCAAGGTTTCAACTCTTGGAATTTTTCTGCCGAAATCACAAAGCATTTTTCAATATCTTCCAGACTTTTAAAACTTCCTTTCAGATTTTTATCTCTGTAATTTACAATTACTTGGGCTTGTTTTTCAGAAAAACCTAATCTCTGCCAGCCCTGCGCATCCAAAGCATTTGGGTCAAAATAAGTGTATTCTATTTTAGGTTTATTTTCTTTCGGTTTTGGAGCGAAATCAGGCACAGTTTCTGGCAAAAGCAGGTAAGGCGCAAGCCGCTGGTAGTTTTCTGGGCTGATGATGAAACATTCCTTAAACTTCTCTTTGCTTCGGAAACTCCCGCCGAGATAGTTTTTGTATTTAATAATCGCTTCAGCTTGCTTTTGGGAAAAGCCCATATTCTCCCAATCTTTCGCCGAATAGGAATCAGGATTAAATTTCCCTGATATTTTTAGTTCTTTCTTGGTAAAAGAATTTTCAAAATTATTTTTCTTACTGGTTTTCTCTGGAAGCAGAATATACGCCTCTATTTCCGCAAATTTTTCAGGAGAAATGGCGTAGCATTTTGCCAGCTGTTCCTTTGAGAGAAATTCTCCGCCGACCAACTCTTTGTAGTTTAAAATGGTTTTGACTTGTCGTTCTGTAAAACCCAGATTTTTCCACTGCTCTGCGGTGAGTTCATTTGGGTTAAACTCTGATAAAATCAGCTCACTTTCCACCTTTTCATTCACAAACTCCACTACAACGGGCTCGTGCTTCTCATTGTTTTTAATCCAATAAAAAAACAACTGAAAAACCAAAATAAGGATTCCTAAAATCCCTAAACCTATAAACTGGTTTCGCCGCATCTGAAAAGGTAATTTTGGAAAATTTCTCATAAAAAAATAAAAGCCTCTAAAAAGAGGCTCTTTGTTTATTATAATGTCGCTGAATGAGCCAGCAAGTCTGTCAGTTTATTAGAATATCCTGTCTCATTGTCATACCAAGATACCAGCTTCACGAAGTTAGGAGAAAGCATGATTCCTGCTCCTTTATCGAAGATAGAAGTTCTCTTATCTCCTATAAAGTCCTGAGATACCACAGGATCTTCTGTATAGCCTAAAATTCCTTTTAATTCGTTTTCAGAAGCAGATTTGATAGCTTGAGAAATTTCATCGTAAGAAGTTGCTTTTTCTAATCTTACTGTTAAATCCACCACAGAAACATCAGCAGTCGGTACTCTGAACGCCATACCTGTCAGTTTTCCGTTAAGAGAAGGAATCACTTTTCCTACCGCTTTAGCAGCACCAGTAGAAGAAGGAATGATGTTCAACAATGCTGAACGACCACCTCTCCAGTCTTTTATAGATGGGCCATCCACAGTTCTCTGTGTAGCCGTAGTAGCGTGTACAGTAGTCATCAACCCTTCTACAATCCCGAAGTTGTCATGAACCACTTTTGCTAATGGCGCAAGACAGTTGGTAGTACAAGAAGCGTTAGAGAAAATATTTTGGTCAGCTTTTAGTTCTTTGTGGTTTACTCCCATTACGAACATTGGCGTATCATCTTTTGATGGAGCAGAAAGAACTACTTTTTTCGCACCAGCATTTAGGTGGGCAGTAGCAGTTTCTTTTGTTAAGAAAAGTCCTGTAGATTCTACGATGTATTCCGCACCTACTTCATTCCATTTCAAGTTGTTAGGATCTCTTTCAGAAGTTACTCTTATTCTCTTACCATTTACGATAAGGTCGTTCCCTTCTACAGAAACCTCTCCTGCGAATTTCCCGTGAACTGAATCATATTTCAGCATATACGCCATGTATTCAGCATTCACAAGGTCGTTAATTCCTACAACCTCGATGTTATCTCTTTCAACCATTGCGTTGAAAACTAAACTCCCAATTCTACCGAATCCGTTGATTCCTACTTTGATTTTTGACATGATGTTATAATTAAATTTAAAGTTTTCTTCTCATTATCTAAGGTCTAAAACTTGACCTGCACAAATTTACAAAATAAAGTCCAATAAAACGAGTTAAATTTAATATTTCATTTGGCATAATTTTTACTTTAATTTTTCCTAATTTTACCAAATATTATTTTATCATTATGGAAATTATCAGAAACGCTAAAGATTTACAAATTTATATCGCTAATGCCAAAAACAAAGGGCTAAAAATAGGTTTTGCTCCCACAATGGGCGCTTTGCATGGTGGACACCTCTCGCTCTACGAGAGAGCCAGAAAGGAAAACGATATCGTAGTTTCTTCTATTTTCGTGAATCCTACCCAGTTTAATAATCCTGAGGATTTAGAAAAATATCCACGGACCATAGAAGCAGACATTGACCTTTTAGAAAAAACAAAAAATGTAGACGCCGTCTATACTCCATCCGTGGAAGACCTTTACCCTAATGGTTTAGAGCGAAAAAGTTATGATTTCGATGGATTAGAAAACGAAATGGAAGGAAAATCTAGACCTGGACATTTTGACGGTGTAGGAACTGTGGTGGAGGAGCTTTTCAAACAAGTTCAGCCTGATAATGCCTATTTTGGCGACAAAGATTTCCAGCAGTTGGCAATTATCAAAAAACTAGTTCAAAAGCTAAATCTGCCTATCAACATCGTAGGAATGCCTATTTTCAGGGAAGAGAGCGGACTGGCAATGAGTTCGCGAAATATGAGGCTAAGCCCTGAACAAAGAGATAAAGCCAAACTTATCTATGCTACTTTGATGAAAGCCAACGAGATGTTTAGAAAATCCAGCCTCTCTGATGTCAAAACCTTTGTAGAAAAGACCTTTGAAGACTCTGATTTTGAGCTGGAATATTTCATCATTGCAGATGAAGAAACCTTGAAAGAAGTAGATAAAATCGAAAACGGAAAGAATTACCGAGCGTTCATCGTTGTTTTGGTCGATGGAGTCCGTTTGATTGACAATATCCACCTTGACTAATAAAATAAATCCCGCCAAATGGTGGGATTTTTATTTATTTCAGTTCTGTAAATCTGGTCAAATTCACCTCAGGAAGCAGGTCTTTTTTACCTTCAATAAAATCAAAAAGTTCCTTTGAAAAATAGCATCCATTCAGAATTCCTCTCGCTCCCAGCCCATTGAAAACATAAAAGTTTTTGTGCTTTTGATGTCTTCCTAAAATAGGTCTCCTATCCGCCACAGTAGGACGAAATCCTACATTGATTTCCTCCACCTCGAATTTTTCTGGATAAAACTGAGACAGTCCATTTATCAGCTGCTCCTTCGCCTCTTCATCTACATTTTCATCGGTTCTTTCCCTATCGTAAGTTCCTCCATAATAGTATTTTGCGTTTTCTAATGGAAAAATAAAATGTTTTTTCTTAATCGTAAAATCCCCTTCCAGCGGCACAGAGAGATTTACCACCAAATGATGTCCTTTGTTAATATGAATGGGGATTTCTTTAAAATATGGATTCTGCTTCACTGCTATTCCTTCCGCAAAAACAATATTTTTAAACTTAATATCCTTATACTGAGAGTTTTCTACATCAAGAGCATCGTAATCAAATCTTTCTTTCACCAAATATTCGTTTTTTTGCAAATATTGTAAAATATCTCCAAAAAATGCCTCTACATCGAGCCTCGCAGAATGATTTACCCTACCTGAACTAAAGGGATTTTTCACCACATCCAATTCCTCAAAAACAGGGTGCAAAAAAGGTCTAAGGCTTTCTTCTTTCATCTTTTTCTGCCACAGTTCTCTTTCTTCCTCATTATGAAAAATCCTTTGGATAGGTTTATTTATTAAATAATTCTTGCCTGTATACTGCTCTATTTCAGACAAAGTTTTATGCAAAAAATCTATCTGCTCCTTTGCCAGCCAAAAAGAAGTAAAACGCTTCAAAACCACAGGATTTATCATACCAGCCGAAATCTGTGATGCACTCTTCTTCCCTTCTGAAAAAATAACAAAATCTTTATTTTCTTTTAACAATTGATGCGCAAAAAATAAAGCCGCATATCCATCTCCTACAATGATGTATTCTATATCTCTCATAACCACAAAAATAAAAAAACCTAGGCAAAATTTGCCTAGGCTATTATGTTAAAATTATAATAAAATTAATAATTCCACATATCATTCTCCATCTCGAGAATTTGATTTTTGATTCTTTCGCTCTCTTCTAGTTGAGCGTTAGCATCATTCGGGATGTAGTCTTTGATATTCCCTGTACCATATCCATTTTCAGATCTATAGATGATAGAAGAGAATCTTCTTGCATTCAATAAATCATCAAATGTAAGGTCAGAAGACAAGTTCTTATTGTTAAATACTACTGCATTTGCCAATACTTCCCTTGCACTTGGGTAGAATACCCAGAATAAATCGATAAGCTCATCAGCGTTACCAAGAGATTCTCCATTAGGTCCTCTCAAGGCGTTAGATGCCGGGTCTTTACCCATAGCAGCAATACCTAATAATCTGTATTTCAACTGAGCATCTCTACGATCGATGTACCACATACCTTTGATCTTCAGCATCTTTACATTTTCAGATTTAGTTTCATAAACATCTATGTACTGTTGTTTCTCTTCTTCTGAAATTTTCTCCCCAGCATTAACTCTTTCGATATATGCATCAGACACACTCACGAATTTCGTAGCATTCTCGATCTCTTGTTTAGTCATTCTATCTTTAAACATCTCATCTTTATACACTTCTTTAATAGAGCCATCATTTACTCCATCTAAAAGAAGTTGATATAGAGATTTTGTAGAAGCTACTAAACCATCAGAGTTATAATAGAATGGTCTATTGATTTTTTCGTTCATATCAATAATTTCCCATACCACCATACTTCTAACAATATCCTTATCCTCTACATATCCGTATTTTACTGGATTGTTTTTTACGGAAATAAGAGAATCCCCTTTCTTAACTGTATTCAAGTTTCTGTAGTGTCTCAACGCAGCTGGTGAATCTGAGTTAAGGATACTCAAAGAGTTTACTGGATTCAATGGAATCTCTGGCTCTTTTTTAACCTCTACGACAGGGGCTGGTTGTTCTGGTTCTTCTTGAACAGTTTTAGTCTTTCCTGCTTTACTTTTTTTACCTTTTTTGGCTACAGCTGTCTTTTTAGCTCCAGCTTTATTTTTTCCTTTTCCCTTCTGAGCATCTGCAAAGAAGAAAGTAAACACAAGAAAGAACAATAATATTCTTCTCATTTTATTTTGATATTAATTATATTTATTTACTACTGAACATTTATGACAACTGGACTGATATTTTTAAGCATTTGTCCACCCAATCCTGTAGCAGTAGCTTGGATATCAAATACATAACATACATCTCCAGCTCTCAATCCAGCTGTAAGGCTAGCTGCTGCACTTAGAGAGTTTCCACTCACATACATCGCTGCTTTTCCAGGTGCTTTGAATCTAAATCCTGTTACTTGGAAACTTACAGGGAAGTCGAAATCAGGTATAGCTGCCGAAATCACTTGTTTTGAAATAGAACTTGCTGGCATAGAAACTACATTCTGAGATCTGATCTGTCCTTGTGGTGCAGGAACACTCTTAATACGGAATGGGAATGATTGAGAAACCACTTTTCCATTAGGTTGTTTTCCTGACACTGTAATATTCACAGTATTTCCAGCTCCTGGTCTGATAACCCATTTACCTTTACCACCTGATACACTAGCACCTGGTGCAGAAAGAGTTACTGTAGAGTTATCAACACCTAGCATAGATGCAGACACAGGGTTTTCTACACCTCTATATAGTACATTCATCTTATCAGCAGAAATTAAAGCTCCACTTTGAAGTTTAACTTCCTCTGCTCCAGCGATTACTCTATAGTTGTGTTTAAAAGGCAATGCTACCATTTCTCCTTTAGAGTTTCTATATGAAACTGTACCACTCATTGTATGCTCTCCTACTCCTCCTCCTAGAGTTTTGTATCCCATACCTCTAGTTGTTCTATCAACTCCTGTGAACTGAAGATTAGGATCATCAGAATATGTTCCAATGAATACTTTAGCTTCTACAGGCTGACCTTGGATAATTACTGTAGGACCAGCAACAATAGCCTCATATGCATTAAATTTGATATCAGCATCCACTTTTTCTTGAAGCATCAATGCCAAAGCATCTGACTGCAAGTTTCTAGCTTCTGACTGGATAACCTCCAAGTTAGATAATGCCGCAATCAATGGTTGGTTGTGGAACTTATATTGTAACCATCCTTTACCATTTCTTGTTTCTCCTTTTGGAAATTCAGTAACCATTGTTTGGTTAGCTCTTTCCACTAGGTTTTTCATTTCTGGAACATTTCCGAAAGACTGAGAAATAAATGTTCTAAGATCATTTATTTGTTTTGTCAAATCTTTAGCAACCTTAGAAGGAGCGTTTTCATCACCTCCATCGAAGAATTTACCTGTAGAATATTCTGTACCATTCAAAGCATTGAAGTTATCTTCTACCCCAGATTTTTCATCATATCCAGCTTCTTTTTTCAATTGAGTTTTGATGCCTTCTATTGATTCTACTAAAGCATTGATTTTTCCTTTCAATCCCTGATAAATCTCATAGTTTTGAGCTGCTGCTTCATTAGTTTCAGATTTAGCCTTTAAGGTTTGCTCAAAAATTTTATCAGTTTTATTTTCAGTCAACTCTCTTGACTCTTGTAGAGATGAGTTAGTATCAAAATAAGATCTAATAATCTCTTGGTCAATTTGCATCGCCAACATACAGATGAAAACCAAGTACATTAGGTTAATCATCTTCTGACGAGGTGATAATTTCTCTTTTGCCATTTTTTAATTTTTTTTGGTTTAAAATTATTTAAAAATCACAATGAGAAATTAAGCTTTCATCGCTGTTAACATACCTCCATAAACTCTGTTCAAGCTATTAAGGTTTGTAGTCAATCCTTTCAATTCTTCATTAAACTTCTCTGACTGTTCAGCTGATTTTTGGATGTCAGCTACATATTTTTTGCTGTACTCAGACTGTTGTCTTCCGTGTTCTAATTGTAGAGCATATAATGCGTTGATGCTTTCTAAGTGATTAGCAGCCAAAGCCATTTGCTCGTTATATTTGTGAGTAGAAGCAGAAACATCCACAGTTTGGTTAATTTGGTCTACAGAGTGAGAGAATTTATCAATTCCTGTTCTCAATCTTTCGAACATAGCAACATCTAATTTAGCATCTGCTAACATTTTATCCAATTTTTCAGATAAAGAAACTTCTAATTCAGAAATGTTAGATGTAACTTTAGACTCTACAGCCTTTCTTGGCTTTGGAGTAGCATTAGCATCCATTAATTCTGGATATACATTTTCCCATGCATATTTAGTTTCTTCTGCAGGTGGGTTGAATGCAAACACGATGAAGATGAAACATTCCACAGCAAGCCCTAATCCTAAGATAAAGTTACCACTTACACCTGGAATAGGAAGGTGTGTCATTTTAACTAACGCTCCGAAAATTACTACTGCTGCCCCCATTGAATAAATGAAGTTTAACACAGCATCTTTTGATTTAAACATAACTTTTAATTTTTAATGATTATACTTTATTTAATTTTTTCTTCGGTTTTTATCTTTTTATTTTAGACGCCCCTTCTGGTATGTCTTGAATAGTTCTAAATCCTATATAACTTCTAGCAGAGTCCTTACGCTCCCAATCTCTAGAACCTACCATCAATAGATATCCTATATCTTTCCAAGAACCTCCTCTAACTGTTTTTCTAGGGTCTCTATAAGCCTCATTAGATAAGTGTGGATTTAATGTAGAAGAGAACTGATAAGTAGCATTGTTAAATGGAGATTCTGTCCATTCAGCTACATTTCCTGCCATGTCATAAAGTCCATATCCATTTTTAGGGAACTTCTTAACTGGTGCAGTGTACATATATGTACCTTTTTTCTCATCTTCTATATAATTACCTCTCTTAGGTTTGAAGTTTGCTAAATAACAAGCTCTATCATCCATCAAATAAGGACCTCCCCAAGGATAAGGTGCATTTTCTAGACCACCACGAGCTGCATATTCCCACTCTGCTTCAGTTGGAAGTCTGAATCTCATAGGAGCAGATCTTTTCTTTTTAGATCTAGAGTTATAATCAGCTTTTGCTTTTGTTTTATAATCAGCGAAAGCTCTCGCTTGATCCCAAGTAACTCCTACAACAGGATAATCTTTATAAGCATTATGCCAGAAATATTGATCAAATAGAGGCTCATTATAAGCATAGTTAAAGTCTCTAACCCAAACAGTAGTATCTGGATATACTGCTATACTTGTTTTCTTTGTTACATGAACTTTTTTAAGACCATCTTTGATGTCTTCCCACTCATAACGGTACTGAAGTTTAGTAACATCTAGAATTCTCTTATTGTTTTCTCTCTTATCTGGAGCTACATACATAGATTCTAAAATCTCTGCATATTTAGCATCTGGATATTGATTAACATTCCAATCTAATGGAACTGACCAATCCAATCTTTTCGCCTCATTATAACCATTTCTACCTCCTTGAGATTCCAAGAACTGCTGATATCCAGACTTGTTCTCTTTATCTCCTTTTTGAGACAAATACGCATAATTACGCCCTTCTCCTTTACCATCACCAGAAGATTGTCCTCCCCCTGCAGCCTCTGCTAAAAGAGTTCTAGCAATAGAGTCTCTTACATAGTTGATAAACAATCTATACTGAGCGTTAGTAACTTCTGCTTCATCCATAAAAAATGAAGAAACAGTAACTGTCTTTAATGGAGTTTTTTCTGGAGTCATTGTAAAGTCCTGATCTGCCTGCCCCATAACGAAAGATCCACCTGGTATCGCTACCATTCCGTGCGGTCTTGCTGCAACAAAAGATTTTGAACTTTCTCTAGACACCAATTCTCCCTTGGTATCTGGTCTTCCAGAATTCCCCTTTTTTCCTCCTGAGGAACATGCCGCAGTTAGTAAAGCTGCGGAAACTAAAAGAACGATTCTTTTCATTATATTAAATCTATTTTTTTATAATTTACTTATTTTTTCAAAAAGGATAACGATTTTTTTCTTAAATTATTTTCCTTTCTACATATTTTTTTACTCTACTGTTACAGATTTTGCTAAATTTCTCGGCTGGTCTACATTTACTCCTCTATAAACAGCTATATAATAAGCTAATATTTGTAAAGGTATAGATGCTACTATTGGCGAAAAACATTCTGATGTTTCTGGTATTTCTATCACATAATCAGACATTGCTGAAACCTGCTCATCTCCTTTATTAACAATAGAAATCACTTTCCCTTTTCGTGCTTTAATTTCTTGTACATTACTCACAATCTTATCATAATGACCTTTTCTTGGAGCGATGATTACTATTGGCATATTTTCATCAATCAAAGCAATAGGTCCATGTTTCATTTCTGCTGCCGGATAGCCTTCTGCATGGATATAAGAAATTTCTTTCAACTTCAATGCTCCTTCTAGAGCTGCAGGGAAGTTATATCCACGCCCCAAATATAAGAAATTTGAAGCAGTTACAAAATCTTTCGCCATTTTTTTAACATAATCATGTGTAGATTCTAGTACATCCTCTATCTTTTTAGGGATAGCATCTAGTTCTGTTATCAGACTCATGAAATCCACATTACTAAGATTTCCATTATGTTTTCCTAACTTAAGTGCCAGCAAGGATAATATTGTTAATTGAGCTGTAAAAGCCTTTGTAGATGCTACTCCTATCTCTGGCCCAGCATGAGTATATGCTCCTGCATCTGAGAATCTAGAAATAGAAGAATCTACAACATTACAAATTCCAAAAATAAACGCTCCTCTTTCTTTCGCTAATTTAATAGCCGCCATGGTATCTGCTGTCTCACCTGACTGAGAAATAGCAATAACTATATCCTTATTAGTAATAATAGGATTTCTGTATCTAAATTCCGAAGCATACTCCACTTCTACTGGGATTCTAGCAAATTCTTCTATAAGATATTCCCCTATCAATCCCGCATGCCAAGAAGTTCCACATGCTACAATGATAATTCTTTCTGCTTTGGTAAATTTATCTAAATAATCCCAAATTCCAGCCATCTTTATGATTCCTTCATCTACTAAAAGACGACCTCTCATGGTATCATGAATAGATTTTGGCTGCTCAAAAATCTCTTTAAGCATAAAATACTCATAACCACCTTTCTCTATCTGTTCTAGACTTAATTTTAATTCTTGAACTTCTGGAATAACAACTGAATTATCAACAATAGCTCTGATTTCTACTCCTTTTTCTAAAGAAATCGTTGCCATATGTCCGTCTTCAAGATAGATAGCTTCTTTGGTAAATTCAACGAAAGGTGATGCATCAGAAGCTACAAAATATTCATTTTCTCCTATCCCTATAGCTAAAGGCGAACCTAAACGACCTACAACCAAAAGCCCCGGGTGGTCTTTATGCATCACAGTGATAGCATATGCACCATACACTTCGTTCAATGCATATCTCACAGCAGTAGGAAAATCCACCTCCTGCGTATCCATTATATATTGAATTAGATTAACTAAAACTTCGGTATCTGTATCAGAAGCAAAAGTAAATCCTTTCTCTATCAACATAATCTTAATGGTGTCATAGTTCTCTATAATTCCATTATGAATAATTGCTATTTTACCATTATTAGACAAATGTGGATGAGAGTTTCTATCACTAGGAACTCCATGGGTAGCCCATCGTGTATGTCCCATACCCACATGAGCAGAACCTTCTAAGTCTTTAGAAATACTAACCAAATCGGCTACTTTTCCTTTCGTTTTCTTAAGTTCAAAGTCATTATTTTGTCCCTCTACTATTACCCCTGCACTATCATAACCTCGATACTCTAATCTTTTTAGCCCATTGATTACTATATCATAAGCACATCTATGCCCTGTATATCCTACTATTCCACACATAATTTGTTCTAAATTTATTTAGTAACATATGTTACCATTAGTTTTGGTCTATTATTATTTGCAGTATTTGTCCCTACAAACACAACTCTGTAAGGTGAGCTAACATTATTATTATAATTTTCACTTACCAAATTTCCATTTGAAGTAAGATACTCTCCAATATTGATAATCAAGTCTTTAGCCTCTGCTTCTTTTTCTACAATATCTTTGATGGTTTTTGTAATATCAATATCATAGTAAGAAGGATTACTATTAGTAGAATAAGCTTTTACTAAACTATAATTACTATTACCCAACATTGTTTTTAGGTCTGTAATAAAATCAGTTTCTCCTTGTTTTCTTACTAAGAAACCAACAGGTTTAGTATAAGAGTTATTCCATGTATTGGTATCTGTATACAATCTTACTTTTGCTGAAAGTATCGCTGCTCCACGCTCTTTGTAAAGTCTTTTCAAATCGCTAACACCAGCTCCATTCAATTTTATTCCAGCTCCAGGCCCTCCCATTCCTTGCATATATAGTAGAGGATCTCCATTAGTACTATTGATATTAGTCATCACAGTATTAAATGTAGAACTTCTATTATAAGATATCTGGCTAAAATGAACATTAGAAGAACCTAAATCAAAACTAAAAGTATTTGATTTTCCTCCAGATCTATAGTACATGGTCATTGTCACTTCATTAGGAGCAAAGTTTATCAAATAACCATCATTTTCTCGAACTGAAATTTTAATTCCTTTAAAATAATTGATAAAATTACTCTCATTGCTCAGCTCTGAAGCTCCATTTTTATCAGCTATTTTAGTTTTAAAATAATTTTTATCTAATTTGATTCTTAATCCTGCTTCCCTTGTCAAAAGATTTGTATTATCAGAAGTTTTATTTATACTAACAGCATAAACATTCCCTGAAAACACTTTAGTTCCTAATAGAGTTCCATTTGTAACTCCTTGTTTATTTGACAATATTTCTGTTCCAACAGCTCCTAAATTATTATCAGTTGTAACAACATCATGAACATCAATATTCATTGTTGCTGCTGAATTTCCATATTTTACAGCTTCGTATTTTGTTAATGTCTGTTTTGCAGCCTGTCCTTCATGGGTTACATTTGTTGTAGTAACCATTTTGGTTGTAGCATCATACTGAGGTTTAATTTCTAAAACCACAGAATCCACCACTGGATTAGTTCCAAAGTCAGGAGCATATTTAGACAATCTCACTTGAGTAACATATGCTGAATTCTGTGTACCAAACTGACCTTCAGTGAAAGCACCTAATGTAGCTCTTTGCAACGCATAAGAATCAGCTCTTACAGCATCTCCATTATTTATATTGTAGGCTACCAAATCATAAGAAACCTGATTTCCAGTAACTGAATTACCATCAAAAAGATTTTTCCCTAAGTCATCAGCATCAGAATTACAACTGACCATCAAACCTCCAAAAAGAAAAACTGATAATATTGACTTTATTTTATTCATCTGTTTCTTAGCTTTATTTATAAATTTCTGATATTCCCTCTTCATTAACTCCGTCTATTTTAGGCGTTTTTGTATTTTTAAAACCTTCTTCTAATGTTTTATTGAGCTTTTTATCTCCTTTTACAACCAAGTCTACTAAATCCATTCCTTCAACAAGAAAATCTTGTATTGTAGGATTTTCAATAGCTTTCAGATCACTTATTCCATCAAATTTCAGCTTCTCTTCTATTTCCTTTCCTAAACTAAAATTTTTCTCATTGTATACCGACAAAACAAGTTTAGTATCTTGAAAATATGTATCTGATTTATAGAAATTCTTCAAATATATCGCCACAAAGGAAGACATCCACCCATTAAGATGTATCACATCTGGCACCCAGTTGAGCTTTTTGATAGTTTCTATCACTCCTCTTGTAAAGAATATGGCTCTCTCATCATTATCTTCAAAAGGTTTTCCTTCTTCATCTACATAGTAAGATTTTCTCTTAAAATACTCATCATTATCTATAAAATACACCTGTAATCTTTCCCCTGGTAAAGATGCCACTTTTACTATCAAAGGCTGATCCAAATCATTTATAATAATATTCATTCCTGAAAGACGGATCACCTCATGCAACTGATATTTTCTCTCACTAATCAGCCCAAATCTTGGCATAAAAACCCTCACATCATTCCCTTCTTGATGCATTTTCAGAGCCATCTTATTCACTTCTGAAGCCATATTTGTTCCCTCCTGATAAGGAAACATCTCCGTAGTGACATATAGAATTTTTTGATTTGACATACTGCTTATTTCTATTGACATAAGTCAATTCGTTCTGCAAAGTTACAAAATTAAATTCATTTATAAACAACAAAAGTCTTATCAAAAATGATAAGACCCTGATAGTATTGCACTTATATTTCTATTTTAAAATAGATATAATCTGTTCTGCTAGTGAAATTCCGATTCTATCCTGCGCTTCATTAGTAGAAGCTCCTGTATGAGGAGTTAATGAAATTTTCGGGTGAGACAGAACACTTTTAGCTGGTGTCGGCTCATTGATGAATACATCCAGCCCTGCAAAAGCTAATTTACCACTATCCAAAGCTTTTAGAAGCGCTTCTTCATCTACTACTCCACCTCTAGCACAGTTCACTAGTGCCGCTCCATTTTTCATTAAATCAAATTCTTTCTGACCAATAACAAATTCTTTTTGAGCTGGAACATGAAGCGTAACGAAATCTGCTTCTTTTAGAACTTCTTCTTTAGACTGAGTTTTGATTTCAAAATCTACTGACTGCCCATTGAAAAATTCTACTTTTAAATTTACTTTTTCAGCAAAATTATCCACTGCTAAAACTCTCATTCCCAAACCTAAAGCCATCTTAGCCACTTCCTGACCAATTCTACCAAAACCAATGATACCAATAGTTTTTCCTCTCAGCTCTACGCCTTTTGTATAAGCTTTTTTAAGCTCTGCAAATTTAGTATCACCTTCTACTGGCATTTTTCGGTTAGAATCCGTTAAAAACCTACATCCTGAAAACAAATGAGCAAAAACCAATTCTGCCACAGATGCTGATGAAGCCGCAGGTGTATTAATTACATTGATTCCTTTTTCTCGTGCATATTCCACATCTATATTATCCATTCCTACACCACCTCTACCGATGATTTTCAGAGAAGGACAAGCATCTATGATATCCTTTCTTACTTTGGTTGCACTACGCACTAGAAGCGTTCTCACTTGGTTTTCATTGATATAGTTTATCAATTCTTCCTGTGGAACTTTGGCAGTAATCACCTCAAAACCTGCTTTTTGCAAACCATCAATTCCAGATTGGTCTAAACCGTCATTTGCTAATACTTTCATAATAATATTTTTAAATAAATTTCTAATAATAGTTATCCCACAAAGATATAAATTTGATTTTAAATATTTGATATTTCAAGACTAAAATAAATTGCTAAATTTGTCTTTTATTGAACAAATGGAAGAAAAAGTAGTTTTAATCACTCTGAATGATGAATTTTTAGGCGTAATGAACAAGCAGGAAGCCCATGAAAAGGGAATTCTGCATCGTGCTTTTTCTGTTTTTTTGTTTAATGAAAAGGGAGAAATGCTTCTGCAAAGAAGGGCTGCTTCTAAATACCATTCGCCCAATCTATGGACTAATGCAGTCTGCTCCCATCCACGCGAGGGAGAATCCTATAAAGAGGCCGCTCTAAGGCGCATGCAGGAAGAACTTGGGATTTCGGCTGACATAGAGGAAAAATTTCATTTCATCTATAAAGCTGATGTAGGGCAAGGGCTTTGGGAGCATGAGCTGGACTATGTTTTTACTGGATTTTTTGAAGGTAATTTCAGCCTAAATTCAGAGGAAGTTTCAGAAGTCCGCTACATTTCCACAGAGGATTTGGATAGAGAAATAAAAGAAAAACCAGAAAACTTCACTGAATGGTTTAAAATAATACTCAACGAATACAAACAGCATTTATCATGAAAAAATTATTGCTAAAACTATTTTTTGCATTGGCCTTTGTTTCCATTTCCCTGCACGGACAGGAGAAAATACAGCAGGTAGAAGTCCATATATTTGGAGGAATGGCTCTTTATTCAAGCCAATACACCCTCAATTCTCTAAAAAAAGAATTTAGCGCAAAACCTCTAATGGGACAAAAAGAAGAACTCCCAAAGGAAATTTCGCTACCAAACACACCCAAGAACTGGGAAGCTTTCACTAAAAAAATAAATCTGAACAAATTCAAAAAACTGAGAGAAGGCCCTAACCAACAGGCTTTTGATGGGCAGGACGAGGTCATTATCATCAAAACTGATAAAAAGACTTATAGAAAAATGAACGCCAGCGGCAACGACCATGACAGGAAAGTTTGGTATGATTTACTACAAATCATCGCAAAAGAATTTGGGAAGAAAAGTATTTATGAATAAATAAATTTTATGAAAAAGTTTTTCTTTATTTTCGTTTTGTATTGGCTTCATTCTTGTAATGGAACAGAGAAAACAATAGCCACCAGCTCAGACACTCAGAAAACCAGCATTTCTGAAAAACAAAATGCTGAGAAAATAGAAAGGATAATTTATTCTCAAACAGGAGGAGATACAGGTGGTAAAAATGTATATTTAGTGATAACCAAGGATTCTATTATTTATCGTCTTACAGAAGGTGTAACTGATAAAAAAACCATAGCAAATTTGTCATTAAACAACAATAATAAAGACTGGGAGGCGTTCATTGATAGAATTGATTTAGAGGATTTTGAAAAGGGAAAACCAAGCAAAGAACTGATAATTGATCTCCCTACCACAAAAATCATAATAAAAACTGATAAAAAAGAATATTCTAAAACTAATATTCAAAACAATAAAACTTGGGATTACATTACAAAACAAATTATAGACATAAAATACTCAAAATTATATAATCATTTAAATTTAAAAAAATGAAAAAAACAGCACTTTATAACAAACATGTAGAACTCGGCGCTAAAATGGTGCCTTTCGCTGGTTTTGATATGCCTGTCCAGTATGCTGGCGTAACGGAAGAACATTTCGCTGTTAGAGAAAAAGCAGGAATGTTTGATGTATCGCACATGGGACAGTTCATCATAGAAGGCGCAGGCGCAAAAGACCTTCTGCAATATGTAACTACCAACGACCTAAATACGCTGACTGATGGAAAAGCCCAATATTCCTGCCTTCCGAACGGACAAGGAGGAATAGTGGATGACCTCATCATCTACAAAATGGCGGACGAAGCATATTTCGTGGTGGTCAATGCTTCTAACATTGAAAAAGACTGGAATCATATTTCTAAATTCAATGAAAAATTCGGAGCAAAAATGACCAATATTTCCGATGAAACTTCTCTAATCGCTATCCAAGGGCCTTTGGCAACACAGATTTTACAAAAGCTAACCAGCACTAATCTTTCCGAAATCCCTTATTATCATTTCACTATCGGAACGGTGGACGGCGTGCAGGATGTAATCATCTCAAACACAGGCTACACAGGAAGCGGCGGATTTGAGATTTATTTTAAAAATGAAAATGTCGAGCAGCTCTGGAACGCCCTCACAGAAGCGGGAAAAGAGGAAGGCCTCGTGCCATGCGGGCTGGCAGCAAGAGATACGCTGAGATTAGAAAAAGGATTCTGCCTCTATGGCAATGATATTGATGATTCTACTTCTCCGTTGGAAGCTGGTCTAGGCTGGATTACAAAACTTGGGAAAGGTGATTTCGTGGATGCTGAATTTTTCAAAAAACAAAAAGAAGAAGGCGTTTCCCGCAAGTTAGTTGGTTTTGAATTACTAGATAAAGGCGTTCCAAGACACGACTACCCTGTGGTGGACGCAGAAGGAAATGTCATCGGAAAAGTGACATCTGGAACATCTTCGCCAATGAAGAAAATAGGACTTGGTCTGGCTTATGTAAAAACTGAGTTTTCTAAACCAGATTCTGCTATTTTCATCCAAATAAGAAATAAAAACATTCCTGCAAAGGTGGTAAAAACGCCTTTTGTTTAAGATTTTAATTAAATTTTTTAGATTATATTTATGAAAAAAACATTTGCATTTATCTTGTTGAGTATCATTTCATTAGCAAAGGCTCAGCAGACAGACATTAGATACATTCCTGTAATTTCTACTGATACTATTTCTACCAAGGCTAATCTTTATCCTCATGTATTGAGCAAAAACAAATTCAATCCGTTGGTTTTTGAAAACGGCTTTAAAGTCGGCGAAAAAAGACAAGCGGTAAGACTTTGGGACAAGGATATTTTTTACCTTGAATTCACCGATAGAAAAATGAACAAAAGAGTTTTCCGACAAATACCAGAACTAAAGAAAAACGGAAAATTATTTGAAATCATGCTGCAAGGAGATGTTTCTTGGTACAGAAGATATTTCAGCTACAGAGCTGACACTTGGGATGCCAACTACGAGCACGAAGACTATTTCGTAAAAGGCGATGAGATTGTAAACATTCCTGTAAAAGGCAGATACAAGAAAAAACTAAAAGCTCTGCTTTCTGACAAACCAGAAATCGCGAAGGAAGTAGACCAGATGGTAGGCGACCGTGACATCAGAGAAATTTTAGAAAAATACAACAGCAAATAAAAATAAAATCCCTCTTATAATTTAGAGGGATTTTATTTTTCGCCAATCACAAATCGGTCATTTTCTGATAAATCCTTTATAAGTTCGGATTTCGCAAGAACATCCTGAAACAGCTGCAATGTTTCTTTTCCTAATTTTTGATTAATTTCCAAAAAAACAGAACCTCCTTTTTTCAGGTGGTTTTCAGAGTCTTGGGCTATTTTTTCATAAAAGGCAAGAACTCTGTTTTCAGGAGCGAAAAGTGCTATATTTGGTTCAAAATTCTTCACAGAATGCGAAATTTCTTCCTTTTCTAAAACATCTATATACGGAGGATTGCTCACTATGACATCATAAATTTCATCCAGTTTTCCAGTCAAATAATCTTTCTGAATAAAATTGACTTTCACCTTATGAAAATCGGCATTTTTTTGGGCTACATTTAGTGCTTTTTCAGAAATGTCAATACTGCTGACCTCTGCATTTGGGAATATTTTTGCCAAAGAAATACTGATGCAGCCGCTCCCTGTCCCTACATCCAGAATTTTTAGTTTTTCTTTTTTCAGATGGCTTAGTCTGCTTTCTATCAATTCTATCAGCTCCTCTGTTTCAGGGCGTGGAATGAGGACATTTTCATCAACGAAAAATTTATTTCCATAAAAATAAGTTTCACCCAAAATCTGCTGATAAGGTTTCCCTTCTTTTAGTATGGATACGGTTTTCAAAAACTCTTTTTGGTTTTCGGCAGAAATAGAATTTTCGAGCTGTGAGCGAATATCTATCTTATTCAGATTCAATATTTTTTCACAGAAAATAAAAAATAATTCTTTGCACTCTGCCGAAGTATAAAGGCTTTGAAGCTCCTCGGAAAAAAGATTTTTGACTTGAATGATGGTCATTGAAAAAATTTTATCCACAAAGATAAGAAATGTGTGGATAAATTTACGAATAGTTAATCTTTTGATTTATAATATTTTACAGAATTATTGATTTTTGACATACCGTGAAACATTAAAAATAATTGTATTTTTGAAGCCTAATATTTTGAATATGGGTAAAATTATAGGTGTTGCCAATCAAAAAGGAGGTGTAGGAAAAACTACCACTTCGGTAAATCTAGCCTCTGCATTGGGCGTTTTAGAGAAAAAAGTTTTGTTAATAGATGCAGACCCACAGGCCAATGCTACTTCTGGTCTGGGTGTAGACGAAGTTACATATTCCACATATGACCTTTTGGAACATCACGCCAAAGTTCGTGAGTGCATCCTCCCTACTTCTTCGCCAAATGTAGATATTATCCCATCTCATATAGATTTAGTAGCGGCAGAGATAGAACTGGTGGACAAGGAAAACCGTGAATACATGCTGAAAGAAGCTTTGAAGGAGATAAAAAACGAATACGACTATATCATTATAGACTGCGCGCCGAGTTTGGGGCTTATCACCATCAATGCACTTACTGCTGCAGATTCGGTTATCATCCCTGTTCAGTGTGAATATTTCGCATTAGAGGGACTTGGAAAACTTCTAAACACCATCAAAAACATACAAAGTTTCCACAATCCTAACTTAGACATTGAAGGGCTTCTTCTAACAATGTTTGACTCTCGTCTAAGGCTTTCTAACCAAGTGGTAGAGGAAACCAACTCACATTTCCCTGAAATCGTTTTCGAAACTATCATCAGCAGAAATACGCGTCTGAGCGAGGCGCCGAGTTTTGGTGAAAGTATCCTAAAATACGATGCAGAGAGCAAAGGAGCCGTGCAGTATATACAGCTGGCGGAGGAAATTTTGCTGAAAAATGAACAAAAAATTCCGAGCAAAAAGAAGGAAAGTAAAAAATCAAAAAAGTAAATCGCTCTTATAATATTTAAGACTAAAAGAGCGTTCGTAAACATACAAAATCTATGAAAGATAAAAAAAGAGCTATGGGGCGTGGTCTCGGAGCTATTCTAAGTGCTGAGTCCAAAGCCGTGCAGTCTGCGACAGATGCAGGAGCAAAGGATTTGGTAGGAAATATTGTAGAAATTCCTATCGAGGATATCTATCCTAATGCCAACCAGCCAAGAACTCATTTTGATGAAAAGGCATTGCAGGAACTTGCCGAATCCATCAAGGTTTTAGGGATTATACAACCCATAACGGTAAGAAAAGACGGAGCTAAATTTGAGATTATTTCTGGGGAAAGAAGATACCGTGCCTCCAAAATGGCTGGTCTAAAAGAAATTCCTGCCTATGTAAGGCTGGTAAATGACCAAGAGCTGCTGGAAATGGCTTTGGTGGAAAACATCCAAAGAGAAGACTTAGACGCCATAGAAGTAGCCCTTACCTATCAGAGATTATTAGAGGAAATTGGTCTTACGCAGGAAGCGCTCAGCCAGCGTGTAGGGAAAGAGAGAAGTACAATTACCAACTCTATCCGACTTCTAAAACTAAACCCAGATGTTCAGCAGGCAATCCGAAATGGTGACATTTCCGCTGGACACGGAAGAGCAATTTTAAGTTTAGAAAACCCTAAAGACCAGCAGGTTTTATTCAAACAAATTGTAAACAACAGACTAAGTGTAAGACAGGCGGAAGAAGCTGCAAAACATTTCAAAAGTCCAAAAGAAATTTCTATTTCCAAGGAGCCAAAAACTCTTCCGAACAACCTTCGCAGAGCTGAAAAAACCCTTGCTGATGCTCTGGCATTAAAAGTAGAAATAAAATCTTCTGCAAAGGGAGACAAAGGGAAAATAGTCCTTAACTTTGACAATGAAGAAGAATTAGAGAAAATCCTCTCTTATTTTAACTAAATCAAATGAAAAAATTATTCGGTTTTATATTCGTGTTTATTTCCTATTTTTTCTTTGCACAAGAAGCAGAGAAAAAAGACTCAGTGCAGGTAGAAAACGAAATAGTCACAGATATAGAGCTACTCCATAATAAGAAAACTTCTTACTCTGGACTCAGCCCTACCAAAGCAGGCTGGCGGTCTGCCATCATCCCTGGCTGGGGACAGTACTACAATCGTAAATACTGGAAAATCCCTATTGTCTGGGGAGCGATAGGAACAGGAGTAGGCTTCATCATTTGGAACCAAAAACAATACAGAAGATACAAAAATGCTTTTGAGGCAGAGCTAAACGGCGAACCACACGAGTTTTCTGGAATTACAGGACTGGATTTAAAGACTGCCCTTGGAAACACCCAAGATTCCAGAAGAAGATATCGCGACTATGCTATCGCTATCACTGCGGGAATCTATCTGCTAAACATCATAGATGCTGTGGTAGATGCCCACCTTGATGAAGGGCGTAAAGACCCTGATTTAGCGATTTCACCGACCATTCTGCACGATTACACAGACCCAGTACATACAGCAAAGGCAGGTCTTGCTCTAAGATATAAATTTTAAAACCAATGAAAATAGCATTAGTAGGATACGGAAAAATGGGGCAGATTATTGATAAAATAGCTCAAACACGAGGACATGAAATAGTGGCTCGGCTCAATGAATCTCCCACTTTGGAAAACCTATATAATCCTGATGTAGTGATAGAGTTCTCTAGCCCAGAATCTGCATTTGGAAATATCAAATTCTGCCTCGAACAGGGCATTCCCGTAGTATGCGGAACCACAGGCTGGCTCGAGAAAAAATCTGAAATAGAAAAAATCTGCATAGAAAACAACTCTGCATTTTTGTATGGGTCTAATTTTAGTCTGGGAGTGAATTTATTCTTCGCTTTGAATGAAAAATTGGCTCAGCTGATGAAACCTTTTAACAATGACTATGACTGCCAATTAGAAGAAATTCACCACATCCACAAGCTGGACAAACCGAGCGGAACAGCGATTTCTCTTGCGCAGGACATTATTTCTAATTCTGATTTTGAAAAATGGAAATTAGATGAAACTTTGGGTAAAGAACTGGGCATCAAGGCTGTAAGAGAAGAAGAAGTCCCTGGAACCCACATCATAACTTACCGTTCTGAAGTGGATGAAATCGAGATAAAACACACCGCTTTCAGCCGAAATGGCTTTGCATTAGGAGCTGTAATTGCCTCTGAATGGATTATCGGAAGAAAAGGGAACTTTACTGTAAAAGAAGTTTTAGGATTATAAGAATAAGAAAAGGCAAATATTTAGCCTTTTTTTTATATTTGCACTAAATAGAAAATTATGACTGAAGAAATCAGAACTTTTTTAGCAGACAATCCTATTGAAAATATTGAAACTTTTTTTGATAATGAAAATATTATCTGGGTTGACTGGAGAGAATATGATGAAGATATCGTGAGCTATGTCAATGATGAGCTGAGCGAAACAGACCAAATAGAATGGAAAACCATCCCTTCTGAAAAGGAAGGTGCACTAGATACTGTTATCCTAAAAAAAGATGAAAAAGAGGCAGTTATCCCTTATGCTGAAGATGCATGGGATAGAGATACAACACTAAAATCTATCGGAAAATTCATCGATGATAAATACAAACTCTGCTGGTTCAAACCTTCTTTGGGTGGCGATACGCTTAGTTTTATGGTTATAGGAAATGAAGGCTGGGAGAAACTAATCGCTGAATTTGGGGAGGAAAAACTAAAATTTTACTTCTCGCCTGTGACCGAAGAAAACGAAATGTTCAACCTATCAATGGACCAAGTCTTCTCACTTATAGAATCAAGAGAGAAAAACAATCCTAACTAAATCTACAAAATATTCAAAATGGAATACTTACTAACTTATTCATTATACATTCTCATTCTCAGCGCATTATTGGGAATTTCCACTTGGAAGTTATTTAAGAAAATGGGATACAATCCGCTGTTTGCTTTTGTCCCGTTTTATAACTATTTCATCATTCTTAAAGAAACCAAAAGACCAAAATGGTGGGTTATTCTTACCTATTTCCCTATCGTGGGAACGGTGATGATTTCTGTTTTTCATTTATTTCTAATGGAAAGATTTGGAAAAACCAGTTTTGGACAAAAATTTTTGACAATTGCGTTGCCTTTTGTTTATTTGGCTGTTGTCAATTACTCTCCTTCTACTGAGCTTGTAGATGAAGAAGACATTGATGAAGAGGAAATTAAAAAGGATTCTTTCTGGAGTTCTATCACTTATGCTACTGTTTTTGCTACGCTGATACATACTTTCTCTTTCCAGCCTTTCGGTATTCCGACAGGGTCTATGGAGAGAACGCTTTTAGTGGGAGATTTCCTCTTTGTTAATAAACTAAAATATGGACTTAGGCTGCCTATGAGACCTTTGGCGGTGCCGTTTTTACAATCTACTCTATTTGACAGAGCTAAAGATGGCAATCCTAAAAACGACCCAAAATCCTATGTAGAAAACATCAAATTACCATATTTCCGTCTTCCTGGATTTAGTGATGTTGAGAGAAATGATATTGTAGTGTTCAACTACCCTGGTGATAGTGTTCATACATCTATTGACAGAAAAGACCCATATGTAAAAAGAGCTGTGGCTGTGGCAGGAGATGTATTAGAAATAAAAGCTGGAAAACTCTTCATAAACGGAAAACCAGAGCAAAAAATGGGCGATGCAGAAATCCAACAGGCCTATAATGTCAATGCAAAAACCCAGCTGGACATTCCTCATCTATACCAAAATGTAGGTTTCCTGCCTGTGAGAGAATACCAGACATCTGATGGTTTTTCATACACTTTCAGTGGACTTACGCCTACTTTGGCTGAAGAAATCAAGGAAATCCCTGGTGTGGCATCTGTAGAACCTGCCATTGAACCAAAGGGCGTTCAGGATATTTCTATGCATCTTAACCTTAAAAAATCTCAAGAGGAACAACGAATCATATACACTGACAAAGTAGATATTTCCAATACCATTTTCCCAATGAACAAAGACTGGAATAAGGACTGGTATGGACCTATCAAAATCCCTAAAAAAGGCGACATCATAGACATCAACCTCGAAACAATACCGATGTACAGCAAACTGATAAGAGAATACGAAAACAATATCTTAGAAGTAAAAGGAAACCAAATTTTCATCAATAAAGTAGCTGCTGACAAATACGAAGTCAAACAAAACTACTATTTCATGATGGGAGATAATAGAGATGCTTCGTTGGATTCCAGATATTTCGGATTTGTTCCAGAAACCCACATCATGGGCTCGCCTATGTTCACTTGGCTGAGTTTAGAAGGTTCTTTCACAGATAACAACTCTTCTTACCAAGCCAATGGCTGGCGTATACGCTGGGATAGAATGTTCAAAGCAACAAACACTGGCGAAGCCAACAAAACCTCTTACTGGTGGGTAGCAGCCATACTGATGAGTATTTTCTTCGGATGGGATTACATCATGAAGTTTGTTAAGAGAAAGAAAAATAAAGAATAAAAACTGGGCTGTAAGCGTATGCTTATAGCCTTTTAATATTGAGATATGACACCACTTGCAGAAAAAATGCGTCCCAAAAGCCTTGATGAAGTTATCGGGCAGGAACACCTGACAGGAACCAACTGCACTATCCGAAAAATGCTGGAAAATGACACGCTCAATTCGCTCATTTTCTGGGGGCCGCCTGGAACGGGGAAAACTACCCTAGCAGAAATCATCGCAGAGCAGTCAGGGCGAAAATTTTTCAAACTCAATGCTATAAGCTCTGGAGTTAAGGATGTCCGCGAAATCATAGAAGAAACCAAAAAACAGAATCTATTCAGCGGAAAAAGCCCTATTCTTTTCATTGATGAAATTCATCGGTTCAATAAAACCCAGCAGGACAGCCTACTCCACGCTGTAGAAAAAGGCTGGGTAGTCCTCATCGGCGCTACTACGGAAAACCCTAGTTTTGAGGTCGTTGCAGCACTGCTCTCCCGCTGTCAGGTCTATACTCTGAAATCTCTTTCTTACGAAAAACTGGAAGAACTGCTAAAATCAGCATTAAATCAATACAATTCTGAATTTCAGTCTAATTTTAAAATCAAAGAAAGCGAGGCTTTTATACAATATTCTGGCGGAGATGCCCGAAAACTCATCAATGGGCTGGAAATCGTTCTCAATCAGTTTTTAAAAGACAAAAACAAGGAAATTACCAGCGAAGAAATTCTCTCTGTTTTACAAGAAAATATGGTTCTCTACGACAAGAATGGAGAACAGCACTATGATATCATTTCAGCATTTATAAAGTCTATCCGTGGTTCAGACCCAAACGCCGCGGTCTACTGGCTCGCGAGAATGCTGGCAGGAGGAGAAGACATCAAATTCATCGCCCGCAGAATGCTCATTTCTGCTTCCGAGGATATAGGCCTTGCCAATCCTAACGCCCTCACAGTGGCCACTCAGTGTTTTCAGGCAGTGAATGTCATTGGCAATCCTGAAGCCAGAATTATCCTGAGCGAATGTGCTGTATATTTGGCAGTTTCGCCGAAAAGTAATTCTTCTTATTTAGCTATAAATGAGGCTTTGTCCTTTGTAAAGAAAACAGGAAATCTGCCCGTGCCTCTGCATCTGCGCAATGCACCTACCAAACTGATGAAAGATATGAACTACGGCAAAAACTACCAATACGCCCATGATTACAAAGAAGGTTTCGTAGAACAGGAATTCTTGCCAGAGGAAATAAGCGGAACCAAATTTTACCAACCAAAACAAAACGCCACAGAGCAAAAAATTTTGGAAGAATTAAAGAAAAAATGGAAAAAATATTACTAAACTTCATCTTTTCAAATTCCAAACCAAAAACCTTTGTAAAAAACAAAAAATTGTCTACCTTTACCACAAACTAAGTTTCAACCTTATACCCAATAACTTATGAACACATCAGAATTTGTAAACAGACACATTAGCTTCAATGAAACGAACAAAAACGAAATGCTGAAAAAAGTAGGTGTTTCCAGCATTGATGAGCTGATTTCTCAGACCATTCCTCATTCTATCCGATTACAAAAAGATTTAAGCATTTCAGAACCTCTGTCCGAGTTTGAAATGCTTTCTCATTCTAAAGAACTAGCTTCTGAAAATCAGCAGTTTGATTCTTACATTGGACTAGGATACCACCCTGCCATTCTTCCAGCTGTCATCCAGCGAAATATTTTGGAAAATCCTAGCTGGTATACAGCTTACACGCCTTACCAAGCGGAGATTTCACAGGGAAGATTAGAGGCACTGCTGAACTATCAGACTATGATAGTGAGCCTTACAGGTTTCCCATTAGCAAACGCTTCCCTTTTGGATGAAGGAACTGCAGCTGCCGAAGCTATGCATATGTTCTTCTCCAACAGAACAAAGGAACAAAAAAACGCAGGAGCAAATAAATTTTTCATTTCTGATGATGTTCTTCCACAAACAATCGCCGTGCTGAAAACCAGAGCGGAAGGACTGGGAATAGAAATTACTGTAGGAGAACATAATGGAAGTTTGGACAATTCTTATTTCGGAGCTTTACTTCAATACCCTACTAAAATAGGCGTTATAGAGGATTACACAGAAATTATAAAATCTCTGAAAGAACAAAATATTCAAGTCGTTTTAGCGTGTGATTTATTGGCTTTAGTTATGCTAAAATCTCCTGCACAGCTCGGTGCTGACTGTGCTGTCGGTACTTCCCAAAGGTTCGGTATTCCTATGGGATACGGTGGGCCTCACGCCGCTTTCTACGCTTGTAAAGACGAATACAAAAGAGAAATCCCTGGCCGTATCATAGGAATTTCACAGGACATGTACGGAAAGAGAGCGCTCAGAATGGCTTTGCAGACCAGAGAACAGCACATCAAGCGTGAAAAAGCAACTTCCAACATCTGTACAGCGCAGGTTCTTCTAGCAGTGATGGCAGGAATGTACGCTGTCTATCACGGAGAAGCAGGACTTAAGTACATTGCAGGACAGATACATTTTAAGGCTAATGCTTTGCGAGATGCTTTAGCTAAACTAGGCTACGAGGTTGAAAACAATCCAAGTTTTGACACGGTAAGATTTAAACTTAGCGAAGACAAAAAACAGTCTTTGAAAACATTGATGGAAAACCACAAAATCAACCTAAATTATTTCGAATATGATTTTGTGAGCGTTGCTATCAATGAAGCTACTACAAATAAAAAACTCCAAAAACTAGCAGATGTCTTTGCTGAATTTGTCGGTAAAAATGCCGTTAAGATTGATTTAAAAGAACAAATCACCCTTCCTAGCAGTCTTCTAAGAACTGATAAAGTCCTAGTGGAAGAGGTTTTCCATAAATACCACACAGAGACAGAGCTGATGCGATACATCAAAAAACTAGAGAGAAAAGACATTTCTCTTACGCATTCTATGATTTCGCTTGGTTCTTGTACAATGAAGCTGAATGCTGCTACAGAAATGCTGCCTCTATCTTGGCCAGAATGGGGAAATATCCACCCTTTCGTGCCGATGGAACAGGCAAAAGGCTATCAAAAACTAATCAAAGAATTAGAAAAAGATTTAGCCGAAATCACAGGCTTTGCAGGAACTTCCCTACAGCCAAACTCTGGTGCACAGGGCGAATATGCTGGGCTGATGGTAATCCGCGAATACCTGAAACACAAAGGCGAAGGACACAGAGACATCGTGCTTATCCCACAATCTGCACACGGTACGAATCCCGCTTCGGCTATCGTAGCAGGGCTAAAAGTAGTTGTGGTAAAAAATCTAGAAAATGGACAGATTGATTTTGAGGATTTAAAAGCAAAAGTAGAACAGCACAAAGAAAATCTGGCGGCATTTATGATTACATATCCGTCCACTTATGGTTTCTTTGACAATAATGTTACAGATATTATCAATCTAATTCATGACAATGGCGGACAGGTGTACATGGATGGCGCTAATATGAACGCTCAGGTTGGCTTTACCAGCCCAGGGCATATCGGTGCGGATGTGTGCCACCTAAATTTACATAAAACCTTTGCTATCCCTCATGGCGGCGGTGGACCTGGTGTAGGGCCTATCTGTGTAGCGAAACATTTGGTTCCGTTCTTACCTTCGAATCCAAATGTGAAAATCGGTTCAGAACACTCTATCGATGCTATTTCTTCTGCTCCATATGGTTCTGCCCTTGTAGTGAATATTTCCTATGCTTACATCAAAATGCTGGGAACCCAAGGACTAAAAAAAGCCACAGAATACGCTATTCTAAATGCAAATTACCTAAAAGATGTGCTAAAAGAGCATTATTCTATCTTGTATAGCAATGAAAATGAAAGAGTTGCGCACGAATGTATCGTGGATTTCCGACCATTCAAAACCTATGGTATAGAAGTGGGTGATATTGCGAAACGACTGATGGACTACGGATTCCACGCACCTACAGTATCTTTCCCTGTGGCAGGAACTCTCATGATAGAACCTACCGAATCCGAAAGCAAAGAGGAACTTGATAGATTTGCGGAAGCTTTAATAAACATCAAATATGAAATAGATGAAATAGCAAACGGCAAAGCTGACAAGGAAAACAATGTTTTGAAAAATGCACCTCATACGGAACAGTTGGTAATCTCTGATGCATGGGACAAACCATACAGCCGAGAAAAAGCAGCATATCCTTTGGAATGGATAAGAGAGAATAAGTTCTTCGCTTCTGTTTCTCGTGTAGATGATGCCTATGGAGACAGAAACTTAATCTGTACTTGCGCTCCTACCGAGTCTTATGCAGAGAACTAACCGATTACTAATAAGATTATTACTATCTATGGTATAATTTTTGAGAACTATTAAAACAAAAAAAATTTAATTTTTAAAATGAAAAAGTTTTTATCAAAAAGAAGTATTTTAGTGGGTGCGCTTGCATTAGTTTTGGGTTTTATCGTTTCTTCCTGTTCTAGGGATAAAGATGATGATGCCATATACACAGCTAAACTGCAGGTTCAATATCAAGGTAATAATTCTATTAATGGCTCTGTAACCTATAGAGATGCTAATGGAAACAAGAGAAAAATATATCTGAGAAGTGGAATGTCAGAAAATATTTCTTTTGAAGTAAATAAAGGATTCAAATCTTTTGTAGAAGTAAAAGCTACTGACATTTATGGTAATCTATTTGTAAAATGGACAGTAACTAAAACATACACAGGAGCTAGAGTTCAGAACTGGAGTACGAATTTCACTTCTTACACAGGACAGGGCATTACGGATTCTTACAAAGAGACTGTAAAATAGTCCTATACATAAGTTTGTAAATTCGCTGTAACCAATTCTGTTTTCGTACAATCAGGATTGGTTACAGTAATTTTGTAACTTTGCTTTATTGAAAATGAGTTTTATATAAAATATTTTTGAAATCATGAACATCCAGCAGTTAGAATACCTCATCGCCGTTGATAAATACAAGCATTTCGGGAAAGCGGCTTTGGCTTGTCATGTCACACAGCCTACACTCAGCGCTATGATTCAGAAATTAGAAGACGAACTTAGTCTGAAAATCTTTGACAGAACCACCCATCCCATCCGCACCACCGATGCTGGAGATGAGATTATTTCCTCTGCTAAAACGGTGTTAGAAAGCATTACAGAACTGAAAAATAAAGCTCATTCGCTCAATAATGTATTGGCTGGGAAAATCAATCTTGGGATTATTCCTACGGTTTCTGGATTTCTTATTCCAAACGAAATTTTTGATTTTCTAAATCAAAACCAAAAAATAGAAATGAACATCCACGAAATGAATACCGAAAATATCATAAAATCCCTAAAATCTGGCGAAATAGATGCTGGTATCATTTCCACTCCATATCATGAAACAGAAGAGTTTTTCAGTGATTTTCTTTTTAATGAAGAACTGCTGATTTATTCCTCTTATGAAAATAAAGATGAATATTTTATAGGTTCTGAGGATTTTAATTCGGATAAATTTTGGCTTTTGGAAGAAGGAAACTGTTTGAGAAAACAAATGGAATCCATCTGTCATTTAAAAGAAAACTCACTAAAACCCAAAAACTTGGAATTCTCAGCGTCCAGCATCAGCACTCTTATAAAAATGGTGGATAAAACGGGAGGCATCACTGTGCTCCCAGAACTTGCCATGCAGCAGCTCTCGGAAGAACAGAAGAAAAAAGTTTTCCATTTTAAAAAACCTTTCCCTTCCAGAGAAATCAGCCTCATTTACTACAAACCAACTTATAAACAAAAGATGCTCAATGAATTTGGTTCTTTTATAAAAGAGGCTTTGTCAAAACATCTTAATTACAATAAAAATCCAAAGGACTTCTCTATTATTTCTCCTCAGTAAAGTTTAATTTTGAAGTTTAAATTTTTTATGTAAATTTGCCTTCGAAAATTTAGAGGAAAAATTTGTACTGATTGCAACCTCAATAAAAAATGCTAAAACAGAAAATCTCTTTTTAGTTTCTTTATTTAGGCTTTGTGGTTTTTATAAATTTCAATTATTAACTAAAAAAAAATAAAGAAATTTATGGCTTACTTATTTACATCAGAGTCCGTTTCTGAAGGACATCCAGACAAAATCGCAGACCAAATATCTGACGCTTTAATAGACCATTTCTTGGCCTATGATAAGAACTCAAAAGTAGCTTGTGAAACGCTCGTAACCACTGGGCAGGTAGTCCTAGCTGGAGAGGTGAAATCTGAAGCTTACCTTGATGTGCAGACCATCGCTAGGGAAGTTATCAATGATATTGGCTATACCAAAGGCGAATATATGTTCAATGGAGATTCTTGTGGAGTGATTTCTGCTATCCATGAGCAGTCACCAGACATCAACCAAGGTGTGGATAGAATTACTCAAAATTCTGATTTTGAGACCAAAGCAAACGCACAAGGCGCTGGTGACCAAGGAATTATGTTCGGATATGCAACAAACGAAACCGAAAACTACATGCCTCTGGCATTAGACTTGGCTCATTCTATTTTGAGAGAACTTTCTGCATTGAGGAGAGAAAACAAGGAAATCACCTATCTTCGTCCTGATGCGAAATCACAAGTTACGATAGAATATTCTGATAATCATAAGCCTGTGAGAATAGACAGCATCGTGGTTTCTACTCAGCATGATGAATTTGACACAGAAGAAAACATGTTGGCAAAAATCAGAAAAGACATCATCGAGATTTTAATTCCAAAAGTTAAAGCGAAACAAAAACCTGAAATTCAGGCACTTTTCAATGATAATATTACATTCCATATCAATCCTACTGGGAAATTCGTAATCGGTGGCCCGCACGGAGATACTGGGCTTACAGGTAGAAAAATCATCGTAGATACTTACGGAGGAAAAGGTGCTCATGGAGGTGGAGCGTTCTCTGGAAAAGACCCTTCTAAAGTGGATAGAAGTGCAGCCTATGCTATGAGACATATCGCCAAAAACCTTGTAGCAGCAGGAGTTGCAGATGAAATTTTGGTTCAGATTTCTTATGCCATTGGAGTTGCTAAACCTTGTGGTTTGTATATCAACACTTATGGAACTTCCAAAGTAAATCTGACTGACGGCAAAATTGCAGAAAAAGTACAGCAATTATTTGACCTGAGACCTTATGCGATAGAGCAAAACCTAAAACTGAGAAATCCTATCTACCGCGAAACAGCAGCCTATGGACACATGGGAAGAAATTATTATGTAGCAGATAAAACCTTTAACAAAGGAGCTAAAAACGAACTTACTATCAAAGGTTTAGAGTTTTTCACTTGGGAGAAACTGGATAAAGTAGAAGAAATCAAAAAGGCTTTCGGTCTATAAAATAAAAAACCCACCTAAAAAGTGGGTTTTTATTTTGTCTTAAAGATAATTAATCCTCCAAATCATCGTATTTCGCCAATTCTTCATCACACCACGCAAATGCTTCTTCTACTACTTTTGTAGCTTCATTTGCAACGGTTTCCTCATCATCTCCTTCCAAATCATCTAGCCATTCTACTTCTTCCTCCTCTACATTTAGGATAAATCTTGGATATTCTGTATGCACAACGAACAAATCCTCTGGAAATTCTGAATTATCTGCCATCAAAAACTTTGGTAATTTCATAACTTTCTAATTTTTAAATTGTTTAACTAAAAAATATATATCTTATAAGGTTTTGCAAAGTTAATAAATATAAATGTAGTTTCTCTAAAAAATATTTTTATTTTATTTTTTGTTGAGTAACGACAGATTTTGCTTTAGAAGTATTTTCAAGTGTAAGTAATTCTGTTTTTAATTTTAAATTAATAGTCATGTCTATATTCTGACTGGTAAAATAATTATTTTTCATATCAAATAATAAAAAACCTTTTCCATCACCAGATGCAGACAAGTCCATGTTTTTAACATTCTTATCTCCCATTACAAAATCTATCAACATATCAAAATAGGCTTCCTCTTTTTCTACTTTTAAGAGTTTATATTTTACATTCATTTTCATTTCTATATCGCCCGCATTCGGTATACTTTGTTTATATGGTATAACCATATCAAAACTATCACCTATTTTTAGACCTTCTTTAGGAAAATCAGTATCTATTGCAGAAAATTGTTTAATCGATTCTGTCAATATCTTCTTTGTGTCTTCATCGATGTTTCCTTCTACATTCTTAACCTCCATTTTCTTACCATTTATAATATCACCGCTCAATTTAACTCCTTGAATGGGAATTTTTCTGTTCACTTTCTCTCCATTAATTTCTGCTTCAGAAATGTAATCAGTGTATTCTAATACAAATGGAATATTGTTATTTTGCTTTTTCTGTGTAGAAATGGTGCTTCCCATGTTCATATTCATCTTCATTTTCACCTCATTCATTCCTATTTTATCTATCACTTCCTTGCTTCCCACAAATTTATACCCTCCATCCATATCTGTTTTTAATTTAATTAAATACTTTGAATTTGGATGATACTCATACTTAAAGAAATACCTTTTCTCCTGCCCAAAAACAAGCGATGCAGAAGTAATAAATAACAACAATATAAGTTTAAAAGTTTTCATATAAATTATTTTTTATCAATTAGTTTCATAATTTCCAAAGCCACTTTCAGCGCTTCTGTTCCATCTTCCAGACTTACCTCCACGGGCTTATTCTCAGTGATGGAGTTTGCAAAACTTTCCAATTCATCCAAAATCGCATTATTTGGCTGGATATTAGGATATTCGAATATGATTTGGTTTCTCTCGCCCTCTGCATTTTGGATAATCATATCAAAATCTGATGGATTTTCAGGAGCTGGTTTCATACGGATAACCTCTGCTTTTTTCTCCAAGAAATCCACCGAAATATAGGCATCTCGCTGGAAAAATCGGCTCTTTCGCATTGATTTCATTGAGATTCGGCTCGTGGTAAGGTTCGCCACACATCCATTCTCAAATTCTATTCTGGCATTGGCAATATCAGGCGATTTGCTGACCACACAAACGCCGCTTGCATGGATATTTTTCACAGGAGATTTCACCAAAGAAAGCAAAATATCCAAATCATGTATCATCAAATCCAAAACCACAGAAACATCCGTTCCTCTCGGATTAAACTCAGCTAAACGGTGGATTTCAATGAATTTTGGCTCGCTGATAAATGGCTTCGTAGCGATAAATGCAGGATTGTAACGCTCTACATGCCCTACCTGCGCTCTGATTCCCTTTTCGTTACAAAGCTGAATAATCTCTTCTGCCTGTTCTAAGGTCTGAGTTACAGGCTTTTCTATGAAAAAATCCAAACCTCTTTCTATGGCTATTTTAGCATAGTCATGATGATAAAATGTAGGCGTCACGATATCTAGAACCTGTATTTTATCCAAGAGTTCATCCAAGTTTTCATAAAATTTATACCCAAATTCTGCTTCCAGCTTTTTTGAATTTTCTATATCTTTATCATGGAAGCCCACCAAATCGTATTTTTCTGATTGGTTGAGCAATTTCAAATGTATTTTTCCAAGATGCCCAGCACCTACTAAACCTGCTTTTAACATTACTTTTTTGTATTTAAAAGAATTTTGCCAAAGATAAGGATTTTTTATTTTTTTCTTTATTCCATTATGATTTCTAGGATTTTATTTTGATGGAAATTTTTTAAAAACAAAATTGATAATATCTACTAAAATATTTGTAACTTTGAGGCAATATTTGATCGAAGATGAGTAATTTAGAAGATAAGAAAAAAGCACTGAGTCTAGTCCTAGAAAAAATGGACAAGACCTATGGAAAAGGTACAGTAATGAAGCTGGGAGACAGCGCAGTAGATGATACAATAGAAGTGATTCCGTCTGGTTCTTTGGGACTGGATATCGCCCTTGGTGTAGGTGGATATCCGCGAGGAAGAGTGATAGAGATTTTTGGGCCTGAATCATCAGGGAAAACCACCCTTACACTACACGCCATTGCCGAAGCCCAAAAAGCAGGAGGAATAGCGGCTTTCATAGATGCAGAGCATGCCTTTGACAGAAATTATGCTGCAAAATTAGGAATTGATTTAGAAAACCTTATTATTTCCCAGCCAGACAATGGAGAGCAAGCCCTTGAAATCGCGGACAACCTCATCCGTTCTGGTGCGATAGATATCGTGGTAATAGACTCTGTGGCGGCTCTTACTCCAAAGGCCGAAATAGACGGCGACATGGGAGATTCCAAAATGGGACTACACGCTAGGCTGATGTCTCAAGCATTGAGAAAACTCACAGGAACTATCAATAAAACCAAATGCACTGTGATTTTCATCAACCAGTTGAGAGAAAAAATAGGTGTGATGTTTGGTAACCCAGAAACCACTACTGGTGGAAACGCCCTTAAATTCTATGCTTCTGTGAGAATAGACATCAGAAAAGCCAGCACGCCGATAAAGGTAGGCGATGAAGCCGTAGGAAGCCGAGTAAAAGTAAAAGTGGTGAAAAATAAAGTGGCGCCACCTTTCAGACAAGCAGAATTTGACATTATGTACGGCGAGGGAGTTTCCAAGATTGGAGAAATCTTAGACCTTGGTGTAGACTATGATGTAATTAAGAAAAGCGGCTCATGGTTCAGCTACGGAGACACTAAACTAGGACAAGGTAGAGATGCTGTGAAAGAACTTCTGAAAGACAACCCAGAACTTACCGAAGAACTTAGCCAAAAAATAACTGAGGCCATTAAAAATAAAGAGTAATAAATCTTTTCATAATTATATTCAATTTTAATGGAAACGCCCTGATGAAAATTTCATCAGGGCGTTTTTTGTTCTATATATTTTACCTTTTATTAAAAAAGGTATTAACTTTTACAATACAAAGGGTAGGTTTTAAAGAACCACCCATTGTGCTACCCTTGAAACAGAGGTATCAAAAAAAGATAGCTTTTAAAAGTAGTCTTTTTCTATTTATAATAAAAAAACTTTTGCAGATGTAGAAACAACTTTGTAAGTTGCTTTCAAATTCTTTAACTTTGTGGATACATCACAGCTTCTCGCTCTTTCGGGAGCGAACCCCGAAAGTTGTGAGTTGCTTTCAAATTCTTTAACTTTGTGGATACATCACAGCGGTAAATTCTCTTCTGAATAAGTTAGAGTAGTTGTGAGTTGCTTTCAAATTCTTTAACTTTGTGGATACATCACAGCTTTGGATAGAAAATCTGCACAAGAGGAGTTGTTGTGAGTTGCTTTCAAATTCTTTAACTTTGTGGATACATCACAGCTCTCCTAAGTGCCAATGTTTTAATGATGCTGTTGTGAGTTGCTTTCAAATTCTTTAACTTTGTGGATACATCACAGCGCTGGATTACAGGAAGCAAGAATAAGGATGGTTGTGAGTTGCTTTCAAATTCTTTAACTTTGTGGATACATCACAGCCGGTATGGCAAATAGACAGTCTCAAGAGAGGTTGTGAGTTGCTTTCAAATTCTTTAACTTTGTGGATACATCACAGCTCAAAGTAAAATCCACTGATAATCAGCGGATTTTTTTGTTTTATACGATTCAAAAAATTAAAATAATTCTAACTGCTGCCACACTGGAGGTGGTTTTTCTTCATTCCTAGCATAAAAAATTTCTATCGCTCCAAATTGTTTATCTGTAATGCACATTATCGCTACTTTTCCTTGTTTTGGTAATATATTTTTTACTCTTTTGATATGAACTTCTGCATTCTCTCGGCTTGGGCAATGGCGGATATACATAGAAAACTGAAATAGAGAGAAACCATCATCTATCAGGCGCTTTCTAAATAAATTAGATGCCTTTATATTTTCTTTTGTATCAGTAGGTAAATCATATAACACCATAACCCACATAATTCGATATGCATTTAGTCGTTCACTATTCATAATAAATTGGGATAAGAAATCAATCTTTTCTCTCCTGTGTAGCATTTATAGAGCGAAGAAATCGTTGTTTTTATACCAACCATCAGCGGCCTTACAAGACCATCTATGCGTACATCTTTTGAAGCAATATTTAGAAAATGTGCTTTTGCTTCTTTGCTAAGCTCTTCTATATCAGGATTATTCTCTATCCATTGGATAACGAGCATATCCACAAATGGGCGATAAGGCTCCATCATATCACTTGCCAAGCAATAGGGATTGTATTTATTCTTATGAAAAATTCCCAATACAGGAAGCAGACCTGTCTCTACTATTGCTCTAGAAACGATGCTCAAAAGAACTCCATACCCAAAATTAAAAAACTGGTTAGGATAATCACCAAACCTGCCTCTGAGAAAATCTGGACTGATAAGATATTTCCAATAATGCTGGGCGGCAATACCTTCCATATTAGTAGAATCTCCTGATTTTACATTTTTCAAATACTCATACATCGGTTCAGAAAATCTGCCTAATTTCTCCAATACTTTAGCCTGATTCTCTATTTTACATTCTATTGTTTGTTTCCAGAGCTGCTTTTTCAAAGGCTCGCTTGCCTCCAATTGATATTTTATCCGTTCCGAATGCTCTGAATGTCCATAAATAGGCTGCATTACACCTTTTGGCATATGCTTAGAATCACAACTAATCATTACGACATTATTCTTCATCATTTCCTGCATCAGCTGATGAGATATGGTAATCTGATAATGGTCAAGCATCAACAATCCTAAATCCTCTATAGAAATACTTCCCTTTTCTATTTTGGTTTCAGGGTCAGTAATCTTTAATTGTTTATCCCTAAGCTTTAGATAAGCAGGATTGCCAATATAAATAGAACGATACAGCATAGCCTCTAAAAATTAGTTACATTATCAAGCCTTAGAAATATTTCCTAAGCGGTCTATTTTTAGTTTGATACAAGTTTCTTTAATTTGAACCCCATTTATACTAGCAGTCTTTATATCAAATGATCCTGATAATCCGTTATCTTTTCTTTGCATATCAACTTCTTTAGGACAAATAGCTTTTGCTATCCTATTAGGTGTAAAATAACAAGTAGAAGAAAAATCATTTACATTATAAACCCTTTCCTTTTGTTCTTTGGATAAATTAGTAAAATCAATACTTTCCGCATCTTCACCTTCCATAGGCACATACACCAAATCATTAGGAGAGAGACTAAATAATAATTTTTCTCCTTTTTCATTAAGTTCTGGAACAGAAGTAAGTCCTTGTTTTTGTCGCTCAATAACCTCATCTAACGGAATAGTGGCATAGGAGCGTTTTTCTTTCCCTTGATATATTCCAAAGAAAAGATTAGTTCCTTTGGCTGCTTCTACATATTTACCTTTGCTACCTAATTTAATTTTTTTTTCTCCATCTTCAATAAAAGGTAATCTATATATAGGTGTCTTTCTTTCAGAATTGAATCGTTCTATTCCTTCTACTGCAAAAGCCTTATCAATATCATTATTATTCTGTTCTAAATGTAATAATAACTCTTGCTTTAAAACATTGTCTGCTATTTTATTAATAGCTTGAAGCATTTTTTCAATAGTGGTTATTCCTGTTCTAGAATTTCTATCAGAAAGTATTGATATTGGCTTTCGTTTTCTATATTTAATTACTTCTATTCTAAAATCCGTACTTATAACTTTTTTTCCTTTTTTATCTATTACAGGATATTCTTTTAGATATTTCTGTGTTAGATTATTTTTACTATGATTCTCAACATAAATTCTCTCTACTTGATTTCTAATAAATTCATCTATTATAAATTTTCTTTTAGAAATATTTTCAGATATTTTTAAATAATTAGTTTGATATTTTATTTCGCCGTAAGGTAAATCATCATGAAGTGGTTTTCTGATAGCCCAGTTGATACCCTCTTGTTTCACTTTTTTCTTTACCTTTTTACCTTTTTCTTCTACCCATTTTTCATAGTAATTGGTAGCTTTATTGATTACTTTTAGGTTTTGTTTGAAACTCACAACTACCATTTCAAGGGCGCTTCGCACATCTTGAGTAAAGGTACTCCATGGCTTTTTGAATGTCCAGTTATAATTATCTTCAGCATTATCATTATATTTCTTCTCACATAGGACAGTTCTTAAATCTATTCGAGCGTTTTGTTTCTCTTCTTTAGCCTTATGTTTATCCAAAGCGTGCTGGTTATTCATATAATTGATATGACTGCGAGTAGCACACGCGACAACCAAAGCATCCAAAGCATGGTGACGGTGATCTATTCGTTTCTTTTGGAAACCTTTAGCATGTTCAAGTGGAACAATAGGAATCTTCTTCTGGTATTTTTCACTATATGTTGTAAATAACTCTGTCTGTGTCAGATTATTCATTCTCTCAAAACGAGGCAGGATAAGGTCATTCCACACATCATTCAGCCCCCAGTCTTGTTTCAGCGCGGCTGTAATTTTTCCTGTACATGGTATAATATTTTTAGAATTCACTCCATTATCCTCCTGAGGAGAACGAACTATATTGGAAAGAATTTGTGAAATAAATTTACTGATATACCTTGTGTCATTGAGCTGTCTTTCTACCATTTTCTCTGGAATTTCCTCCATCAGCAGTTTGGCTTTTTTTCCTCGGTTATTGGCAAAGAGTTCATTGACCAGCTCTTTATACTCTTTTTCATTAAGGACTGTAACTTTTTTATTTAAGTCTATATCTAATATCTTTCCGCCATGTTTCTTTATAAATTCTAACCCTAGCTGTGCTCCTTTTTCAGCATTAACAGCAGACTCGCATATCACTTTATTAGAAAGGCTGTCATCAAAAAATCTACTTTGAGGAATGACATGCTCTATCTGATAATCATCTGTAAATAATCTACTTAACGGAATTATCTGCCCTGTGTAAGGAGACCTTTCTTTTTGTTCCAGCCAAAGTTTATATTTTTCTTGCTGAATAGGAGAATACGGACGAACATTCTCTGCGCTTTTATCTTCAAATAATTCTTGTAATTTCTTTTTTACATTCAGATTTGTTTCTTCATTTTCATTTATTTCCCTAGTCATTCTGTTTCTTTCCTCGGCTGTTTTCTTAAGTTCCCTTCCAAGCTCTATATGTATCTCTTTGAAGAAATTTTCTTCTCCTTTTCCATAATATTCCCAAATGTCCTTTACCACTCGCAGAGTCTCTGTAACTACCTGTTCTACAATAGGATTTCTCAAAGAATGCTGTTTGAAGCCTTTCAGATATTCTTCCAAATCAGAAGGTGAAGTCCAGCGCTGTATATCAGCAGCCTCTGAATGAATTCCATACACTATATACTGAGCCAACCAAAGCGGAAGTCCTTGGAAATCAGCTTCTTGGCTAAGCTGGAATTTTTCAGCCTTTTCTCTCACAATGGTTTTAATGCTCTCATTATCAACTCCATTGATAATGTCTGATATTCGCGCTTGTATTGGTTCAGAAATGTCGCTATAATTCCAATATTTACCAAAACGCATCAGAGGAAGCAGTTTCTTGATTGCTTTCTCAGAAAATGCTCCATAATCACTTGGGTAAGGTTTTATTTTCTTAAAATTTTCTACGAAAGACTCTGTATCCAAATTATGTTTTTGCGCAAACTTCATCAGAGCCTTTTCGTATTCGTATTTATCTGTTACAGAATATATTATGTGCCAAAGCTGATATTCTATATCTTTGGTCAAGAAATTATCTGGTATGTTTTTTACTTCTTTCAGCCTTTTTCTAATCTCATATCCTGTTTCATTCATTGGATATTTTTTGTTGTCATTTTCCTCCTCATATACATAGTTCCAGCGGTATTTCGTAATTTCTTTTTTCAGTTCTTTTTTTAGCTCCGTTTCTTTAGCAAAAGGATATGTCTCTCTCAATGATTTCATTAAAAGAAATTCAAGTATAGATTTATTACTTACCTCTTTTTCAGACATTAAAAACTCGTACAAAATTTCTTTGTCCTCTATGGAAGAAATAAATTCAGAAGTAACATCTTTATCATCTTCTTTTCTATAAATTTTAAGATTAGAAAGCCATTGCAATACTCTAAATTCCTGATAATAAGGATTTGATTTAGAAATGACTTTTAGATAAGTTTTTCTTCTCTGTTTTGTTTCTTCATCAATACAGAAACGATATTCTAGAGAACAGCTTGATATATTTGATTTTTGACTGCGCAGAGGTCTTTGATAGAAAATAATATCATTCAGGAACAAATGCACAAAATCTTTTGAAGAAAGGCTGTTTTGGTGAATTTCATTATTTTTATACAATTCTCTTACACAATCCACAAAAAGCTCTTCCGTAAAAAGCTCTGGCTGAAGGGCTACCTGTTTTTCTAAAATAGCCTTTAATTCTTCTTTATAGAACTTTCGTTCGATGGTTCGGACTAGTTTTCCTTTTATTTTCTGATTAGGATTTTGCAATAGATGGTCGTAGATATATTCGCCTACCGTTTTCCCTGAAAAAGTAATATTCTGTTCGGTCTTCTTTTTAAGTAAATTCCAATCATCTTCGTTAGGCGCTCTGAAAGAGCGTTTTTCTTTGCCTTCTTTATCTAGTTTTATAGAACCATCCTGGTTTAGTTCTGTCGTTACTATAAAATCTCGCACCTTCCCTTTCCAATCTTCCAATGAAATCTTACTAGCTCTACGATACACCCATCCATTTTCTAAATGTATAGAATACCATATTTCTCCTTTATTATTAGGCGTATCAGCTATTACATCTGTTATTTCTAAAGAATAAAATTCTACATTTTTAGTAGATTTTTCTTCCTCCTCACCTCGCAACTGGTAGTATCCTCTTTTCTGATTAAAATTCAGAATTATCCAAGCTAATTCTTCCTTACTAATTTTCTCCTGCAAAGCCTTTTTTCTTAAATAATAAATCGTCCAGTCGTAAGGAATTTTACTCTCTTCGCCATTAGATTTTATATAAAACAACTGTGGTTGATGTTTTTTAAAATCCTCAACCATTTCATTGAAACTTTCTAAAAAGATAAAACCTTCATTATTATATGCCAGTTTAGGCTCGGAATCTTCTATAAATTTACCAAAACGCTTTGTGAAGTCTATTTGTGCCTCATAGTGAGGCGGCAAAAATCCTAACAAATGGAGAACCCTGTGCAGTCTTTCCCTACGGAGCAGATGCCGCTCTCTTAGTCGGCGTATACCGCGAAATTTTGTCCTTTCTGCCGTTTGGGAAACTTTATTTCCTCTCTCAAACTCTCCTAAAATTCCCTGATCCATAGGAATAATTCTACTTCCCAGTCCAAGAATTTTCCCTTGTTTATTATCAAAATCTTGTTCAATAAGCGCCCACCCAATAGAGTTTGAGCCTAAATCTAAGCCTAAAATATGTTTCATTGGTATATCTTTACAATCGATACCAAATTTAGTTAAAATTTTCTTAAAATACAGGTTTGGAAATACGAAAGATTTGATATATCTTTGCTACATATTTGAAAGCAACTCACAATAAGGATGATTCCGTTGTGAAAACATTTAGCGCCTCGACTATCTTCGGGGCTTTTTTATTTCATAAAAAAATCCCTTAGTTTAAGGGATTTTTACTTTACTCTTCCATTCGGCTGAGTTCTTCGTAGTTTTGTTTCAGTTTATGTAGCAGTTTTCCATAAACGAGATGATAAATAAATCTTAGGAATAAAGCAAAAATGAAAATGAACATTAAAAGAGGGATAAACATCACAAACGCAAAAAGATACAATTCTTCTAATTCAGCTCCCTCCAAAGTATTATATTCTATATAAAATGTCAATATCATACTGATGATGAAAAACACCACAATTTCTCCTAAAAATATTCTAATATACCATTGGATACATTTTTTCATCAGGAGGATTTTTTCCATCAGTTTTTTAGGGTTTTCTTCTCTTTTTATTTTAAAATTTAAATACAAAAGTAAACCAATAAAAACATATGGTAAATAAGCTGCAAACTCTCCTAAGACATACAATATTCCCTTTATAAGTGGGATGTTGTTTAATACTTCATAATATTCCTTATCTTCCGAAGAAGAAGGCATTAAATATCCAATTAAAAACCAAAATCCCAGCTCTAGCAAAGCAATGATAAACACCCATTTTGCGATGGAAACAGACCTTTTTTTGGTCATTGCGAAAAGTTCTTTTTCTGTATAATTTTTAAAATCATCAGATTTATTTTCTTTCCAGTCTTTTTTTAGCAATTCTAATTCGTCCATAGCCTTATTTTTTGATGAGGGTTTTTAGTTTTTCTTTTGCACGGTTCATTTTCACACGGGCGTTTCCTTCCGTTATGCCCAGTATCTCGGAAATTTCTCGGTAGGGCTTGTCATCTAGATACATCATGATGAGGGCTTTTTCCACATCGGACAGCTGGTGTATTGCATCATACATCGCCTGTATCTGTGCGGTCTGGTCATCGTTTTCTTCCGCTATTTTTATCTCGGGAAGAATCTCCATAGAGTCCGCAGGGACATCTCTTTTCCGCTTTCGGAATAGTGCTAGTGCGGTATTCAGCCCGATGCGGTAAGCCCAAGTGGAAAATTTGGCTTCTCCACGGAAATTAGGATAGGCTTTCCAAAGCTGAATTACAATCTCCTGAAAAAGGTCTTCGTGGTCGCTGGGATTGTCCATGTAGATTTTACAAATCTTATGGATTATCCTCTGGTTTTCATTTAGTTGCTTGATAAACTCCTGTTGCTGTTCGGCTTTCATAAAATGCTTTTTAAAAGTTTATCAAAGAAAAACCAGCCCAAAATAAATCCTTTCTCTTGGTAATCATCTCCGCTAAATCTTTTTTATTTTGACTTGTTTTCATTTGTCTTGATTTTAATTATTTAAACTCTAACTTTTATAAAATGCATTTTATACCCACATTAGTGCTGGAAATATTTTTTTCGTTACAAAAAATCATTGTCAAAGTTACAAAACCTTGACAATGAATATTTTATTTTTAATTAAAAAAGAAAAAACAACTCCTTTGCCCCAGCAAAAAATAAAAATCCCCAAGATATAATCTTAGGGAATATTTTTTAGTTTTGTCTTACATAGAACATGATTACTTTATCATCAAATCCATCTCTATTATAATCATATTCTTCAGGCAGTATATGAAGATTTGTAGCATCTAATAAAAAAACTTCTTCCTGCTCCACACTTCCATCGCTGTATGTAAGCTTTAGAATTTTAGTCGCAGGATTATAATCATATCTACTCTCCTCATCTCCATCCTGTGTACACTGCCCACCTATTTTAATAAATTCTTTATCAATGTGTTTTCCATCCACTCTAAATTCTAAGGTGTTTTTACTTCCACATTCATCAGGAACCCTTGTTTCTAATTTAGAACCATCTGCTCCACTGATGATTTCTGTTCTTACATATTTCCATGTCCCTACGATAGGAGAAACTGGCTCTGATGTAATTTCATCTGTACCATTGTTTCTGCTACACGCTGCTAAACTCACTACTGCTACAGCAGCCAATAAAAGTTTTTTCATAATTCTATAAATTTAAAATTCTTGGCAAAGATAACATTTAACACTATAAAAAAAACCCGCCGAAAGGGATTTCTACCTTCAGCGGGTTGTTATTCATCATGTTTTATCTCACAGGGTTTTGAACAATATTAGGATTGTTACTCACCTCACTCTGCGGAATCTGGAAACGGTATTGGTTATAGTCCGTAGAATAACTACGATTAAACTTCCCAAAAGTATGGTTAGAACCTGGATAATCCCTCACCAAATCCACCCCGAGGCGCTTCATATCAAACCAAGCGTAGCCTTCGCCCCAGAGTTCTATTCTCTTTTGCAGGATGATCTCATCTATGAGGCTCTGTCCAGAGTTCGTGGAATGTGTATATCCTGTATCTCTCACAGAAGTAATATCATAGAGCACCTGTCTCGCCTGAGCTGTCTGCCCAAGTCTCGCCAAAGCCTCTGCTTCTATATAGTAAAGCGAAGCCGCTCTGATGTAGATATAATCCCCCTCAAAGAATGTCAAATCCTTGAACTTTCTGCTCACATACGGCGGATGTTTTTTGGTCTTTCCATTAAAAGTATAAGTGGATTCTGTAGCTCCGTTAAACACTTGTTTTCTGTAATCGGTGCTTGGGATTTTATCGTATAATCTTTTATCAATGATTTTATAAATCCCTGCTGCTCCCGCATAGCCTTCATTCATGCTGTCATACATAGAGAAGAACGAAGCGTAGTGGTTACCGATATTTTTGGTTTGTAAAGAATTATCAAATCCCCAGATAATCTCTGGATTGGTTTTTAGAGAAAATCCTGCACCTGTATAATCCGCCTGAGACATCAGCGTTTTGCCTGTTCGGGCTTCATTAGCATAAGCTGCTGCTCTCGCATAATCCCCTGTTTCAAGGTAAATATCCGCTGCAATGGCTTTTGCTGCTCTTTGGTCTATCTGTGCGATGTTTTGCTGAGTGAAACCATTCAGCGCTGTGATGGCGTTTTCTATATCACTGGTTATTTGGTTATAAACTTCGCGCACAGTGGCTCTTGCTCTTGGTGTTTCTGGGCTGGATGCCGTAGTTACCAGTGGCACACCCAGTTCATTCTGATGACCAACATAAGTAAGCGCATAGAACCTCACCAAATTAAAATAACTATACGCACGAAGCGCCAAAAGCTGACCATAGATGTGTCGGTTTTCATTATTTACACCTATGGCTTCTATCTTCTCTATCAAACGATTGATATCAAAGATTTTAGAATAAAATGTATTCCAAACGATTTCGTTGGTAAAATTGTCGCTTTGTCTCGCTTCATAGTTGTAATATCTCCCAAGGTGCTGCTGTTTCGCCTGAATAAGGTCATTGGAAAGCAAATCAACTCCTGCTTTTATGGACATTATCCCAAAATCCGTGTGAGTGGTAGTTCCACCCGAACCATGATTTCTGAAGCTAAGATAAATCCCTTTAAGATAATTATTTAAAGAAGCCGCATCATCAGGAATCTGCTCCTCTGAAACCAGTTTCGCGGATTCGGTTTCTAATTCTCTATTGCAGCTTAAAAGTGATAGGGCAACGAATGCTCCTGCTAATATTTTATTTATTTTCATAACTTTTTTTTAAAATTAAAATTTAAGATTAAGACCTAATGAAACACTTGATAACAGATTATATCCGTATGTCTCCGAAACTCCAGAAATAGACAGCCTTGGGTCATAGCCTCTTCTCTTTGAAAGCAAGAAAAGATTGTTCCCTGTTACATAAATATTGGCATCTCGGATTCCGTAGTTTTCAAGGAACTTCTGCGGTATGCCCACACTCAGTGTTAAATCTTGAAGACTTAAATAATCTGATTTCACTAGGAATAGTGTAGAGCTGGCATTTTGGTTAGAATTAGAAATATCTATTCTTGGCAGAGATGCCGTAGGATTTTCTGGCGTCCATGTTTTGTGGATATCTCTATGATAGTTAGACGCATAGTTGTCCGAATGCAGGAGCGATCTGTAGTTTTGGTCATAGCCCCAGCCGCCCAGCTGATACGCAAAATTAGCCGATAGAGTGATGTTTTTAAATCTTATCTGAGTTCCAAAACCACCATAAACCTTTGGTATAGCAGATTTTCCTGTTTGGTAAAGCGTTGCTTCAGCGTAGCTGTTTGTAACTTGTTTAACTGCCTTTCCTTTCGCATCCACGCCATCTTTATACCAAAGCGCATCTCCATTCAGAGGATTCACCCCTGCGAACTCTTTCAGATAGTAAGCATATCGGTCGCTGCCTTCTTTTAGGAGGAAAAGTCCATCTGCTATTCCGTTTTCTCTCTGTGCATCAGGGAGTTTGGTGATTTTGTTTTTGTAATGAGTAAGGTTAGCATAAAGATTCCAAGTGAAATTCTCTGTTTTAATTACATCTCCGTTGATACTCACCTGAACCCCTCTGTTTCTCATGTTTCCGATGTTTTCTAACCTAGGATAATGCCCCACATTAGAGAAAGGAAGCGCCGCACGATAGATCATATCAGAAACTTTTCTCTCAAAATATTCGGCATTGATAGACAATCTTCTATTGAACAAAGCCGTTTCAAAACCAGCATTTAGGTTTTGGGAGTTTTCCCATCTCAGCTTATTATTTCCAAGATATTCCGTAGTAACCACAGGCGTATCATCCCCGAAGTTACTTACTTTATATAAGTTTTTGTAAGCATAATAGATTCTGTCCGTAGTGCCTGGGAAGTAGAAAATATCATTCCCCTGCTGTCCGTAGGAAGCCTTCACTTTCAAGGCATTAACAACTTCTGAATCCTTTAAGAAATCTTCTTTCGAAATGTCCCATGCTGCTCCCAGTCCATAGAAAGTCCCCCATCTGTTTTCTTTGGAAAATACCGATGAACCATCTCTTCTAAGGCTGGCATTGAAGAAATATTTGTTTTTATAATTATACAAAACTCGGGAGAAAAACCCTTCCACAGCGTAGTCGTATTGGTTTCCTGGGATTTCATTCATTTTCAGAACATTATCAAAAACAGTAAGCCCTTCTAAGAACAATTTTTCTTTTCTCGCCCCGAAATAATCGCTTTTCTCTTGGTTCAGCTCATGCCCCAGAAGAACACTGATATTGTGTGTGCCAAGTTGTTTATTATAAGATAATAACTGCTGGTGGTTGAAGGCGTATTTCAGAGTATTGGATTTTGCAAGTCGCCCGCCCACAGTAGCCGTTGTCCCTCCCAAAGGATTTCCATAAACAAGCTCTTGGGAATTGATAATCACGCCACCAAAATTATAAGTAAAATCAAAATCTTTCAGGAATTTATACTGCACGAAAAGATTAGTATTCACCGTGTTATTGGTCACTTTGTTCAAATCATACTGGCGGTTTCCCACAGGGTTTTCAAAAACGGCATAAGACCTTCTTGCTCCATTTGGCCCTTTTCCATCTCCGTAGTCATAGACAGCCCTTCCTTTGATATCATAAACTCTGTTATAATCATTATCCCTCAAATACACAGGATAAAAAGGCGCGATATTCCTAGAAAACTGGAACGAGTTAGCAAAACTTCCTCCATCGCCCAGATTTTGTTCGCTGTTGCTGTAATTTAGATTAGCTCCGAATTTCAATTTTTCGTTAAGAGCATATTCCAAATTAGACCTTAAACTCAATCTTTTAAATCCAGAACCGATGAGGTAGCTGCGGTCATTGAGGTAACCAAGTGAAGTATAAGCCTTTAATTTATCAGTATTTGCGGTGAAGCTGAGGTTTGCTTCTTGACGGAGATTTGGTCGGAATAATAGTTTTTGCCAATTGTCCTGATAAAGCAGTTTAGCATTTTGGTTAAAACTTCCATCCTGATTGATAAGCTGGTTAAAAGGAAGATTGTAGGCATTATATCCCAGTGTAGCGTTCATTTTGTTTATCGCCTCTGTATAGGCTTGGGCATCAGTTTTTCCACTTGCTTTTTCGCCTACACGAACCCTGTTGAAATAAGCCAAATAATACTCGGCAGGACTGCTGATGATGTCATATTCTGGAGTCGCACGGAAGTTAATCCCTGTTTTAATATCAAAATCTACATGAATTCCCTTTCTCGTTCCTTTTTTAGTAGTGATGATGATTACTCCATTCGCCCCTCGTGAACCATACAGAGCGTTTGATGAAGCATCTTCCAAGAAGGACAAACTCTCTATATCCGAAGAAGGAATAGAATTGAGCGACCCAGGGTAAGGTATCCCATCCAAAACTATCAGCGGCTCACTAGATGCATTGATAGAGCCTATTCCTCTCATTCTTATGCTCGGGCTGCTCCCTGGCTGTCCATTTCCCACGATCTGAACTCCTGCTACACGCCCTGCAAGACCCTGCAAGACATTTCCGTTCTGTAATGCAGAAATATCCTTGGGTTTTAGTTCTTGGATAGAACCTGTGATTTCTTCTTTTTTCTGTTTCCCAAAGGCTACTATCACGACTTCGCCGATGGAATTTTCCTTGATAGAATCCTTCTTCTTTTCCTGAGCACTGAATGTCCCCACGAAAGAGAACAACGCAAACAAAGTGCTTAATCTGACTACTTTTCTTTTCATTATATATAATATTGTTAATTTTTTACTTACAAAAAAAGAGCTCCGGCATATTTACCGAAGCTCTCATGATGATTATGAAGAAAACTTAATACTTTAATCCATCACAAAAACTGCGGTCTTTTAGAAAGCCACATCATCATTCCCATCATTTGACAAGTTAGATTTTGGTTTTTATGATTCAGATTTATTAACATTTTAATTTTTAATTGAGATTTAGTTTAAACATAAAAAAGGACTTCGGTTTTTGTCCGAAGCCCTTGTGATAATTTTGTATAATTTATATAAAATTTTTCTATTCGCATTTTACAATCACAAAAACTGCGGCTTTCTAAAAACCCACATCATCATATCCATACACATGGTAATGGTATGTTCAGATGTTCTTGTATGATTGTGTTGATTAAACATTATTCTTTTTTGTCTAAATACCTTGCAAAGGTATAAAAACTTTTTTAATCCACAAATTTTTTTGTTGATTTTTTTCTTTTATTTGAACAATTTAGTTTATTTATATGAAAATAC
>CAUPCB010000007.1:0-59503 GCA_963509715.1 uncultured Flavobacteriaceae bacterium | reverse complement strand
CTTTTGGTGATATCATTCTGTGGAGCGTAGAGGAGCTGTTGGAAAACCAATATCGCGTTCCTGCCGAACAGCCTTCTTGGTATGAAATAGGGCAGCTTTTGTATGAGCCACTTTTCCTTGATAAACATACCCAATGTGTGATATTTCCTGCCGATAGCTATGAAGGGATGGAGGGTTTTGAGGTTGATTTTGATACTTTTATAAGGGAATATATTTTTGGGAGCAAATACAAAGAAAAAATTATAGGCTATGACAATGAAGATGATGATTGGTCAGTATTTTTAAGCGATTCTTTTGTGAGTTAAACTTTCTTAAAAGAAGCCACAGCCTCACCAAGTTCCTTTATAATCATTGCAAGAGTTTTATCATCCAAAGAAAAAGTGAGTTGATATGGTTCTTCGCCATAGGAAACAGGCGCTATATCATAGCATAGCAGCACTATAAGTTTTTTATTTTGATATTCAAAAGCTAATTCTGGCTCTATAAAACCAATCTCAGCAGGCTTCTCTTGATTCGCCAAAATCTGCTCAAACCATTCTAAAAGACCGAGCACTTCAGAAAAAAGCATACACTCACTTACTCGTGTATAATATTTTCCTTCTAAATCATCTTTCACCTTCACTTCTACTTTCAGCCAATCTTCAAAATTGTCCTTCCTTTCTCGGTGCCCATGAATAGAGAAAATGATTTTTTGATAAGCATTTTGGATTTTGAACATGATTTTTTTCTGTTGCATTTCTTAATTTCTTTCCTTGAAACAAAGATAAACTAAAAATTCCCAGACACAATAACCACTATTCCCAGCCAATTGACAGTTTCCATCTTTAAAATCTTATAATTCTTGTTAAACTTAGTTAAAACCAATGAAACAAGATTGTTTTTGCATTAAATTTGTATCAACAAAATCAAAGTAAATACAACATTTATATGAAAAACCAATTGAAAAAACTTGCTCCTTTTGCATTAGTAGGAATACTTTCTGGGGCGACGACCTTTGGAGCAATTAACTATTTTAATGAAGAACAAAACAACACCGATTTTTCTTATTTCTCCACTTCTGGGAAAAACGCGATACCAGCAGGGCTGAACGGAGCGTCTTCTGACAACTTCGTAAAAGCTTCTAAAACAACAGTTCCTGCCGTGGTTACGATAAGAAACTACCAAAACAATACGCCTTCCTCTGGAAGATCTATGGATCAGGATATTTTTGAGTTTTTCTTCGGAGAAGGATTCAGAAATAATAGAAGCCAAAGACAAGAAGCACCGAAAGACCTGCCTTCCGGGCTGGGTTCGGGAGTTATCATTTCGTCTGATGGATACATCATATCGAATAACCATGTGGTAGCAGGAGCTAGCAAACTGGAAGTAGTTCTAAGCAACAAGAAAACTTACACTGCGACACTCATCGGAACTGACCCGAGTACAGACATCGCACTACTAAAAATAGAAGACAAAGGGCTTCCTTATCTTAACTTTGCGAACTCAGATTTAGTTGAGGTAGGACAATGGGTTCTTGCTGTGGGAAATCCATTGGGGCTTAACTCTACCGTTACGGCGGGAATTGTCTCTGCAAAAGGCAGAAATATAGACCTTCTCAGCCAGCAGAGTAGAACACCGATTGAAAGTTTTATCCAAACTGATGCCGCTATCAACAAAGGAAACAGCGGAGGTGCGCTGGTAAACCTAAACGGTGACCTGATTGGGATAAACTCTGCAATCTCATCGTCTTCTGGATATTACGAAGGATATGGATTCGCTGTTCCTGCTAATTTAGCGAAAAAAGTAGTGGAAGATATCAAGAAATTTGGTCTCGTTCAGAGAGGATTCTTGGGAGTTGGGTCTTTAGATTTGTCTAATGATTTACAAGTTAAAACATACAACCAAAGAAACAAAACCAGCCTAAAATCTGGAAAAGGTATCTATGTAACAGATGTTGCTAAAAACAGTGGTGCAGAAGATGCAGGAATCAAAACAGGAGACATCATCACTAAGATAGACAATGTAAATATCGATGGATTCTCTGACCTTTCTCTAGCTATTGGTAGCAAGAGACCTGGAGACAAAGTTTCTGTAACCTACATAAGAGGCGGAAAAGAGCACAAAACTACTGCCGCTCTAAAAGACCAAAAAGGAAACACTTCTCTACGAAGCAAAGCTGACCTCAGCGTAACTGAAAAATTAGGTGGTGAGTTTGAAAACCTAAGTGACCGAGTAAAAGTAAGCTACGGACTGAGCAGCGGTGTCATCGCTAGAAACATCGTAGATGGCGGAGAACTCTCCAAAATAGGTATCGTGGACAACTATATCATTATGGAGATAAACGGAAAACCTGTTAATTCTCAGAAAGATATAGAAAATCTACTGAAAAATTACAAAGGAACTGTATCTGTGGTCTATCTCGATGAGTACGGAAGAGCCACTAGAAGAGGTTTTACCATGCCTTAAAACATAATTTTTAAACTTATATTTGATTAAAATCCTACAAGAATCTAAAAGATTTTTGTGGGATTTTTTTCTTGAAGTTTCATTTTTTCTACAAAAGTAATATCTTTGTGCCTATGGATTATAAAAAACTATTTATCCGAGGTATTTCATACAGCCAGACTCAGTCTGGTGCCTATGCTCTATTGCTAGAAGAACCAGAAACAGGGATAAAACTGCCCATCGTAATCGGTAATTTCGAAGCCCAGTCTATCTCTATGGGACTAGAAAAAGATTTTAAGCTTACTAGACCACTTACTCATGATTTATTTGCAAGATTTATAGAAGACACCCGCTATATCATAGAATCCGTTGTGATTTATAAGATAGTAGACGGGGTATTTTTTTCTAATATCAATTTTACCAATAGACTCATCGGGGATAGTATCACCCTAGATTCTAGAACATCTGATGCAGTAGCGATGGCAATAAGGTTTGATGCGCCTGTATATACCACTCAGAATGTTTTAGACGAAGCAGGAATTTTACTAAACCTAAACGAGGAAGATGATGAGGACGAAATAGAAGAAACTTTCCCAGATGTCATCACAGAACCAGTAAAAAGCATGCAGGAACTACAAGAAGAACTGGATGAAGCCGTAAAAAATGAGGATTTTGACCTCGCTCTAAAAATTCAAGAAGAAATAAAAAATAGAAATCATAATATAGAATAAACCAAAGAAATGAACATTAAAATCAGACTTATCATTCTAAGTTTCCTCCAGTTTGCAGTTTGGGGAGCCTACCTTACTTCCATGGGAAATTATTTAGGTTCTATCGGACTTGGACAGCAGATTGGACTTTTTTATGCCATGCAGGGCTTTGTATCCATTCTGATGCCTGCCATTATGGGAATTATCGCAGACCGCTGGATTCCTGCACAAAAACTTTTGGGAATTTCCCACCTCATTGCTGCTATTTTCTTAGGAGCGGCAGGATATTATGGCATGCAGCATAGCGACAGCACAGACTTTACTACTCTTTTTAGCTTGTATTCTTTGAGTGTAATGTTCTACATGCCCACCATTGCCCTTTCTAATTCAGTAGCTTATTCTGCTTTAATTAATAATAATTTTGATACTATAAAAACCTTCCCGCCAATCAGAACTTTTGGGACGATAGGTTTCATCGTTGCGATGCTTTTTGTGAATTTTGCTGGATTTGAAAATGGTAGTTTCACTCTTAATTTTTCTAATTCACAAGGGTTCGTAAGCTTCCAAAATACTTATGCTCAGTTTTTTGTATCGGCATTCTTGGGAGTTGTGCTGTTTGTTTATTCTTTCACTTTGCCACACTGCCCTACCAATAAATCCGATGAAAAACAAACGCTATCCGATGCCCTTGGTCTGAAAGCTTTTGCTCTATTTAAGGACAAAAAAATGGCGATTTTCTTTGTATTTTCAATGTTACTAGGAATTTCCCTACAAATTACCAACGGCTACGCCAATCCTTTCATTACGAGTTTCAAAGATATTCCGCAGTATGCAGATTCTTGGGGCGCTAATAATGCCAATGCTTTGATTTCACTTTCACAAGTTTCAGAAACGCTATGTATCTTACTGATTCCTTTCTGTTTAAAGAGATTTGGAATAAAGAAAGTGATGCTTATGGCCATGTTTTCTTGGTTCCTAAGATTCGGACTGTTCGCTGTGGGAGACCCTGGTAGTGGAGTTTGGATGTTCATCCTTTCCATGATTGTTTATGGTGTTGCTTTTGACTTTTTCAATGTTTCAGGTTCGCTTTTCGTAGACCAAGAAACTGATGCCAATATCCGCTCATCTGCACAAGGCGTTTTCATGATGATGACCAATGGTTTAGGCTCTACTATCGGTATGCTTGTGGCTGGAGAAATTGTAAATCACTATCAGATTTTCTCTGATATAGACCCTGTCACAAAGATGAATGGTTGGTATAGTGCTTGGACTATTTTTGCATGTTATTCCCTTGTTGTGGCGATTATGTTTATGATAGTTTTCAAATACAAACACACACCCAAAAAACTAGAAAATATCAATCATTAAAACACAAATTAAAAACACACTTTCCATTTTGGGAAAGTGTGTTTTTAAAATAATAAAACAGATTAAAAATTAAAAGTATACAATTATCTTATTCCACAACCTCATAGCTTATAGAAACTACGCCGCTTCTGAGGTCTGCTATCTTACTAAATGCTGCCTTGCTTAGGTCAAAAGCTCTTTTCTTAGAAAAAGGCCCTCTGTCATTCACCCTTACTATTACGCTTTTCTCATTCTTCAAATTGGTAATTTTTACCTTTGTTCCAAATGGAAGGGTTTTATTTGCAGCTGTTAATTTTTTATTGTCAAAAATCTCGCCACTTGCTGTTTTTCTACCATTAAATTTATCATGGTAATATGAAGCTGTGCTCATTTTCACTCCTTTTTCCTTGTCAAATGAAGCTCCAAGTGTAAAGGCCATTAGACAAAAAAAAATAAGTCGTTTCATGTCAAATAGTTTTATTTTTGAATTAGTTGAGGCAAATTTATACCCATTTATAGAATCTTCATATTTTTTTCGTTCTATGATGTTTTTTCTTTGACATTTTAAACCAAAACTAAACCGCTACCCTCCTAAAATAGAGCAAAAAACAAGCTTTGTTAAAAAAGGTTAAAAAAACAAGCGCATTTCTTAACGAAATTAACACAAAAGAAAAAAACACTGATTTTCAGTGTTTTTTATAATAATCCTAATTCAAATTTAGCTTCCTCGCTCATCATGTCCTTTTCCCATTCTGGCTCGAAGGTTATCTCCACCTTGGATTTTGTAATTCCTTCTATTTCACCTACTTTCTCCTCCACCTCCATCGGAAGGCTCTCCGCTACGGGACAATTGGGCGTAGTCAGGGTCATCAACACTTTTGCTTCGCCCTCGTCGCTTATCTGCACATCATAAATCAGCCCTAGTTCATATATATCCACAGGGATTTCTGGGTCGTAGATCGTTTTCAGTACCTTTATAACCTCCTCTCCTAGCGATGTGATTTGTTCATCTGTTAATTTCATATAATTTCTCTTTTCTCTAATTATTCGGATTTAGTCAATAAATCTTCCTGTCTCATTTTTCGGAAAACATTCGCCAAAGTTAAAACATCTTTTTCACAATATTCTACTATCCTCTGCAAATCCTTTTCCTGATAATAAATTTCTGCCACCATAGAGCCATCAATATCATCCTTTGGTGTAGGCACTCCGAAGATATGCGCCATGAGTTCTAAAGAAATAAAACTCTTCCAATCGCCGAATTTCCAAAGTTCCATGGTGTCCAAATGCGAAACCTCCCAAGGTTTTTTCCCAAAAGTCTGGAACGGAACAGGCGGCTGAAAACCATTGATAAGCATCCTTCGGGCAATCCACGGAAAATCAAATTCCTTGCCGTTATGGGCGCAAAGGATTATATTTTGGAGCCTAGGGCTGTTGAATATATTTCCAAAATCTTCTAACAGTTTTTTCTCATCATCGCCATAAAAAGATTTGATTTTCAAACGATTATCTTTTTCCAGCATCCCCACAGAAATACAGATAATTTTACCAAATTCTGCCATAATTCCAGCTCTTTCCTGATAGAAATCCGCTGCTGAAACATCTTCTCCACGCTGCCGCAGAGTTTTCTTATCCCAAAGATTTTTTTCTTCTTCAGAGACTTCGTTCCAGTTTCCAACTTGAGGAACTGTTTCGATATCCAAAAACAAAATCCGCTCTATGGGAATACTCTTTATCATAAAAATAAAATAATCTACAAAAATAAGTTTTAAAAAATTAAATGCATTAATTATTTCAAAAAAATCTTGTTTTGACCTTAAAAAATAAAGAAATAAATGTAAATTTGTTTCAATTAAAAAAAATTAATCATTATGAAAAATCTAAAATTTTTATTTGCTTTTTTAGTTTATTTTGCTGTATTTTCTTGCTCAACGGTACCTTCCCAAAAAGATACTAAAAAAGGTGAACTGGGTCTTTCTATTTACAATCCCATAAAAGTGAACAGTGTACCAGAAGAATACCAATACATTAGAGAAAACTGCGAAGGATGCAAAGTTATAAGCCAAGCATTGATAAACGAAGGAAAATCCTACTATGATGAACTAAAAGTACAAAAACCTGACGGAACTACAGTCAGCTATTTCTTCGATATCAATTCTTTTTACTTAGATTTTTAATATTTACTTAGATAAATAATAAGCTGTGTAGTATTGCACAGCTTTTTTATTTCATCCAAATCATTTTTCAACAGAGAACGAAACAAGTTCAGATAAATTTATTTCTAAATGCTGGGCTATTTTATAAAGTGTATAGATATTCGGGCAGGTTTTCCCTGCTTCTATTCTGCTCATATTGGATTTTTCAAAATCACAAGCATATGCCAAGTCCACCTGCGAGATATTTTTGCTCTCGCGAAGTTCTTTTATGCGCTTGCCTATTTTTACCTGAAGTGATAATTTATCCAATCTGAACAACTATAAATTATAATAGTTGACAAATTTGATAACTATTCCTCTTTTTAAAGTTATCAAAAATGATAACTTTTGTTTATATTTGCTGAAAAATTTACATTTTATGGAAGCAGAAATAGCAAAGAACATTAGTGATTCAGGTTATTTACTAGGAGGAATAGCAGCAAAAGCAATTATTGCATGTATTATTGCCTTTATTATCAGTCGTATAAATGAAAAATACACCTTTAAAGGAACATTTCCAAAAGCACTTTTAGCATTCTGTTCATTCTCTTTATTAATGGGTTTGTTTAGATTAACATTATACGATAATAGTGATTATCCCTACAATTATCCTCCTAATTACCTTGATAGGATTATTACAAATATTATATTGAATATTTCATGTATAGGAATAAGTTTAGCTATAATATATACTAGACCCAAGCCTAAAGAAAACAAGTTTATGGAAATAGATCAAAGTATTACAAATTATTTAAATCTTTTTGAACTTACTGCACAAAAACTAACACAACAAAAAGAAAATTTAAAAAACGCCCTACAAAGTGAATTCATCTCTCAAAGCGAATATGAAGAAAAACTAAAACAAATAGAAGCCAAAATAGAAAAAGAATACCAAATAACTGAAAGAATAAAAGAACACCAAGCTAAAGTAGAAAAATTAAAAAGCTTTGAACAAAAAAAGGAAGATTTACTAAAACTTTATAGTAATAAAATCTTAGTTCATTCCGAATATACTGCAAAACTAGAAGAATTAAAAAAAGAAGAATTTTTAAGTCGTAAAGAAATCGATAATGATTGGGAAATCATAAAAAAAATGACAATGGAACTTAAAATGAATTAATAAAAAAAGATTACCGAAATGGTAATCTTTTTTATTTAAGTTTAATTAGAAAATTTCTCTTCCTGAGAAGTGGAATGCTGCTTCTATCTGTGCGTTTTCATCAGAGTCAGAACCATGAACAGCGTTTTCTCCTACGCTTCTTGCGAACATTTTTCTGATAGTTCCTTCTGCTGCTTCTGCAGGGTTAGTAGCACCGATCAATTTTCTGAAATCTTCTACTGCGTTGTCTTTTTCCAAAACAGCTGCTACGATAGGCCCAGAAGACATAAACTCTACTAATTCTCCGTAGAAAGGTCTCTCTGCGTGAACTTCATAGAATTTTTTAGCATCAGCTACAGTAAGCTGAGTAAGTTTCATTGCTTTGATTTTAAATCCAGCTTCTGAAATTTTTCCTAAAATCGCTCCGATATGCCCGTCTGCTACTGCATCTGGCTTAATCATTGTAAATGTAATCTTTCCTGCCATTTTCTTAAAATTTATTTTCCGCAAAAATACGATTTAATTTTTACATATGTATATTTGTTTTTAATATTTTTGGCACGATATTTGATAATACCCAAAATAAGATCCTCATATTAAATTTGAGTTTTCATGGTTATTAGTTTTTACCTCTTGTAAATTTTAATTTGCAGGAGGTTTTTTATTTTCAATTTTTTAATTTAATTTTGAGTTTGGCACGGTATTTGATGAATGTGATAAAGAGTAGATTCTCATGTTTAATTTGAGTTTTCATGGTTATTAGTTTTTACCTCTTGTAGATTTTAAATTTACAGGAGGTTTTTTGTTTTCAATTTTTTAATTCTATATTTGCCGTGACAAGTGCGGCTTGTTGATTTCTTTATGAAATAGGAAAGTCTGGACACCACAGAGCATCATAGCGGGTAACGCCCGTCCGTAGCGATACGAGGACAAGTGCAACAGAAAGCAAGTACAGTACGGCTGTAGTGAAATCAGGTAAACTCTATGCGGTGCAACACTAAGTATATCGGCAACTAAGGGTAGCTCGTCCAATGCCGAGGGGTAAGTGGCTAAAGTTTTATAGCAATATAAAATGTAGATAAATAACAAGCACTTTGATTTTTCAAAGGACAGAATCCGGCTTATAGCACTTGTTTTTATTATATTTTGGTTCTATTGAGAAATAGATGAAAAGGGAATCGGGCGAAAATCCCGAGCTGTCCCCGCAACTGTAAATTGCAAAAAAAGTTTCTACAAAAAAGCCACTGCTTAGGCGGGAAGGCGTAGAAATGCAAAAGCCAGGAGACCTGCCAGATATAAAATTAATAACAAAACTTTCGGAGGAAAAGTAGAATTATGATTAAAAAGTATATTTCCCTAATCATTTGGGGAGCCGCTTCCTTTGTCGCTGCACAAGAAAAAAAAATAGATACAGTTTTTATTTCGGATAAAAAACTGAACGAATCTGTACATTTTCAGAAGGTTATCAATCTTTCGGACAATATTCATAAAAATACGAGCAATCTTTCGGAAACCCTTCGGTTTTCTACACCTCTCTACATCAAAGAAAATGGAAGAGGAATGGTGTCTTCGCCCTCTTTCCGTGGGACAACAGCGCAGCAGACAGCTTTCATCTGGAATGGCATCAATATCAATTCCTTGTTTCTAGGACAGGGAGATATTAACAATATTGGACTTCTCAATTTTGATAAAATCAGTGTAAAAGCTGGTGGTGGAAGCATTTCCTACGGCACAGGCGCAATCGGTGGAACGATACATCTGGATGATAGAATCCAGTTCGGAAAAGGGTTTGGCGGAAATTTATTCTCGGAGTTTGGATCTTTTAATACCTTAAATTCAGCCTTAAAAATAGCTTACAGCAATGATAATTTTTCTGTAAAACTAAACACCGCCCTTGCCAAAAGCGAAAACAACTACGAAGTCCCAAAAGAAAAATACATCAACAGAAACGGAGCCTACCACCAGTACAACTACTCTATTTCTGCTGCCTATCGTTTTAATGACCATCAGAAAATCGCGATGTTTTCGCTGTGGAATACAGGACTACAGCATTATCCTGTTTTTTCTGAAAGCCAGACAAAAACGAAATATTCCACCGATGGGCTGAAAACCATGATTAACTGGCAGAGCGATTACGGCAATTTTCATAATGATTTGAAACTGGCTTTTTTGAGTGAAAAATATGATTATTATAACGATATAAATTTACCCAAAAGCAATGGCGCAGAGGGAAAAACTTGGCTCGTCCGCAATGATTTTTCTTATCAAAAGCCTAATAATTTCAGCATAAATCTAATCAGTGAATACCAATACAATTCCGCCGAGGGATATTCCTCTGGAATTATAAACCCTAAAAGAAACACTGGTTATCTGGCGATTACGGCTCGTAAAAATCTATTTTCGCGCCTTTATATAGAAGGCTCACTCAGAAAAGATTTGGTAGAAAATATAGAAAGTCCTTATCTTTTTTTCATCGGGTCTCGTATAGATTTTACCAAAAATTATTCATTAAAACTAAACACTTCTAAAAATTTTAGATATCCTACTTTTAATGATTTATACTGGCAGCCAGGCGGAAATCTGAACCTGAAACCAGAAACTGCATATCAGTTTGAAATCAATCATTTATTCAAATTTAAAAGTCTAAATATAGACATTGCTTCTTTTTATAACGATATAGAAAATCTTATCCAGTGGCTGCCCACTTCTTCTGGATATTGGTCGCCATTTAACAGCAAAAAAATTCGCTCCTTTGGTGGTGAAATTTATGCCGATTATACCCATAACATAGGCAGAAACACTTTGAAAATAAGTCTTTCTTACGCTTATACCAACTCCAAAGACACAGAAAAAAACAAATCACTTTCCTATGTCCCAAAGCATAAAGCCAATGGACTTATTTCACTGAAAAACAAGTATTTAAACCTATTTATCCAAGGAATGTTTACCAGTGAAGTTTTCACAACGACTGATGAAAACAAAAACTACCAGCTGCCTCATTACACCATCATAAATGCAGGGATTAAGTTTTATTTAAAGAAAAACATCACTCTGGGCGGAAAGATTAACAATATTCTAAATCAAGTCTATAAAACCAGCAACTACTATCCGCTGCCTTTGAGAAATTATAATATCAATTTTAATATCAATTTTTAATAATTACATTCTATGAAAAATTTGAAAATTACAGGGTTTATCGCTCTTTTAGCTCTAACGGCTGTTTCTTGTAACCGAGATGAAGCCGAATCTATCCTTCCTGCAGAAAAGCACGAAAATGGAATTCTCGTTGCGAATGAAGGTAAATTCGGAACTCCCAATGCAGAACTAAGCTACATCAGCAGAGGGTTTTCCTCCATCAAAAACGATATCTACAAAACTACGAATGGAGAAAACCTAGGAGATGTCCTCCAGCATGTGAATTTCCACAATGGAGAAGCCTATCTTGTGATGAATAATTCTAACAAAATCATCGTCACTGACAGATATACTTTCCAGAAAAAAGCCGAAATCACACAGGATGTAAAAAATCCTCGTTACATCACTTTCGTAGGAAATCAGGCCTATGTTACCAACAGCACTTATGGCGGAGAACAAAGTGTAACTGTTTATAATACAGAAAATTATAACTTAATTAAAAAAATCCCTAGCAGCGATACTGTTGAAAGAATCGTAACTGCTGGAACCAATGTATTTGTTCAAAATGCAGGTTTTGGGACAGGAAACAAACTCACTATCATTTCCTCTTCATCTAATAATGTAACAGGAACTATCACTATTCCTAACGGAGCCATCAACAAAACTATTTCCTACAACAGTGATGTCTATGTAATTGCAGGAAAAGCCACTGAACCTGATTCTCATATTTATAAATATAATTCCAGCGGAAACCTCACAAATACGATAACTCTCACAGGAATAAAAAATGCTAACAACATCGAAATAGACAATGGATACATCTATTTCACAGAAGGAACAGGAGTATATTCTATGGAACTTTCTTCCAGCACCGCTCCAAGCAGCCCCATATTTAGTGTTGCAGAAAACGGATATTCCACTCTTTATGGATTCAATGTGATAGATGGGCTTATATACATTTCCGATGCCAATGGATTTAAGGAAGCCAGTAAAGTAAGCATCTACACTCCTTCGGGAGTTCGTATAAAAACTTTCTCTTCGGGAATAGGAACGAATGCTTTTTACAAAAATTAAAATAAAAAAAATTGGGCTTAGATAAGTCCAATTTTTTTTGCTTCTTGTATTACTAATTCTTTTGCGGCTTCATGCTCATTAGGAATTTCTCCTTCTAAAACAGCCTCTTTTACTCTTTCCTTCAAAATTCCTATCTCTCTGCCAGGCTTCATATTAAACATCTGCATAATCTCCTCACCTGTTATTGGCGGCTGAAAATTTCTTACATGGTCTTTTTCCTCTACTTCCTTTATTTTTTTCGCCACATATTCGAAATTCTTCTTGAATTTTTCCTGTTTGTAAGAATTTTTTGTTGTGATATCAGCTTTACAAAGGGTAAACAAATCCTCTAAATCCTCTCCTGCATCAAACAACATCCTGCGCAGCGCACTATCCGAAACATCATCTGAAATCAGCGCAATCGGTCTAGAAGACAATTTCACCATTTTTTGAACATATTTCATATCCTTTCCTAATGGAAGTTTCAGCCTCTGGAAAATAGTTTTCACCATTTTTGACCCTAAAAACTCATGCCCGTGGAATGTCCATCCTGTTCCTTTCACATATTTTTTTGTCGGAGCTTTGCCCACATCATGCAATAATGCTGCCCATCTGAGCCAAAGATTATCCGTGTTTTTTGAGATGTTATCCACCACTTCCAGCGTATGCCAGAAATTATCTTTATGCTTTTGCCCTTCTACTTCTTCTATCCCTTCTAATGCTGTGAGCTCTGGCAAAACAATATCCAAAAGCCCTATTTTTTTCATAATTTCCAGCCCTACGGAAGGTTTTTCAGACAGCATGATTTTGTTAAACTCCACCATTATCCGCTCCACAGTGATTATTTCTATTCTTTTCGCTTCTTTTTCTATGGCTTCCAATGATTTTTGCTCTATTGAAAAACCAAGTGTAGAAGCAAATCTAATGGCACGCATCATTCTCAAAGGGTCATCTGAGTAGGTTTGGACTGGTTCTAATGGAGTTCGAAGTATCTTCTGCTCCATGTCCTCCATTCCGTTAAATGGGTCTATAAGTTCCCCAAAATTATCTTTATTAAGAGAAATCGCCATCGCATTTACCGTAAAATCTCTGCGTTTTTGGTCATCTTCTAATGTTCCTTGTTCCACTTGAGGATTTCGACTGTCAGCACTGTAGCTTTCCTTTCTTGCACCCACAAATTCTAGTTCTAAATTTTCATAACGAAACATCGCTGTCCCATAAGTTTTGAAAATAGAAACTTTAGTTTCAGGATTGATGCTTTTTGCAACAGCTTGTGCCAGTTCTATTCCACTGCTTTCCGTTACAAAATCTATATCTGTAGGAGATTTTCTACCAAGCAGCAAATCTCGGACATACCCACCGACAACATAGACAGACTGCCCTCTATCATGGGCGACCTGAGAAATTATTTTGAATATTTTTAGATTTTTATTCTGTGTAAGATTTACTTTCATCACATAAAAGGATATTCGTTATTCTAAAAAACACACTGATAAAAGTAACAAAAAAGACCTTTGATAGTTACCAAAGGTCTTTCTTTTGTAGCCCGTAGGGGAATCGAACCCCTCTTGCAAGAATGAAAATCTTGAGTCCTAACCGATAGACGAACGGGCCAACTATACTTTCTTATGCTAATTTATTAACATGTTTTGTTAATTTACTCTTCAAATTAGCTGCTTTGTTTTTGTGGATGATATTTCTTTTTACTAATTTATCCAACAAAGAAACTACTTTTGGTAATTGTTCTAAAGCAACAGCTTTACTTTCTTCATTTCTTAATACTTTCATAGCTGTTCTAGCAGTTTTATGATAGTATCTGTTTCTCACTCTTCTTTTTTCAGACTGTCTAATTCTTTTTAATGCTGACTTGTGATTTGCCATAATTTTTTAAATATTTTACAAAGTAAATTTATTACTACTACTATTTTAAATTTAAAAAGTAGCCCGTAGGGGAATCGAACCCCTCTTGCAAGAATGAAAATCTTGAGTCCTAACCGATAGACGAACGGGCCAACTGTTTTTTGCGTTTGCAAATATACTAACTTTTTTTATCCCACCAAATTTTTTTTGAAAAATTATTTATTATTTTTTTGAATCACGGGATTTTTTATACCTTTTTCCTCCATCTGCTTTCTCAGTTTTACGGCTTCTTCAAGGGTTTTTACATTTCCTGCAGTATAGTAATGTGTATCTCCTATTTTTTCTCTTTTGACATCAGGAATTTTATTTACAGGAGAATCTTTTGGCAGCCTTGATGGTGAAGCGGCTAATTCTATAGTATAATAACCTTGTGATAACTTTTGGTCAGGTGTAAAATTAACTACCGTAGCGTTTTTAAATCCAGCATCTTTAGCTGTCTTTAAATTTTCATCTCGTATAGATGCATAATTAGTCGTGCTGTAATAATATCTATACATAGAACCCTCTTTTATGGTCAAAATATATTTCAGCCCTCTGAATGCAGGGTCTCCTTCATTATATTTGGTTACAGAACTCATCAGCAGGATACGGCTGTCCGTTTTCATTGGTTTTTCTGGTTCTTTTACTGGCTCTGCTTTTACATTTCTATCCAGTCTTTTCTTGTAGCTTACAATAGCCTGATAGATGGACTCAGCCATTTCTTTTTGCCCTTGAGCACTTGCCATATATTGAGCATCATTATAATTACTAATAAAGCCCATTTCTATGAGTATAGATGGCATGGCATTTCTACGAAGGACATGTAGGTTCTGCTGTTTCACTCCTCTTGAAAATCTTTTGTCTTTATTTACGAAATTTTCTTCCACAAAACTACCTATCAAAAGGCTGCTTTCTAGGTATTTACTTTGTTGAATTTTTAGAGCAATCAGAGATTCAGGAGAATTCGGGTCATAAGAAGCAAAGGTTTCTCTATCCTGCTCATCAAGATAGATTACATCGTTCTCAGCTTTTGCTACTTCTAAGTTTTCTTTGTTTTGGTTTGGTCCTTGTACAAAAGTCTCTGTGCCGTAAGCTTCTGTTCCTCTGGAAGAATTACAATGCATAGAAACGAATAAGTCTGCCTTATTTTTATTAGCCAAATTAGTTCGTTCTGTCAATGATGGATAAGAATCTGTTTTTCTGGTATATATAACTTTAAAATCTTTATTTTTTTCCAACTTCTCTCCTACCAAAAGAGTCACAGCAAGGGTTATGTCTTTTTCATTTAGTTTTCCCAGTTCTGAATACGACCGCGTAGCTCCAATATCCTGACCACCATGACCTGCATCTAAAATAACGGTAAACTTTTTCTTCTGGGCATAGACTGGGATGAAAAATAATGTTAAAATTACTGTTAAAGTTGCTCTTATTAAAAATTTATTTATTCTCATCTGTTTAAAATTATTATTTTTGGGGCATTAAAATCTTACCATTGATAAATAAAAAGTTCAAATTTACCGTACAAATCTTAATTATCCTAATTTTTAACAATTTTTTAGCACAAACAAACCCTAAAAACATTGAAGAAAATAAAGGAAAAAAAGATACTGTCGTTGTAGTAAACGAACAATTAGAAGACATATTGCTCAGCAAAGCAGAAAACAGCCGTTTTGATGTTGAGAAAAAAATGACTTTCCTTAACAAAAACGCCCAGATAAACTATCAGGATATGCAGATAGAGGCTGACTACATCAGCATAGACTGGGAAGGAGGAACTATTTTTGCAAGGGGAATGGTGGATTCTTCGGGAAAAATAACCAAACCTGCCGTGGCCACACAGGGCGGCAAAAAATACGAATACAACGAGGTAAGCTACAACTATAAAACCAAACAAGCCATAGCCTACAACGCTAGAACAGAGGAAAACGAAGGGGCTATCGTAGCCGAAAAGACCAAGAAAGTAAACGACTCTGTATTCTACATGAGAAGGGGCTTCTTTACAACTGATGAATTATTCAGAGCTAAAAAAGATACTCTTCCTGACTACCATCTATCCGCTCCCATCCTAAAACTTGTCAAAGGGAAAAATTCAGGGAAAGTGGTTACAGGTCCTATTCAGCTTTACATAGAGCAGGTTCCTACGCCTTTGGCTCTTCCGTTCGCTATCCTGCCTTTCACCGAGAAAAGAAGTGCAGGGCTTATCATTCCTAGTTTTGGGGAAAGAGCTGATGTAGGATTTTATCTGAATGGTTTAGGATATTACCAGCCTTTGGGGAAACATTTTGACCTAAAAATACTCACTGACTACTACACCAAAGGAAGCTGGAACATCCGCCCAGAGGTCAATTACAAGAAAAACTATAAATACAGCGGTACTTTCCGCGGTGATATAGGAACCACCATAAGAGGAATAAAAGGTCTTGATTCTTATTCAAAATCAAGCACTTACAGAATATATTGGTCTCATCAGCAAGATGCAAAAGCCAATCCTTTCCTGCAACTATCTGCTTCTGTGGATATTGTAAGTAACCGATTTTATAATAATAATATCAACAACTCTTATATATTCAATCAAGATGTGCTAAATGCCCAGCAGAACTCGTCCATTACGCTTACTAAAAGATTTCTAAATCTACCTGTAACACTTACTGGAAACCTTACCTATTCACAGAATTTTTCTACTGGATTAACCAATTTGAGGCTTCCATCCCTCACCGCGAGTGTAAATCAGTTTTATCTATTCAAAGCTAAAGATGGCGTAAGAAAAGGGCTAATAGAAAACATCACTGTAAATACTAAATTTGATTTCAGAAATGAAGTTAATGCCCAGCAAAACGAAATGTTCACAAAAACCATGTGGGACAAAATGAAATACGGAGCTAGAAATGTATCTACATTCAGCACCACCACTACATTTTTGCGATATTTCAACCTGTCACTATCCGCATCCGCAGATAATGTTTTGACAAATAAAACCATTAGAAAAAACTACAACTCTGCTACCAACGCCATAGAAACCACGGATGTAAAGAGCATCACTGGATTTAGCACCTTTAATACAAGTGCTTCCGTGCAGACTACGCTCTACGGAATGCTTAAATTTGGGAAAAACAGCAAAATCCAAGCGGTAAGGCATGTCTTCACGCCGAGCATTGGTTTCTCCTACAATCCTGATTTCAGCAATGAAAGCTGGGGATATTATCAAAAATACATAGACGCCACAGGAAACCCTATTTCATATTCTATTTTTGAAAACGGAGTCTATGGCTCTCCTAGTGCAGGTCTTTCAAAATCAGTTACTTTTAATTTTAATAATAATATTGAAATGAAAGTTCTTTCAAAGAAAGATTCTACAGGAGTAACGAAAATAAAGCTTTTTGAAAACATTGGAGTGAATTTCAGCTACAATGCTGCTGCACCTACCTTTAAGTGGTCGTATATCAACATCAATGCTCAGAATTCGTTCTTTAATAATAAATTAAGTCTAAATTACAATGCATCGTTTGACCCTTATAAAATAGCATTTACACCAGGTTCTGAAATAGGAACAAGACTTGACAAAATTGGGAATTTCAGACTGCAGTATTTTAATTTAGGAGCAAATCTATCACTCCACGAAATTTTAAAACCAAAAAACAAAGAGAAAAAAACATATCAGAAAAAGGGCTACGCCATGATGGAAGCTTACCATTTCGATGATGATAACTACGCTCGTTTTGACCAAGACTGGACGATGAGCATCACCGCAAACTATTCCTATAACAACTCTGCAAAGAGATATGGAGATCGCACAGCATCCATCGGGCTGAATGGTTCTATAAAACTCACGCCTTACTGGAATATCACGGGAAGCGCCCATTATGACTTAGTAAATAAAGCTTTCTCGTACTCCAGATTAGGCTTTGCACGAGACCAAAGAAGTTTTACGATTACTTTCAACTGGGTGCCTATCGGACAGTACAAGGTGTATGATTTCTTTATCGGAATTAAAGCCAATATCCTAAGAGATGCTTTAAAATACAAAACTCAGAGCTTCCCACAATCCACAAGTTCTTTCTAAAAAGAGAAGAATTTTGTATCTTTGCAAGTATGAAAAAGGTAATTTCTACTCAGGATGCTCCTCCTGCTATTGGAGCTTATTCACAAGCTGTTTTAGTGGATGGCATACTTTATATTTCTGGACAGATTCCTATCAATCCAGAAAATGGTAATCTTGTAGAGGGAATAGAGGAAGAAACCCACCAAGTGATGAAAAACCTAAAAGCCATTCTCCACGAGGCTGAGCTAGATTTTTCTAATGTTGTGAAAACGAGTATTTTCCTTACAGACATGAAAAATTTTCCTTTGATAAATGATATCTACTCTTCATATTTCAGTGATGATGATTACCCTGCTAGAGAAACCATACAGGTAGCCGCCCTACCGAAAGGAGTAAATGTAGAAATTTCCATGATAGCCCACACCAAAATTTAGTTATGAGTTTTTTGAGAAATACTTTTGCTGTGTTGCTGGGACTTGGTGTCGCCATGCTTATCATCACTATCGGTCTGAGAATCAATTCCGAATGGATAACTTACTCTGGCTTCACACCCTTTGAAAAATGGAGCAGACTATTGGAGGACATGCGTGGAAACAGCTCTTTTTTCGTAGCATTACTGATTTCTACGGGAGTTGCATCCACCATCGGCGGTATTACCACTGCTCTGATTGTGAAAAAAGCCAAAGTAGCCTATGCCATCTTGATTGGTTTTATTCTGCTTTTTTTAGCCGTTTTAGATATTGTCTTTTTCGGATACCACCCTACTTTTTATCAGATAGGAATATTTCTTACGATATTTCCTTTTTCTTGGGTTGGAGGGAAAATTATAGAAGTTATCTTTAACCAAAGAGAAGAAAAAAACAGAAAAATCCAATCAAAAAATTATCAGGAATAATTCTATGAGCTGGGAGTATTCTATAAATTTAGACTCGGAAGAAGCTGTGAGTTCAGTTGTAACGGATTTGAAAATTTGTGAATTATTCTCCTCTTCTACAACGGATTACATCGATTGGAAAAATCCAAAATCAATAGATGATATCCCATACGATGCCAGATTTTATACAGACAAGAAAAAAACTATTTACATTGCTATAAATAGTTTTTCTAAAAATATTTTTTCAGCTTTAAAATCAATTTTAGCTAAACACGATTATCATCTAACTGATTGTGATACAGATGAAGAAGTCACCCTGGAGCATATATTCCGTTCTGTTATTTAGTGTTTTTCTTCGCTTTATTCCTCATTCTCTATTCTCTTTCCTATGTCTTTCAGTTTAGAATATTGTTCTATCAATGATGGCATATCATCTAGACTAATCACGAAAGTCCAAAGATATGTAGTAACAGAATAGATGTGCCCTGCACTTTCATAGCCTTGTGTTGCCATAATCCCAAATGCCAATCCAAACAACGCTGTTGCAGAAATCCCTACACAAAAATAACCAAAAGCCTCCCTATTAGAAATCAATATTCTCAATTTTGTCGTAAATTTATAATGTTTCTCGAGATGTTCTATTTTATTTTTTTCTATCAAATACACCTCGTTTTCTAATCGGTTGTTTAGTTTTGAATATAATTTGTCATTTATTTTAGCCAAACGAGGTATCCATAAAACCAAAATAAACATAATAAACAGCCCTAAAATCCCAACCCAAATTTCCAAAAACAAAAGCATAACGAGAGCCCCTACAATAGAAACCAAAGAGGTGATGAATATCGGTAAATGAAGTTCAAAAAAATCAACAAACTCACGAGAAAGAGCCACACGAGCCGCTACCGCAGAAGCATCATTGCCTTTATTTCTTTGATTAATAATCATAGGCACTGCCATTTCTGCATAAATTTTAGTGAAAACCCGGGTATCCACACGCCTTCTGAGCATTCCTATTGTCCACATAACAAAAACGACAACAGCATAAGATAGCGCATGTAAAACATCTCCTTTAACTACTGCATTAATCGCAAATCCTGCAAAAAGAGGATATAAAATTGCCATCAAATTTTCCATTGCAACCAATAAAAAAGTTAAAAACAACTGTCTCTTATTTCTCTTTGCGATGTCTTTTAAAATCTTCCACATACTAGAGTTAATTTTTATTTTTCTTCGCCTCGTCCCAGAGTTCATCCATCTGTTCTATGCTCATTTCAGACAAAACCAAATTCCTCTCTTGAGCCAGTTTTTCCATCTCCTGAAAACGAGAAATAAATTTCAGATTGGTCTTTTCCAAAGCGCTATCAGGATTTAGACCTATAATTCTGGAATAATTTATCAATGAAAAGAAAACATCGCCCAGCTCCATTTCTTTTTTTTCCTTCTTGGTTTCAGCATGAAATTCTGACAACTCCTCCTCTACTTTTTTCCACGCCTCCATTTCGTTAGGAAAATCAAATCCCACGCCTCTCACTTTGTCTTGTATTCTATACGCCTTTATCATAGACGGAAGCCCTTTCGGAACACCCGAAAGCACAGATTTATTTCCTTCTTTTAGTTTTAGTTTTTCCCAATTTTGTTTCACCGTTTCTGCATCATCTGCTTTGGCATCTCCATAAATATGCGGATGGCGGTAAATCAGCTTTTCACAAAGAGAATTGATAACATCCACGATATCAAATTTTCCCTTCTCCGAGCCTATTTTCGCATAAAAAACCAAATGCAGCAGGACATCTCCCAGCTCTTTTTTGATTTCATCCATATCCTCTTCCAGCAGGGCATCAGACAGCTCATAGCTTTCTTCCAGCGTTAAATGTCGCAGGCTCTGCATAGTCTGTTTCCTGTCCCAAGGGCATTTCTCCCTCAGTTCATCGATGATATCTAATAATCTCCCAAAAGCTTCCTGTTTTTCTATTTTTGTATGCATTTCTGTGATTTTTTCCTCAAATTTAACTTAAATTTATAGACAAAAAAACCTTTATTCTGAAAAAATCGAATAAAGGCTTATTTATATCAAACATCTGCTGATGACTATTCTGCTGGCTGTTCAGCTTTCACAAAGCTGTTCGGAGTGATGTATCCTGCTTTTTGAAGGATGTTATACCACTGAACCAGTTTTTTAATATCTGAATCATAAACTCTCTCAACATCGTAGTTTGGAAGCACTTCCGCCATGAAACTTCTCAACTCTTCAGAAGAAGATTTGTGAGAAATAGTAGCTTTGTAGTCTTCTTTTTTTGCTATATTTTCAAATACATCGAAAAGAGGCACCTCATTATCAAAGGTATACATAGATATATTATCCAAAAGACTCACTTGGCTGGTGTTAGAAATACTTATTTTTTTCTGTGTAGTCACATCCTCTATAATAAACCCATTTCTCAACTGAGAAATCAACTTAAACAACCCTGGTTTTCCAGAAATTGAAATAATTTTTTCTAATTGCATATTCTAAATTATTATTATATTTTTTATTCTTTAATTACTTCGGAAATCGCATTTTATAGCCTACATTTACATTTCCTTCACTGATTTTGCTAAGCTTTCCTTTGATTATTTTTTTCTTTAAAACGCTAAGTTTATCCGTGAATAAAATTCCCTCTATATGGTCGTATTCATGCTGGATAACTCTCGCTCTCATATCGGAAAAAGTTTCTGTATGTTTAACGAAATTTTCATCCAAATATTCTATCAAAATAGTTTCTTTTCGCGAAACATCCTCACGGACATCAGGTATACTGAGGCATCCTTCATTGAATTTCCATTCCTTTCCACTTTCCTCTAATATTCTTGCGTTGATAAAAACTTTCTTAAAATCCTTCAGTTTATCCGCAATATCCAAATAATCTTCGTCCTCTGCCAACGGGCGGATATCAATCACAAAAAGTCTAATATCCAAGCCTATCTGTGGTGCTGCAAGACCTATTCCATGAGCATCATACATCGTCTCAAACATGTTGTCTATCAATGTTTTCAGCTCTGGATAGTCTAGCGTAATATCTTTACATTTCTTACGAAGAACAGGGTCTCCATAAGCTCTAATAGGTAAAATCATAGTTTTTGTTCTAAATATTGTTGTAAAATAAGCGTAGCGCTTACCTTATCTATCAATCCTTTTTCTTGTCTCTGCTTCTTATTTTTACCGCTTTGACTGATGAAATATGAAGCTATTTTAGAGGTAAATCTCTCATCAAAACGCTCCACCGATACCTCTGAAAATTCACTCTTAAATTCTTCTATAAACTTCTGAATATCCTCTTCCACTTCGGACATATTTCCTTTCAAATCTGTAGGAAGCCCTATAACCAACTCATCTACAGAGTTTTTCTCAAAATATTTTCTCAAATACTCCATCAAAACAGAAGTCTCCACGGTATCCAGACCACTGGCTATTATGCGTAAATCATCCGTTGCAGCCAGACCACAACGCTTTTTACCAAAATCTACTGCCAGTATTTGTCCCATCGTGGCAAAAGTAATAAATATTTTTCAGATAATGGGAAACGAATGTAGGATTTAGGAAATCTTTGATGAAGATTTTTTCTAATTTTCCAAATCGAAATAAAGATGATAATGATTAGAACATCTAGGATTAAATTGTTTATTGCAATTTGGGCAAGAATCTGTATTCAGATATTCTCTGATACTCAGCACATTCCTACAACAGCCACACAGAATAGCCTTCTCATCCAGCTCTTCAGAAGACCAGCGTTTTGGCTCGTGGTTTTCGCAGGCATTGTGACATTGGTAACATGGATAAAAAGTCTCACAGCATTTGAATTTTATAGCGATTATATCCAGCTCGCTATGATAATGTTCACAGCGGGTTTCATCATCTACAAGTAGTCCTTTTAGTTTTATCATCTGATTTACTTCAAAGAAAAAATCCAACTCTAAGAGCTGGATTTTTATTTATATTATATTCCTCTTTTATATATGATTACATAAAGATCTGGCACATTATCTGAATTATGTTTAATAATTTTAGTAGACCTAACTCTAATTTCACCATAAGTCACACTGATAAGATTCAGTTCTGATTTAGTTCCATCATTTCGAGTCATTGATATTTTTTTCGCAGCAGCATCATACTGATATGTTCCTAAAAACTCTCCTTTATCAGAACATCTTCCATCACTACCTGTTTCATATTGATGCTCATTATAAGTATCATCATTTGCAAAATGATACCCATTATTAGTCTGACAACCTACTAAATTACCATAATCTAATATAGTATTTTTATCTCTTCCATCATAGATTACATATCCTGATTCTTTCCATGTTCCTACAACTTCTGATTTGAAATACTCAGCATTATATTCTGGCCCTCCATCTCTATAACATGCTGAAATAGTCAGCATACCAACAATAGATAATATTACTTTTTTCATAAAAAATGTTTTTATTCAAGGCAAATATAATCATTTTTTTTCATTATACAAAACCTATTTGCCTTTTACATAATGATTTACATATTCCAAACATCATCAAACGCCCTATAAACTTAGGTTTTGGAACGATTTCATTATTTTATAATATTTTTCAATTATTTTTTAGCAGAAACAATTATTAACAAAAAAACATCACTTCCAAACTTAATAAAATCTATTCTTAAAATTTAAAAGAAGCATTCCTAAAAATCTTTTCCAAAAAATTTTCCTCGGTGTATTCTTTCGGATTGGCAACATTCAATTTTTTCAACCCATCCTGCCCGCTTTTGTATAGATAAAGAGCATTTTTATCCCTGAAATAATATACATAATTCACCTTTACAGAAGATTTTCCATAGGCATCACAAGGAGAAACCACCTCTACAGAAGAACCCACAAACTCAATCGTCGCAAAATCTCCAATGTTTTTTATTATCTTTTTCTCTATCAATATTTTATCATCAAAAACAAAAGCCAGTTTCAAATCCTTAATCTTTGATTTATAAGAAGATATATTTTTCTTCGTTTTGCTATCACGCTCCCAGTAAAACAGATTTTTACCATCCGCCCAAAACGCTGGCTGCCCTTGATACGAATAAAGCCCTTGATTTTTATAAAACACAAGCTTCTGAAAATCAATATTCTGAAGACTTGGATTTAGGACTAATTTCGCATCACTATTCATTCCTAATCTAAGCTCATAGTTATTCTCTCCATCGTTATAAACATCCTCAAAAACCTGTTTTAGCTTGTCTTTATGTTTAACTTCCGAAACATCCAATTCATTTCGTAAGTTTAAATAAGCCCTGTCTTTATAAAAAAACAATTTACTTTCCGGCTTAAACTCTGCTTTACTAGCCACAAAATAAACATCACCTATACCCTTAAGCGAAGCCAAGGAGTAAAACCAAATTCCTCCCTCGTTACCAAAATCAAGACAATGCCCTAGCCATATCTGTCTGACTTTCAAATTATTAAAATTACCATCAAAATCCTGCTTTCTAAATTGTGCCGTAACATCTGTAAAAACTGGAAAATCCACCAAATAGAAAGTATCTTCATCGTAAAGGAAAAACTTAGTTTCATCCTCTTTAAAAATTTGGGTAGTTTTAGGGTTTAAATCTGGGTAATCCTGCATTTTTTTCTGATCTACACGATAAGAATACACCTTTTTATCATCTTTCATAATGTAGAAATACCCATCATTCGATCTGTATCCAGAAGCCAAAACAACAGGATTTACAGGAAATTCAGGAATGGGAACAAACTTAAACTCATTACTATAAATATTAAAATCTAAATAATGCCACACACCACTGATTAAGAACAAATTACCATCCATCACTTTGGTAACTTTCTCACTTCCAATAATTTTCGTGCTTTTATACTTTTCAAAAATAACCTCACTATCAGGAAAAACATAGTAAAAATAAGCATCCGCAACCATCGTATAATCACCATTAATACTGACAAATCGTGCATCTTTCGGCGAAACTCCTTCCAATAGTTTTTTCCCATAAGAAACAACACTTATTCCATTAGGGTCTTTTATAATATTCACCAAAAACACCTTGCCATTTTCCACTTTTACACTAATTTCTCTCCTTGTATGGTAGCGGTAGCAGTCACTTGCTTTTACCTCATAAAACACTGAAAATAAAAACAATAGAACAAATCCTATTTTTAAAAATCTGGCTTTCATACTTTCACTTTATTTGAATTTATCTTGGCTAATTTAGTGTTTTTTAGGCTAAAAACTGATTTTTTATCTGAATTTATTTAATGATTTGAATTTGCTACTTTTGTAAAGTTTAAAATCAAAAAATGAAACAAATAGACGAAAAAAGTCTGCAAAAAGCCTTTCAACTCTTTGAAAGTGGAGATATAGAACGAATGGAAATAGGCACTACCAAAGGATTACAACAAATCCACAAATATATTTTTGGCGGATTGTATGATTTTGCAGGGAAAATTAGAGACAAAAATATTTCCAAAGGAAGTTTTCGTTTTGCCAATGCTCTCTATCTCAATGAAATTCTCCCAAAAATAGAGCAGATGCCAGAAAACACCTTTGAGGAAATCATTGCTAAATATGTAGAGATGAACATCGCCCACCCATTCATGGAAGGAAATGGAAGAACCATGCGCATTTGGCTGAATTTAATTTTGAAAAAACGCCTTAATAAAGTGATAAATTGGCAGTTTGTGGACAAAACCCTTTATTTACAAGCGATGGAGAGAAGTCCTATCAATGATTTGGAAATTCGTTTCCTTTTGAAAGAAAACCTCACCTCAGAGACCGAAAACAGAGAAATTATTTTCAAAGGTATTGAGCAATCCTACTATTATGAAGGATATAAGAAAGAGGAATAAGATAAAATCACTATTTTTGCCGATTATTTTTAAAAACTTATTTACATAAAATATGCTTTCAGTTCAGGGATTAGGATTACATCATTCAGGGAACTATTTGTTTCAAAATGTGAATTTTACGATTAAAAGAGAAGACAAAATAGGCTTAGTCGGGAAAAACGGCGCTGGGAAATCTACGCTCTTAAAGATGCTTTCGGGCGAAATCAGTTTCTATGAAGGAAATGTGATTCCCGAGGGAAACATCACCATTGGCTTCCTTAAACAAGATTTAGATTTTGTGAAAGGAAGAACTGTTTGGGATGAGACCATGCAGGCTTTTGAGAAGATAAACGCCATGAAAGCAGAGCTGGACGAGGTTAATCATCAGCTCGCTACCCGCACGGATTACGAGAGCCAAGCCTACCATGACCTCATCGAGAGAATGACGGAGCTAAACGACCTTCTGCACCACCATGACGCTTACAACCTAGAAGGAGATGTAGAAAAGGTGCTGCTCGGGCTGGGCTTCAAGGCGGAGGATTTTAATAAAATCACTGATGAATTTTCTGGCGGCTGGCGAATGAGAATAGAATTAGCTAAACTTCTTCTTCAAAAAAATGATTTGATGCTGCTGGATGAGCCCACCAACCACCTCGATATGGAATCCATCATTTGGCTGGAAAACTTTTTGAAAGACTACCCTGGCGCTATTGTTCTCGTGAGCCACGACAAGCAGTTCATGACTGCTGTCTGCAACCGAACTTTTGACATCAATAATAAAAAAATTGACGATTATAAAGCCAACTACACCAAATACCTTGAACTAAACAAAGAACGAAGAGAAAAACTAGAGCAGGCCAAGAAAAACCAAGATGCCGAAATCAAACAGATGGAGGACAATATCAATCGCTTCCGAGCTTCGGCTACAAAGGCAAGTTTTGCTCAGTCTTTGATTAAAAAATTAGAAAAAATAGAGCGAATAGAAATAGACAATGAGGATGTTTCTAAATTCAATATTCGTTTCCAGCCGAGCATCACGCCTGGGAAGGTCATCTTCGAAGCTGAAAATTTAGGTAAAGCCTACGGCGACAAGCAGGTTTTTGACCATGTGAATTTCTTCGTTCAAAGAGGAGAAAAAATCGCCCTTTTGGGACAAAACGGACAAGGAAAAACCACCCTCGCCAAGATACTTGCAGGCGTAACCAAAGATTATACAGGAAGCTGGACACTTGGACACAATGTAAATATTGGGTATTTCGCCCAAAACCAAGAAGAAGTCCTAGACCCTAATAAAACCGTTCTCCAAGAAGCCGAAGATGCTGCCACAGAGGAGACCCGCCCGCGCGTAAGAGATCTTTTGGGAAGCTTCCTTTTCCAAGGAGATGCCGTAAGCAAAAAAACCAAAGTACTTTCTGGGGGAGAAAGAAACCGTCTGGCGCTGTGCAAACTGCTTCTTCGCCCTTTTAATACGCTCATCATGGACGAGCCGACCAACCACTTGGATATCCAGTCCAAGGAAATTATCAAACTGGCTCTTCAGAACTTTGAGGGGACACTCATCGTGATTTCTCACGACCGAGAATTCCTGCAAGGGCTCTGCGACAAGATTTTTGAATTCCGAGATGGACAGATGAAAGAATTTTTGGGCAATATTGATGAATATCTAGATTACCGCCAAAAAGAAAGCATCCGCGAAGTTTCCATAGAAAAAGCGAAACTAAGCGAAAAACCTGAAATAAAGGAAAAAGCCGAGCCTGTAAAAGCTGAACCCGCAAAAAACACTTTCATCAGCAAAGAACAGAAAAACCTGCAAAATAAACTCAAAAAAGCAGAAGAGAAAATTGCCGATTATGAAGCGGAAATCGCTGGTTTAGAAGAAATTTTCAGTAAAACTAATCCTACCGATGAAGAACTGAAAAAATACAACCAACTGAAAGAAGAGCTGGCGGAAATCATGAAAGAATGGGAAGAAATTATGGGAAATCTGGAGTAATCCTCTAAAAAACTTTTGATGAAAAAGGCGTTTATTTTCATTTTAAAAACCATCGGAGTTCTGCTGGGAATAGTGGTTTTGTATATTTTTTTAGGGCTTTTGCTTCCTTTAATAAAAGTTCCTGCTGAGGAAACCTCCGACCCGAAAAACATTCCTATGTATATCTATACCAATGGGATGCATACGGATTTGGTAGTTCCCATCAAAACGGAAATTATAGACTGGAGCCAGCAGATTCCTTTTGAAAATACACTTTCCAAAAGAACGGATTTCACCTATGTGGGCATCGGCTGGGGAGACAAGGGATTTTATCTGGATACACCCACTTGGGCTGATTTAAAGGTTTCTACAGCGATAAAAGCCGCTTTCTGGATGAGCGAATCTGCCATGCACTGCACTTTCTACGAAAAAATGCAGGAAAATGATGACTGCAAGAAAATAATGCTGACCGAAAAGCAATACAGCGATTTGGTAAAATTCATCAAAAACCAGTTCAAACAAGATGAAAACGGAAATTTCATTTTAATAAAAACGGATGCTGTTTATGGAAAAAATGATGCCTTCTACGATGCCAAAGAAAGCTATAATTTCATGCAGACCTGCAACACTTGGGCGAATAACGGACTAAAAACCGCAGGACAAAAGGCGGCACTCTGGACGCCTTCTGATTTTGGGATTTTTTATCATTATAAATAAAAGAATTTTATATTTTACTGAAAATATTATATTTACAACCTAATAAACACACAATAATTCATATGGAACCTACTGAAAATTATCAAATTCCGACAGAATATACTGTCCCTCCTAAAAACTGGCTGATAGAATCTATTTTAGTTACTTTATTTTGCTGTTTACCACTTGGAATCGCTGGAATAGTCAATGCTTCTAAAGTAGAAAGCTTATTCTTAGCTGGAGACATAGCCGGCGCTAAAAAGACGGCTGATAATGCTAAAAAATGGACTATATATGGTGTATTAGCAGGAATAGCAGGGAGTATATTATATGTCTTGTTTATATATTACATGGTATTAAATGAAATCTATTAAAACTACTAAATGGGTTGTAGGTCTTTTGTTTATATTTATACTCATTTTAGTATACAAGACTTACAACCCATTAGATAGTGTGTTTTTCCCAAAGTGCCCATTCAAGGCTGCCACTGGGTATGACTGCGCAGGGTGTGGTTCGCAGAGAGCTGTCCATCATTTATTAAACCTAAATATTGGCGAGGCTTTCAGAGAAAATATGCTTCTGGTAGTGTCTATTCCCTACATCACCGCTGGATTTTTATTTAACATTTACAAAGACAAACAAAATCCTGTTTTCATAAAATGGCGAAGAAGACTCTTTGGTCTTCATGCCACTTACATTGTTTTATTTATTGTTATTTCTTTTTGGATTCTTAGAAATATTCTTTAATTTTATCTTTTTAGAATATATTCTCTCAGTTTTTCCTTGGTAGAACTATAGGTCATAGCATCCACCACTTTATAATAATTTTCTCGGTCTACGCAGTTGTCATATGCTGTTTTTGCCAGCTCTAAACGATTATCATCAAAGGAAAGCGCTTTCACCATTTGGACTATCTGTTGAGTGGTAAAATTCATTCCTTTTTGTGCAACATAGAAAGTTTCCATTTTATCTTTATCAAAAGGCTTTCCTGCATAACTTCTATAAAACTGCCCAAACTCCTCATTACTCATCATTGGTTTATATCCACCGATATTTGGAAAAACTTGGATACCATTGTCATCAATATTTTCTTCACCAAAAAGATAAAGGTCATAGCCATCAAAATCTAACAGCAACCTAGTATTTTCCCTCAATTCCACCTGTGTCCTATACACCAAGATATTTCCTTTTTCATAGATTGACAGCATCTGTATTCCTCTATTTAAATCAAAAAAGCGATACCTTCCTGTAGAATTTTCCATCATCTGCCCTCCTACTTCTACGCGAAATCGCCCTTCAGCGAAAACCCTAAGCCACAACTGCGGCTGTCTGCCGTCTCCATACATATTTCTATTACGGAAAATACCTCTATCAGTGGGATTTCTCCTACTTACATTTACTTCGTTTCTAAATTTATTTATCCTAATATCTTGCGCATAAACAACCGAACATAAACCTAAAAAGGCTAATAATAAATATTTTTTCATTTCATCAAATTTGTTTTCAAAAATGAAAATTTAGTGCCAAAACATTTCTCTTGCCTTCATTTCATTATGTGATTTTTATCATTAAAAATAAAAAATGTATCTTTGCCAAAATTTAAAATATTTAATGAATCTATTTAGTGAATCCAATTTAAGTCCTGACATCATCAAGGCGGTTGGCGAACTTGGCTACGAAAAGCCAACAGAAATCCAAAAACAAACTATTCCTTTTATTTTATCAGATATCCGAGACCTTATCGCTTTGGCGCAGACGGGAACAGGAAAAACAGCTGCTTTTTCCCTGCCTATTTTGGATATGATAGATGACACCAGCCGAAAAATCCAACTTTTGGTTTTGGCTCCGACAAGGGAACTTGCTTTACAAATCGCAAAAGACATTAAAAACTACACCAAATATTTACCAAATATAAAAACCGTAGCAGTCTACGGAGGAAGCAGCATCACAGAGCAAATCCGAAATTTGAGAGAAAAACCTCAAATCATCGTAGGAACGCCAGGGAGAGTTATTGATTTAATCAACAGAAAAGCTCTAGACTTCTCTCAAATCCATTGGCTGGTGCTGGATGAAGCTGACGAAATGCTGTCTATGGGCTTCAAGGATGATTTAGAAACTATACTTTCTGAAACTCCTGAGACCAAACAAACGCTACTGTTTTCTGCTACGATGAATAAGGAAGTGGAAAGAATTTCTAAAAATTATCTTACTAATCCTCATCGTATTTCAGTAGGCTCTATCAACGCGGTTAAGAAAAACATTAAACACGAATACTATGTGGTAAACTACCGTCAGAAAAAAGAAGCCCTAAAAAGGCTGATAGATGCGAATCCAAATCAGTATTCTATCATTTTCTGCCGAACTAAAATGGAAACTCAGGATGTGGCTGATTTCTTAATGCAAAACGGCTACGCTGCTGATGCGCTTCATGGCGACCTCTCACAAGGGCAGAGAGACACGGTAATGAAGAAATTCAGACTGAAAAACATTGATATTCTGGTTGCTACGGATGTTGCTGCCAGAGGACTTGATGTGAACAGCCTTACCCATGTAATCCACTATTCTCTGCCTGACGACCCAGAAGTTTTCGTACACAGAAGCGGACGAACAGGGCGTGCTGGGAAGGATGGTATCTCTATGGCTCTGATAAAACCAGAGGAAACCAGAAAACTAAGCCAAATCAAAGGTCAAACGAAAATAGAAATTGTAGAAAAACAAATTCCAAAAGGAGAAGACATCATAAAGGCTCAAGTAGCGGGAGTTTTCGAGCAGCTTTTCACGGAACACGAGGATTTCTTTGACTTTGATGACAGCCTTATCCCAGACCTTTCCAATTTCTCCAAAGAAGAATTGGTACACCAATTACTTCAATTCCAGTTGAAAGATTTAGCTCTTTATTATAAGAATAACAATGATTTAGCAGCTCAAAAACTAAAAGCCGAATCTGAAACCAAAGAAAGCAGAAGAGATCGAAGAGGAAGAGACCGAGATAGAGATAAAGGTGGCAGAAAGTCAAGAAAAAACAATGAAAACATGGTGAGATTTTTCTTTAATTTAGGAAAAAGAGACAAATTAAAGAAAACTGATGTTCTGGACATCATCAACCAAGCCACCAAAAAATCTAAAAAACGAGCTGATATCGGAGATATAGAAGTTTTAGAGAAGTTCTCTTTCTTTGAAGTGGAAAAATCTTTTGAAAAAGATATCCTCAATAACATTGCCGCGATGAAATTCAAAGGAAAAGAAATGCGTGCAGAAGTAGCAAACTAAATAATTTCCTATAAATGTATTTTAGATTAGTGCATTTATAGGTTTTTTATTTTGTAAAAGTAAAATTAAGTTTATATTTGTAACCGAAAAATTTATACATTAGAACTCATGGGAATTGGTAATATTTTTAAGGCATTTCAACCGAAAGACACAGTTTTTTTCACTTTATTTGAAAAAGTGGCGGCTAATCTAGTAGAAATGTCTGAGTATTTTCATAATGGAATTCAGAATTTTGATGCAAATGATGAATCTTTCTTAAAGAAAATTCACGATTTCGAACATCAAAACGATGACCTTACGCACCAAATCTACATGGAGCTGGGTAAGAATTTCATCACTCCTTTTGATAGAGAGGACATACAGTCTTTGGCGACATCTCTGGATGATGTAGCGGACTATATCTACGCTTCTACTAGATATATTTTTCTATTCAAAAGCCCTGAAACAAAAGCATACGAAGAGTTTTCTCTACTTATCCAAAAGGCATGTATAGAGATTCAAAATGCTATCATCAACCTTAAAGATTTTAAAGATTTGGAGGCTGTGAAAGAGTCATGCATCAAAATCAATAGTATAGAAAACATTGCTGATGATGTGCAAAGTTCGGCTCTTATTAAGCTATTTGAAACCAATGACCCTATTACCATCATCAAGGTACAGCAGGTGCTAAACTACCTAGAAGAGGTAACTGACAAGGCGGAAGAAGTAGCTGGTGTAATGAGCAGTATCATCATCAAATACGCTTAATTTCTAACTCTAACTAAAAAATAAAGTATGGAACTTCCTGTACTTCTCATAGCAATCATTGGACTAGCCCTTGTTTTTGACTATATCAATGGATTTCATGATGCGGCTAACTCCATTGCTACCATTGTTTCCACAAAGGTTCTCACGCCTTTTCAAGCGGTTTTGTGGGCGGCTTTTTGGAATTTCGCAGCTTTTTTCATTGCTGCTTATATCACGCAGTCTTTTAACATTGGGAATACCATTGCTAAAACAGTGAGCGAGGATTTTATTAACCTTGAAGTTATCGTTTCTGGACTTTTCGCTGCTATTGCGTGGAATTTATTGACTTGGTGGCTTGGTATTCCATCCTCTTCGTCACACACCCTTATTGGTGGATTTCTTGGAGCAGCGCTGATGCATGCTCTTCATGAGAATTATGTTGAACTTAGAGATTTAAATAACAATTTTGATTTCAAAGCTTCATCTTTTGAACTTATCAAATTATCTTTCGAAAAACTATTCACACAAGATGTGGTAAAATACGACAAAGTCATCCCAATATTCTTATTCATTTTCCTAGCGCCTTTCATAGGGATGTTTGTTTCTGTGATTATCACGCTTATTATAGTAAATATTTGCAAAAAATCAAATCCTCATAAAGCTGAAACAGCCTTCAAGAGATTACAGCTGGTTTCTTCTGCTCTATTCAGTCTAGGACACGGGCTGAATGATGCTCAGAAAATCATGGGAATTATCGGCGCGGCGGTTATTTATCACTATGTAAGTATAGGAGACCCTGACTACATCAATGCTCCTGATAGATTTAAATACTTTACTGAACATTTCATGTGGGTTCCTTTGGCGGCGCATATTGCTATCGGTTTAGGAACGATGAGCGGAGGATGGAAAATCGTAAAAACGATGGGAACTAAAATCACGAAAGTAACTTCATTAGAAGGGGTAAGCGCAGAATCTGCTGGTGCTGTGACTCTTTTCATCACTGACCATCTAGGAGTTCCTGTTTCTACTACCCACACTATCACGGGCTCCATCATAGGTGTTGGTCTTACTAAAAGGATTTCTGCCGTAAGATGGGGTATTACTGTAAGTCTTCTATGGGCTTGGGTTCTGACAATTCCTATCAGTGCGATAGTAGCTGGAATTACCTACATCATCGTAAATATGTTCTAAAATTTTCCCAAAAGATAAAAGAATTAAACCACCAATTTATCAGAAAAATTGGTGGTTTTTTTGGCTTATTTTCATTTTAAAAATTTAAATTTGCTGAAAACAATTTCATCATGCATTTTGCTGAAAAATACATCAATTTAATTTCTGAAAGTATAGAAAAACACAAATTCAAAGAAGCTCCCTTTGAGCTGTATCAGCCCATCAACTACATCATAGCAAATGGAGGAAAACGCCTCCGCCCTATGCTTACACTGATGGCAGCGGATGCATTTGGAGGAGATATAAACACCACAATAAAACCAGCTCTAGCAATAGAGCTTTTTCATAATTTCACACTCATTCATGATGATATAATGGATGATGCACCTCTGAGAAGAGGAAAACCTACCATCCATGCTATACATGGCATCAATACAGGCATACTCTCTGGCGATGCTCTGCTTATCAAATCTTATCAGTTTTTCGAAGATTTAGAGCCTGTTTTGTTTAAAAAATGTATTCATTTATTTTCTGATACAGGAGCGAAAATATGTGAAGGACAGCAAATGGACATGAATTTTGAAAAAAGAGACGATGTAAGTTTTGATGAGTATATCCGGATGATTACTTATAAAACTGGCGTACTGAGTGCCGCTGCACTAAAAATAGGCGCTTTCATTGCTGAATGCTCAGAGCAGGATGCGGAAGCTCTCTATCAGTTTGGGATTCACCTAGGAATAGCATTCCAAATGATGGATGATTATCTGGATGTATTTGGAAATCAGGGAGATTTCGGAAAAAAACAAGCGGGAGATATCTGTGAAAATAAAAAGACCGTTTTATATCTCACTGCGCTAGAAAAAGCAGATGAAAAACAAAAAAAGGAACTCCAAAACTGGTATTCCCAAAAAGATGAAAGCCAAGAGAAAATAGATGCTGTTTCTAAAATTTTCCTAGATACAAAGGCGGATGAAATCACATTAAAACTCGTACAGGAACACCACGATACAGCTCAAAAACATCTAAACCAGACCAGTCTAAACGCAGAGAAAAAGGAGGCTTTCTTGGCTCTGGCAGATTATTTACTAAAAAGAAATATTTAAATCTTGTCTATGAAATTTCGTACCGAGGTAGAAATTCAAATTTCTGAAAAAAAAATTCAAATTTCGGATTCTTTGTTTTCGATAGGGTCTTGTTTTGCAACAGAAATTTCTGTAAAACTAGCTGACAGCCAGTTCCAAACGCTGAACAATCCTTTTGGGACTCTTTTCAACCCTTGGGCTGTGAAAAACAGCATTCAGGAAATTTTTGAAAATAAGATTTACACAGAGGAAAATTTAGATTTTCATCAAGGCGAATACTTGAGTTTTAATCATCACACCTCGTTTAGCTCTAACAATCAAAAAGAAACACTCAAAAAAATCAATGAAAAAATAAACCTTGCGCACAAATTTCTAAAACGAAACAACTGGGTGATTATCACCTATGGAACGGCTTTTGTTTATGAGCATTTGTCCAAAAATATTTTCGTCGCAAACTGCCACAAAATTCCACAGACAAACTTTAATAAACACCTTCTGACACACGAAAAATTGGTAAATTCAATAGCTGAAACCTGCCATATTCTAAAAAAAATATGCCCAAAAGAGGTGCAGATTCTTTTTACATTAAGTCCTGTCCGCCATACCAAAGATGGTTTTAGCGAAAATAATCTAAGCAAAGCCAAGCTGCTCTGTGCAATTCATGAAGTTGTGGAACAGCACGAAAACTGCCATTATATACCTGTATATGAAATCGTTATGGATGACCTTCGCGATTACAGATTCTACAAGGAAGACCTCATCCACCCTAACGAACAGGCCGTTCAGTATATTTGGGAAAAATTCAAAAAGGCTTATTTTTCTGATGAAGCAGATAAATTTTCCAACGAAAACCTTAGAATAAAACAAGCTCTGGAGCATCGGCCAAAGGACAAAAACAGCCCTAAATACCAATCTTTCCTAAAACAGATACAAGAAAAAATCATGCAGCAGCAGGGAAAAGTGGAGCATAAGATTTTTACGGATAATTTGGATAATTTTCTTTAAATTTGCCCTGCTAAATGCTTTCAAAAATATATTTTAAAGCATTGTTTTCTATATAAGAAATAGTTTATAAAAATTATAATATGAATCAAAAAAAATATTCTGCTTTATACTACTTTAAATATTTCAAAAATGTATTAGGTCACCATATATATGTATTTATAGTTTTAAACTTTTTAGTTGGATTGTTGGATGGAATCGGACTTACTATGTTTATTCCCTTACTCTCACATGCCACAAATAGCAATAACACAGAACAATCTCTTGGCTATTTAAATGTAGTGATAGATTTTTTCAGGAATATTGGCATCGACTTATCTATTACTAATATTCTTCTTTTGATGTTTTTCTTATTTAGCATTAAAGGGCTTATTAACTACCTAAAAACTATATATATAACCAAAATAAATATCAATGCTACAAAAAAGTTACGATTTAGACTTATTGATGGGTTAGGCAATCTATCTTATCATGGTTTTACAACTATGAGTGTAGGAAGAATACAGAATCATATTTTTGGAGAATGTAATAGATTAATACAATCTATGCAAACATACATCAACTCTATACAATATGCTACAATGATGTCTACTTATGCCTTACTTGCTTTTATGTCTAATTGGCAATTTGCAATTATGGTAGCAATAGGAGGTTATGCTACAGACTTTATATATAAATATTTAAATAAAATGATTGCTGATTATTCCAGAAAACAAGTAAATTTAGGGAATAACTTTAATGAACTTTTAATACAATCTGTAAATAATTTCAAATACTTAAAAGCCACTAATTATTTCAAAAGGTATGACAATAGATTGAGAGATAATATCGAATTGAATGATGAATATGCTTTCAAAATGAATAGGTTAGGATTCATTATGATCAATGCAAGAGAACCAATGCTTTTACTTGTAATTTCTATCGTTGTAATGATTCAAGTCAATGTTCTTAATGGTAATTTAGAATCAATATTAATTAGTTTATTATTATTTTATAGAGGATTAGGACATTTAGTTAGTTTACAAGGCGCATCTACAGCTTTTACGAGCCAAGCAACCTCTATAGAGTCTATCAATACTATTTTAAAAGAATTCAAAGATAATGAAGAGCCTCTAAAAACTACCCCTATAGAAAAAATTGATAATATTGATATAAAAAATATAGAGGTCATTTTAGGAAATAAAACTGTTCTAAAAAATATTAATATAAATATTCCACGAAAAACATCCATTGCTTTTGTAGGAGAAAGTGGTGCAGGAAAGACTACATTAGCAAATGTAATTTGTGGGTTACAGATTCCACACATAGGAGAGGTCATTGTGGATGAAAAATCCCTATATGAAGCAAATCTTAGTTCTTATCGAGATAAAATTGGATATATAACTCAAGAACCTGTTATCTTTAATGATACCTTATTTAACAATGTTAGTTTCTGGGCAGAAAAAACTCCTGAATCCATAGATAAATTCTATAAAGTAATGGATATGGTTTCTTTACGAAATTTCGTAGAAGAGCTTGAAAATAAAGAAGATTCTTTCCTTGGTAATAATGGTATTTTGATTTCTGGTGGTCAAAAACAAAGAATTTCCATTGCAAGAGAACTATATAAAGATGTAGAATTACTTATTATGGATGAAGCTACCTCTGCTTTGGACTCAGAAACAGAAAGACATATCAAAGATAATATTGATATGCTACATGGTAAATTTACAATGGTAATCATTGCTCATAGACTTTCTACTATTAAAAATGTTGATAAAGTTTACCTTCTTGAAAAAGGAGAAATTATAAATAGTGGTAATTATATAGAACTTTCTAAATCATCAGAAAAATTCAGGAAAATGGTAGAATTACAAGAGTTATAAGTATTTCTAATTTTATCATTTTTTTAGTAAACAAATAATAATTTAATTCTTTTTTATAATCATTAATTATCCCTATATAAAAGGTAAGATAATGTATTGTACTAGAAGCTTATTTAAGGACTTTTTGCTTTTTAAGAAATTTCGCTTGTTTTTTTCCTTACCAAAAAACTATATTCTTAAATTTGGATCAACAAGAAAATATGATAATTAATTTATAAAATGATTATAGGAAATGGACTTATCGCTTCTCTATTCTACGATGTAGACCGAGAAGATGTTATTTTTTTCGCATCTGGAGTTTCTAATTCCTTAGAGACAGAACTATCTGAATTTCAAAGAGAAGAAGACCTAATCAGGGAAACTTTCACAGAAAATCCCGACAAACTTTTTGTCTATTTTTCTACCTGCAGCATCTATGATTCCTCAAAGGCTGACAGCCAGTATGTTCTACACAAACTAAAAATGGAACAAATCATCGCTGAAAACTGCCCAAAATATTTAATATTAAGGTTAAGCAACGCCGTTGGTAAAGGAGGAAATCCCAATCTGCTGATGAACTATTTGGTTCGTTCTGTCAGAAACCATCAAAAAATAAATGTCCACACAAAGGCAACTCGAAACATCATTGATACTGAGGATATTAAAAACTTAGTTCTCCAAATCATCAATTATCAGAGTTTTAACAAAGTGGTCAATATCGCTTATCCTTTCAATTATTCTATCATTGAAATTCTTGAAATTATTGAAAAAGAACTAGATATAGAACCTCTGCTTATTCTGATAAAAGCAGGTTCTGGCTACGAAATAAACATTCCCGATGTAGAAAATTATTTCAAAGAAAGAAACTTAACTAATAAAGAATCGTATCTTTATAATATTCTAAGAAAATATTACATGTAATAAAAAACTTAAAAGATGAATTTCAAAGAAAAACTAGAAAATAAAAAAATATTAGTCACTGGCGGCGCTGGTTTCATTGGTTCCAATTTAGTGGAAAAACTACTAGAATTAGGAGCTGTGGTTACAGTTTTGGACAACTTTGCTACGGGACACAGACATAACATTGAGCCTTTTTTCAAAAATGAAAAATTCACTTTGATTGAAGGTGATATTCGTGATTTGGAAACTTGTAAAAAAGCTTGTGACGGACAAGATTTCGTTCTGCACGAGGCTGCTCTTGGCTCTGTTCCTCGTTCCATCAATGACCCTATCACGAGTAATGATGTGAATGTGGGCGGTTTCCTAAATATGCTCGTAGCGGCTAGAGATGCAGGCGTAAAAAGACTTGTTTATGCTGCCAGCTCCTCTACTTACGGCGACTCTACATCCTTACCAAAAGTAGAAGATATCATTGGAAAGCCACTTTCTCCATATGCTATCACGAAATATGTGAACGAGCTTTATGCTGATGTTTTCAAAAGGGTTTATAATTTTGATACGATAGGACTGAGATATTTTAATGTTTTTGGAAGAAGACAAGACCCAAATGGCGCTTACGCTGCGGTAATTCCAAAATTCGTAATCCAGCTAATCAACCACCAATCACCGACTATCAACGGAGATGGTACTTATTCAAGGGATTTTACTTACATTGATAATGTAATTCAGATGAATTTATTAGCCTTAATCACTGATAAAGAAGAGGCTCTAAATCAAATATATAACACGGCCGTGGGTGACAGAACAACTATCAAAGAAATGGCTGAACTGCTGAAAAAATACCTTTCTGCCTATGACAACGAAATCGCAAAAGTGGAAATTCTCCATGGCCCAAACAGACAGGGAGATGTTCCTCACTCATTGGCAAGTATAGAAAAAGCTCAAAAAAATCTAGGCTACCAGCCGAGCCACATCTTCGCGCAAGGTCTGAAAGAAGCTGTAGATTGGTATTGGGAAAATTTAAAATAACTAAAAAATGAAAACAGGTAAATTTGTAATTTCTTTGGATTTCGAGCTCATGTGGGGCGTTCGGGACAAAAGAACCATTAATGACTATGGGCAGAACATACTGAATGTCCATCAAGTAATTCCTCAAACGCTAGAATTATTTAGAAAATATGCTGTTTGTGGTACTTTTTCTACTGTTGGTTTTCTTTTTTTCAAGACCAAAAAAGAATTATTGGCAAATTTACCTTCCATCAAACCTCAATACGAAGACAAATCGCTTTCGCCCTATGAAAACGCTTATTTCGAGAGTCTGGGCAATGATTTTAGCAAAGATAATTATCATTTTGCTCCACTGCTCATTGATGAAATCAAAAAATATCCTGAGCAGGAAATCGGCACCCACACTTTTTCCCATTACTATTGTTTAGAAAAAGGACAAACACTGGAATCTTTCAGAGAAGATACCAGAATGGCGGTGCAAGTAGCAAAAGAACAAGGAATAGAGATAACATCGCTGATTTTCCCACGAAACCAGTTCAATGACAAATACTTACAAGTATGCTCCGAGCTGGGAATTACTTGTTACAGAGGAAATGAGCATTCTTGGCTGTATAAAGCCAAAAGTGGTGAAAACGAAAGCCTATTTCGGCGAGCTTTCAGGCTGATGGATTCTTACATCAACATTTCTGGACACAACTGTTATTCAGACGATTACATAAAAAAAGAAAATCCTGTAAATATTCCATCAAGCCGTTTCTTGAGGCCATTTTCGCCAAGACTGAGCTTTTTGGAAGGTTTAAGGTTAAAAAGAATAAAGGCAAGCATGACCTTTGCTGCTAAAAACAATCTAACCTACCATTTATGGTGGCATCCTCATAATTTTGGAGCAAATATGGAGGAAAATTTCAAGTTTTTAGAGAAAATCCTGCAGCATTATAAATTTTTAAATGAAAAGTATAATTTCCAAAGCTACACGATGAGTAGTTTGGCAGCAAAGATGAAAAATGAAGTATAAAAAAATCGTTATTTTAGCGGGAAAAGGTGATTCCTCAAAAATCGTTTTCAATGCATTGGATAGTCAATTCGGCATTGAAAAAATCATTGTGGAAGACAAAGAAAATACCAAAAAATTTATCAAAAGAAGGATAAAAAGATTGGGGATTTTCACCGTTGCGGGACAGATTTTATTCCAACTGATTATCGGTAAATTTTTAGGCAGCACATCCAAAAAAAGAAGAAATGAAATCATGAAAGCAAACAATATGAATGCTGCGGAAATTCCTAATGATAAAATGATAAATGTTTCATCTGTAAATTCAAAAAAAACTATAGAATTATTGAAGGAAATAAATCCTGATTTAATCATTGTAAACGGAACAAGAATCATATCCGAAAAAGTGCTTTCTGCCGTAGAATGCCCTTTTATCAATACTCATGCAGGCATCACACCCAAATATAGAGGCGTTCATGGAGCCTACTGGGCATTGGTAAATAATGATGCTGAAAACAACGGAGTTACAGTGCATTTCGTGGATAGAGGTATAGACACAGGTAGTGTGATATACCAAGAAAACATCACAGTCACAAAACAGGATGATTTTTCAACATATCCTCTTATCCAGCTGGCTAGCGGCATCAAACTGCTGACCAAAGCGATAGAAAACTTTTTCAATGGAACACTATCTTCCCAAAAAGAAAGAAATTTAGAATCTATCCTCTGGTACCACCCTACTATATGGGGATATCTGTATCATAGAATTTTTAAAGGTGTAAAATAAATAATAAAATATACAATATGAATCATAAAATAGCAATTATTGGACTTGGTTATGTAGGGCTGCCATTGGCAAGGTTATTTGCCACTAAATTCCCTGTGGTAGGTTTTGACATTAACCAAAAAAGAATCACAGAACTAAACGCAGGACATGATGAAACTTTGGAGGTATCTGATGAGCTTCTGAAATCAGCCTTGGTTAAAGAAAACCCTTTCAATGTTGGTACCAATGGACTTTTCTGCTCTGCTGACCTAAAAGATATAGAAAATGCCAATGTATACATCATCACTGTACCGACGCCTGTGGACAGAAACAATCGCCCAGACCTTACTCCTCTTGTAAAAGCGAGTGAAACGGTAGGAAAAGTGATTAAAAAAGGTGATATTGTCATCTACGAATCTACGGTTTACCCTGGCGCTACTGAGGAAGACTGTATCCCTGTGGTGGAGAGAGTTTCTGGACTTAAATTCAATGTGGATTTCTTCGCTGGTTATTCTCCTGAAAGAATAAACCCAGGAGACAAAGAACACACTGTGGAGAAAATCCTAAAAGTAACCTCTGGTTCTACTCCAGAAATCGGTAAAGTGGTGAATGACTTGTATTCTTCTGTAATCACAGCAGGTACGCACCTTGCGCCAACCATTAAAGTTGCCGAAGCTGCCAAAGTAATCGAGAACTCACAAAGAGATATCAACATTGCTTTCGTGAATGAATTGGCTAAAATATTTAACCTAATGGATATCAACACTCACGATGTGCTGAAAGCCGCTGGAACGAAATGGAATTTCCTTCCTTTCAAACCAGGTCTTGTAGGCGGGCACTGCATCGGTGTAGACCCATATTATTTGGCTCAAAAAGCTCAGGAGTACGGCTACCATCCAGAAATCATCTTGGCAGGAAGAAGAATGAATGATTCTATGGGAAAATATGTTGCCGAGCAAGTTGTAAAAGCGATGATTAAGAAAAATATCCAAATCAACGGAGCTAAATTACTCATGCTGGGAGTAACTTTCAAAGAAAACTGCCCTGATGTCAGAAATACTAAAATCATCGATGTAATCTCTGCTTTGGAGGATTTCGGCGTTAAAGTGACCACTTACGACCCTTGGGCTAATCCGAGCGAAGTAAAACACGAATACGGAATAGAAAGCATGGAAACGCTTCCATCAGATAAGTACGAAGCAGTAGTTCTTGGTGTTGCTCACAAAGAATTCTTGGATTTAGACTTATCTAAACTCCTATCCCAAAACGGCGTTGTTTACGATGTCAAAGGAATTCTTCCTCATTCTAAGGATATAGAATTTTTATAATAAACAAAAAAACTCTCGCAAATACGAGAGTTTTTTTATTTTCCTATAATTCACCTTTTCCCTGTCGGACAATTTCTGGTATTCCCTGTGTCACATCTACTATCGTAGAAGGCACCAGCTCTCCCCAGCCGCTATCTATCACAATATCCACGCTTTTATCGTATTTTTCGGCGATGAGCTCTGGGTCAGTAGAATACTCTATCACCTCATCATCATCTTTTATAGAAGTGGAAGCTATCGGGTTGCCGAGACTTTCCACTATCATCTGTGGCACAGAATGATTCGGAACTCGTATTCCTATGGTTTTGTGTCCTTTATAAGCCAAAGGCAAGTTTTTATTTGCTTCTAAAATAAAGGTAAAAGCCCCAGGAAGTTTGCTTTTCAAAAGTCGGAATGTGGAAGTTTCTATCGGTTTTGTAAATTCTGACAAGTGGCTCAGGTCATTACAAATAATGGAAAAATGGGATTTTTCTAATTTCATACCCTTCAGCTGGGCTAGTTTTTCCATCGCTTTCAGGTTATTAATATCACATCCCAGAGCATACACCGTGTCTGATGGATAGACTATCAGCCCTCCTTTTTTCAGGGTTTCCACCACTTCATTTATCTGCCTTTCCTGTGGATTTTCTGGATGAATTCGTATAATTTTTGCCATTTGGATTTAATATTTTTTGCAAAGTTAAACTTTCTTAAATGAAAAACCACATAAATAAAATCTATGTGGTTTCTCCGTTTTTAAATTAAACTTTATTGTTTTTCCTATTTTCAGTTATGGAACTTAAACTCAAATCCTATTTTATTACTTAGATTAAATTAAAGCCTTAAAGTTAAATTTAAAAAAAATTATGTCGTTTTTCTCTCTATTTTTTTGAGGTAAACAGGGATAAGCTGGTCTAGAACTGTCATTATTTTAGGGAAATCATTGGTTTTGATGTATCCCGCTACTTCTGGTTTTTGTGTCAAAGAAAACTGAATGAACTCCGCGACTTTCATCTCTGGAATTCCCTTGCTGACGAAATATTCCGAATCCACTCTTTCACTTATCCATGTGGCGTTATTTTGGAATTGTTCATATTTTTCCAGCTGTTGTTTTTGCTCTTTTTTCTTCTTTCCAGCAAACAATGATGCCATATTAAAACTGATTCCTGCAGAACCAGAAATGCTTCGCACTTGTTTTTCAATGGTTTCTGTTCCCAGTGATTTTTGAATTTTAGCATTGACATCTTCCTTGTCCAAAGTTTTGGAATCTTTGGCAAGATTTCCCGTTAGTTTCAACCTGCTGATAACCACTTCTTCTATTACCACAGTGGATTTTTGCAGTCTAAAACATTTTTCTTCCTGAAAATCAGCAGATTTCACAACATGAGAAACTCGGTCATAGCCTTTCTTCACAAAACGAATTTCATCCTGCAATTTCGCCGAAATGGTGAATTTCCCATTTTCATCTGTATTTGCTTTTTCATTGGTTTTTATATTGATAACCAATACATTACCAATAGAAAAACCTTCTTCCGTTTCCACTTTTCCTGAAACACTCTGCGAAAATCCCAAAACGCTGAAAAAAAGTGCCGTTATGTATATTATTTTATTCATTTTTATTCTTTATGTTATTCATTTCCAGTCTTTTATGGTAGATTCGGAACATTTCCTCCAAAACCATCATGATTTGAGTTTGGTTACCAGTTTTCATGTGTTTTTTAATCTCTGGCTTCTCAATGATAGAAAACTCTAAAAACTCATGAATTCTCTCGCTTGGGATTTTATTTTCTATAAAATATTCTTCTCCTAAAAATTCTTTGACTTGCAAAATATCAGCCTGCATATCTTCATATTTATAACGGGTTTTCTTTCTCCGCGCATTCCCTGTTATTAGTTCCTCAAAGGCGTCTATATCAAGTGCAAGAACATCTTTCCATTTTGCTGGTTTGGGCTTGGATTCCGTACCTTTCTTCACAGTAGGGACTTCTATATCCTTTTTCAGTCTGTCTATTTTACTTTTAGGAATTATAACCACTTCCTTTATAACTGTTTCTGTCTCCCTCATTTTAAGTAAAATATGTTTGTCAAAATCAGTAGATTTTACAATATGAGAAACTCGGTCATAGCCTTTCTTAACAAAGCGAATTTCATCTTGCAACTTCGCCGAGATAGTAAACTTTCCGTTTTCATCTGTATTTGCTTTTTCATTGGTTTTTATATTGATAACCAATACATTACCAATAGAAAAACCTTCTTCCGTTTCCACTTTTCCTGAAACACTCTGCGAAAATCCCAAAACGCTAAAAAAAAGTGCCGTTATGTATATTATTTTATTCATTTTTCCTTATCTATATTATTCATTTCCAACCTTTTGTGGTAGATTAGGAACATTTCCTCCAAAATCATCATGATTTGAGTCTGATTACCAGTTTTCATGTGTTTTTTAATCTCTGGTTTTTCAATGATAGAAAACTCTAAAAACTCATGAATTCTCTCGCTTGGAATTTTATTTTCTATAAAATATTCTTCTCCTAAAAACTCCTTTACCTGCAAGATATCAGCCTGCATTTCTTCATATTTATAGCGGGTTTTCTTTCTCCGCGCATTCCCTGTCATCCGCTCCTCAAAGGCGTTAATATCAAAAGCAATCGCTATAGGAATAGGCGCTATTTTAAGAACATCTTTCCATTTTGCTGGTTTGGGTTTAAACACTGTTCCTTTCTTCACAGTAGGGACTTCTATATCCTTTTTCAGTCTGTCTATTTTACTTTTTGGAATTATAACCACTTCATTTATAATAGTTTCTGACTTCCTCATTTGCAGTAAAATATGTTTGTCAAAATCAGCAGATTTTACGATATGAGATATCCTATCATAACCTTTTTTAACGAAGCGAAACTCATCCGAAATATTTGCAGTTATCTTAAACTCCCCATTACTGCTGGTATGCACCTGCTCTTTATTTCTCATGTTTATTACCAAAACCTGCTCCAGTGCTATTCCTTCTTCTGTGGTTACCTTTCCAGAGAAAATTTGCTGAGCAGAAATCTGAATTGTAAAAAAGAAAATACAAAATAAAATTTTCAGCTTTTTCATTGCCCTAAAACAAATATCGCAGGTATTTTATGTAAATCTATTTCTTCTCTCTGCCATTCCTTTATGGGAAGAGTTTTTATAAATTCTTTCTCTGGATTGTTAATATCCGCCGCTATGCAGAGGGCTGTCTGCGGTGACAAAAACTTACACAAATCCTCCAAAAGCCTTTGGTTTCGGTAAGGCGTTTCCATAAAAATCTGCGAATATCCTGTTTCCTGCACTTGTTTTTCCAGCTGTCGGATTTTATTTTTTCGCTCATCTTTGTCTATCGGAAGATAGCCGTGAAAAGCAAACTGCTGTCCATTAAACCCACTGGAAATCAGTGCTAAAATGATAGAACTCGGGCCATTCACAGGCACCACTTTGATGCCGTTTTTATGCGCCCATTTTACCATAATATTCCCTGGATCTGCGATGCACGGCAGTCCTGCTTCCGAAAGCAGTCCAAAATCCGTCCCTTTTTTCATCAATTCTTGAGCTTCCTTTAAATCCGAAGGTTCTGAATATTTATCCAACAGAAATAATTTCAACTCGGATTGTTTCTTTTCAGGAGCGAAAAACTTGATGACTTTTCTCGCCGTTTTTTCATTTTCCACGAAAAAATAATCCAAGTTCATTATATATTCCTTAACAGCAGGAGCAAAATACTCAATCGGCGAATTTTCCGATAAATAGGCAGGAAGTAAAAACAGCATAATATTGTGTATCAATTGATTAAATAAAAAAAGAATTTTTCAACCAATCAAAGTTAAAAAATTCCCTTTGCGAATTATAAAATTTAATATACTTTAACTATTGTTTTCAGGCCAGTAGTGGCTGTCTGGATACTCTCTCTTCCCAAAAATAGCAGTCCCCACACGGATAATCGTAGAGCCTTCCTCTATTGCCGTTTCCAAATCTCCGCTCATCCCCATGGACAGCTCCTTCATCTCCACATTTGGAATATTTTCGGCTATGATTTCCTGCTGAATTTTCTTCAACAACTGAAAACATTTTCTAACTTCTTCTATCTCAGCACTAAACAGCCCTATGGTCATTAACCCTTTGATTTTCAACTTGTCCAAAGTCGCTACTTTCTTCACAAAATCCACCGCTTCACTTGGGTCAAGACCAAACTTACTGTCTTCATAAGAAGTATTCACTTGAATCAAAACCTCAATGGTTTTATCCTCATATTCAAGGCGTTGCTGTAGTTTTTCAGCAGCATCCCAGCGGTCTAAACTCTCTATACACGCCACCTCTGCTTTTAGAATATCTTTAATTTTATTGGTCTGAAGATGCCCTATAAAATGCTTAATATGAGGAACTTCCTTTAGTTCTTCGTATTTATCCCTCAGCTCCTGCACTTTGTTCTCACCTATCAAGGTTTCTCCCGTAGCCAGAGCCAGTTTTATTCTATCCGCAGGAACAGTTTTTGTCGCCAGAAGAAGTTTTACCTCTTCTGGATTTCTTCCAGCTTTTTTACAAGCTTCGGCAATTCTGGCTTTGATTTCTGCTATATTTTGTGCTATTTCGTTCATTTTGGTTATTTTTTCAAAGGTTAATAATCATTTATTCTGCTAATATAAGTTTTTTCTGTGTTTTTAGCAAAAGAAGGATTTTAACGAGTTAAAATCCTTCTTTTGTTCATAAAATAACTTTATTATCTACGCAAATATTTTTTCCTTTAAATCTTTGATGTATTTCTTTACTTCTTTATCTATCTTAGAAAAATCTTTGATAGTATTGTAAGCATGCATCACCGTAGTGTGGTCTTTTCCTCCCATTTCATTGCCTATTTTAGCATAGGTAGCATTGGTATATTCTTTAGAAAAATACATTGCTAACTGTCTTGGCAGGGCGATTTCTCTTTTTCTGGTTTTGGATAGAAGCTGCTCTTTGTGAATTCCAAAATAATCACAAACCACATCTTGTATCAGTGAAATACTTATTGTTTTATCCTTATTGGTTGCGATTTTATTGATGGTCTCTTTCAACAAATCAAGAGTAAGGTCAGACTTATAAATCATGGAATGAGCTATAACTGAGTTAATTACCCCTATAAGCTCTCTAACATTAGATTTAACCTCCGATGCCAAAAAGTCTATTATCTCCTCGCTCAGCTGAATACCATCTCGATGAAGTTTGTTGCTGATAATTTTCTTTCTTGTAGAAAAATCTGGCGATTTTATTTCCACAGAAAGTCCCCATTTAAAACGGGAAACGATTCTTTCTTCGATATCTTGAATATCCACAGGCGCTTTATCTGAAGTCAGAACGACCTGCTTCCCATTTTGGTGTAAATGGTCAAAAATATGGAAGAATGTATCTTGTGTCGCTTTTTTACCTGAAAGGAACTGAATATCATCTATAATGAGGACATCCACCATTTGGTAAAAATTAGCAAATTCTGCTCTTTTCTCAGGATTTTTGGTATTCGCTACATTGATAAACTGCTGAATAAACTTCTCCGATGGGACATAAACCACTATTTTATCTGGAAATTTGTTTTTTACTTCCAGACCTATCCCGTGAGCTATGTGAGTTTTCCCAACTCCTACACCTCCGTAGATAAACAGCGGGTTAAAAGATGTCTGCCCTGGTCTATCTGCAATAGCCTTCGCTGCTGTAAAAGCAAATTTATTACTCTCTCCTTCTATGAAATTTTCAAAAGACAATGTAGGATTCAGATTTGACTCCACATTTACTTTTTTAATCCCAGGTATCGCAAAATGATTATTTCCTTTCCCAATGAAAGAAGGAGGCATTACTTCCTGTTTTTTAGGAGGTTGCAGATTTGTAGCCTTATAGGTCACTTCCTTTTTTTCTTTTTCCTGTCCTTTTTCTGCTACAGCATACCAAAGTTTTATTCCCTTACCAAAATACTTTTTCAGGGCTACAGAAAGCAAAGAAATATAATGTTCTTCTATATATTCTTTGTAGAAGTTGCTAGGAACTCCCAATGTGAGATTACCATCCACAAAAGACAATGGACGAACCTTATCAAACAATAAAGCAAAAGAATCCTCTAATTTTTTAAGGTCTGATCCTTCCTCTGAAGAGGCAAGATTATCCCGCATAAAAAAGAGACAATTCTCCCACATTGTTTCTAAATTCCTGTCCATTTATATCTTTGAATTATGGTTAAAATTAATTTGATTTTTTTAGAAAATTTCTCACCGAAATTGTGTGTCGCAAATATGAAAAATTTAATTTTTAAAAAAAATTTTTGCTCTATTGGTTTTTTAAAAATATATTTGTATGAAGTTTAAAATTTTAACAAATGATTAACATAATACACTCATTACGAGTTCGTTACGGAGAAACCGACCCTATGAAATATGTCTACTATGGTAACTATGCTGAGTATCTGGAAGTTGCCCGAGTTGAGCTTTTTCGTGCTATCGGAATTTCATACAATGAGATAGAAAAAAGAGGAATTTGGCTTCCCGTTTCGGAATATAAAATAAAATATATCCGCCCAGCAAAATATGATGATCTACTCTACATCCATACCAAAATCACAAAAAAACCTACCGCAAAAATAGAATTTCAATACGAGATTTTCAATTCTGAAGGAGAAAAACTCACCAAGGCTTCTACCATTCTATTTTTCCTCGATGCTCAGACGCAAAAAATCATCCGATGCCCTGATTTTCTAATGGATTTAATAGACAAACATTGGGAAGAGGTTTAATCTATTCTAAATATTTTATTGATAAAAAACACTGATAAACAACCTATTGCATAGCACAAAATATCTTCCCACGAGAAATAATTTCCTATTATAATATAGGCTGGGTTTCCTTTTGGGAAGCCTAATTTTTCGGCAACTTTGAAATACTGTAACATTTCCACAAAAACAGCGAAAACAAAGACAAAAAATAGTAATTTGTTTTTATTCCTACATTCAAAAAACGAGTTTATAAGTGTATAAACCAAAACCACCACCAAAATATCTCCCATAAAAGCCCTCACGAAATACCAATCTTTCAGAATGGTAGCGATGATCACTTCCACGCTGAAAATCAGCAGAGAAAGGAGAAAATATTTTAAACTAAATCTAAATTTCATATCTCGTGCAAAATTAGGGTTCTTTTTGGTTTTATTCTTCTTTTTCTTGAATTTCATTTTTTCAAAAACATGATAAATATCATGTTCTTATTTTTATTTAGTATAAATAAGATTTATTTATCTTTGCAGAAATTTTAAATAAGTTTAGTTATGAAAAAAGTATTTTTAAGTTTGGTATTTGGAGCTTTGACATTGGCTTCTTGTAGTAGAGATGATAACAATGAAGTTACTCCAAATGTAACTGACAATTCAAAAGAAGCGACAGTAGATGCCAGCGCCTCTGGAACATGGAAATATTTCTCTTTTGAAAAAGGGACAGAAGTAACGGTGACTGACCCTGAGAATGATATTACTTGGGACATCGCTTTCCAAAGATATTATATTAAGACTAATAGTGGAGTTTCTGGAAAGGGAAATGGAGGAGTATTCAAAACTGATAGTAAAGATATTAGCACTGTAAAACAAGCTCCTACTAGTGGTTATACAGCTGATAAAAAGGGGACTGCACAACTTGGCTATCCACCAGTAGATACTGAGTTATCTTACAACAGCATTATCTCTGGAGGAATGAAGAGTGTAAATGGGTATGTAGCTTATGATCCTGCATCAGCTGCACAAGGTAAGTCTCCATACACAGTTAACAAATGGGTATATGTAGTAAAAACAGCTAAAGGAGAATATGTAAAACTCCAAGTTGTTGATTATCTTGATGCAAAAAATAAAGGAGGACATCCTAAATTCAAGTATGTGCTTAGTTCAGATGGGAAGTTCTAATCATGCTTTATAGTGTTTTCCAATACTCTAAATAAAATTATGAATAGGATTGCCATATAGTTTTGTGGCAATCTTATTTTTATTAAAACAAAAAAATAATATGTTAAGAAAATTTTTTTTCCTTACACTTATTACCAGCATTCCTCTGTATGGGCAGCAGGAGAAAAAAAAGGTTGACAAAAAAGAAACAGAAATCAAAGAAGTAATTGTCACCGCTACCAAAACAAAGAAAAACCTAAAAAATGTCCCTATCACTGTACAAGTGATCACCTCTGAAGATATTAAAAAATCTCAGTCCACCGATTTCAAAACATTCTTGGAAAACGAATTTTCAGGCATCAATTTCACATACAATGGCGGAAGTCCTAATATCAACATGATGGGATTCGGCGGGAAATATGTTCTTTTCCTGATGAATGGCGAAAGAATGGCAGGCGAAACCTTTGATAACATAGACTACGACAGGATAGATATAGACAACATCGAACGGATAGAAATCATAAAAGGCGCTTCGTCTTCGTTCTATGGTTCCAATGCAATCGGTGGAGTGATCAACATCATCACCAAAGATTCTAAAAGTCCACTGGATATCAATGCTGGCTACCTCTACGACAGCAGCAGAGACCACAAATTAAATCTCTCCGTAGGAACGAAACAAAAATGGGGAAGCCTCAGCCTTGCTTCTTTCTACAAAATGAGGACTCCATACATCATCAAGGATAGAGTCCCAACTTTAGAAAAGCAAACAGACCCTTTTGGAAATGAAATAATTACAGAAAAATACAACGAACTCAATGTCGCTGGATTTATCAACTATGGCTTTAATCCTAAATTGACATTCAATCTAAGCCCTAAAATCGACATCGCCCTCACACCAGGATTTTATTTCAGTGAGAGAAATGGTGGTGACCCTTCAAGCCAAAAGGTAAGAGACCATTATTACAATTATAACATTGGGCTAAAAACCAACTTTAAATTCAATGAAAATCAAAATCTAAGCATCTCTGGGGCATTTGACAGGTATGACAAATTTAAATATTACAAACTGCTCAAAGAAGACGAAAAAGTCTACGAAAATGAAATATGGAGAACCAGCTCCCAATACAATCAGAATTTGTTTAAAAAACATACCCTTGTAGCTGGCGGCGAGGTGCTTTCGGAAAAACTACTGAATTTTATGTTCAAAAACGAAAACACAGGAGGCAGGGAAAACGCCCAGACTTACTCCGCATTCACACAGCAGGACTGGGTGATAAATCCCGCTGTAACGCTCGTTACAGGCGCTAGAATGGACTATCACTCTATTTTTAAACAATATTTCACTTTTCGTTTGTCAGGAATGTATAGATTTGATGAAACGATGACCATCCGTGCTGGATATTCAGGCGGGTTCCGTTCGCCTACGCTTAAAGAACTCTATACCAACTGGTTCCACCCTTGGGGAGGAGGTTTTCAGCTTATGGGAAATAAAAATTTAAGACCCGAAACAAGCGATAATTTCAATATTTCCATTGATTTTAACTTTAAAAAACTGAACCTGACTTTCATCACTCAATATTCAAAAATAAAGGATAAAATCAACCTGAGAGGGAACATCGGAGACACCCTTCGCCATGTCAATTTCCATGGAAACACAGATGTGCTAAGTTCCGAAGTATCAGCTATATACAAACTGAACAAAAACTTCCATTTCAAAGGTTCTTATTCCTACTACGACATCGGAAAAAGAAGATCCGAAAACCGCCCGCATACGCTGACTTTCAAGGCGGAATACATTCCTTCGGCTAAATATTACATCCCAAGCATCATCATCAGCGGAAAATACCTCAGCCAAACTAAAATATATGATGATGACAGCAGTTCTTTTGTCAGCTATGCGCCCTACTCTATCTGGCGGCTACAGCTAGCTTCAAAGTTTCCGCTGGGCTTTACTCTGACAGGCGGAATTAATAATATTTTTGGCTACACTGCGGACAAAGTAGGCTTCTACTCCTCTGTGGATATCGGAAGGACATTTTATCTGGGCTTAAAATGGAATTTCAATAAAAAAGTTCAAGATACGGACTATAACTAAATCATTTTCAACACCATAAAGACTCTAAAAATGGAAAATAAATTTTCGACCAATCGGTTACAAGATGTTCCAGAAACCATGCTCATCACTCTTTGGGCAAAGGCTGAAGAAACACGGAAAAAACCTTCCAATGCTCTGCTTTATGATGAAAAAGCTTTAGAAATCATCAATAAAATTGATTATGATTTTTCTAAATTTAAAAATGCTAAATTTTCTCAGGCAGGAATCTGCATCAGAGCAAATTTAATAGATAAAGAAGCCAAAAAATTTGTCCAAAAACACCCTGATGCAGTAGTGGTGCAGATAGGCTCAGGGTTAGATGCTCGTTATCAACGCATTGGCTCGCCTAAAATCACCCATTGGTACGACCTTGATTTACCAGAAGTAATTGAACTTCGTCGGCATTTATTCACTGAAAATGAAACAAATACATTTATTTCGCTATCTTTATTTGATTACAAATGGATAGAAATAGTAAAAGCTCACAAAAAGCCCGTTTTACTCATAATAGAAGGTGTTTTGATGTATTTTGACCCAAAAGATGTTCAGAACTTTTTTAATTCTTTGTGCGCTCATTTTGAAGAAGTTACTGTAGTGTTTGATATGCTGGCTTTTTCCTTGGTTGGAAATTCAAAAAAGCATGATTCATTAGGAACAATGAAAGGAAAAACACGCCCAGAATTCAAATGGTCTCTTCTAAATTCCAAAGAAATGGAAACTTGGAATCCCAAAATACACATTGAAAATGAATACTTTATGAGTGATTATGACAAGGGCAGATACCCTTTCCTTTTTAGAATCCTTTATAAGTTTTCATATTTTTACGAAAGATTTAATCAAAGAGTTATAACACTGAAAATCAACAATAAAAGTTAAACAATTATGAAAAATAAAAAAAGAATTTTATCCATTATATTAGGACTTCTTGCCGTTTCTTTGGGATATTTCGCATGGAGCAAATGGGCTTCTGCTACCCGCATAGCATTGGTAAATTTCCCAAATTACCAAGTGTCCAATATGGCGCTGTCCAATGAAGACAGCTTTATCAAATTCGAAGATGTGCCGCTAGACCAGCTCGATAAATTGAAAAATTATGATTTCGTTCTGGCTTGGGGAATGGGTATTAAAATAGATGAAAATCAGCGAAATACCATTATAAAAACCGCTGAAAAAGTCCCTACACATTTCGTATCTGTGACCTCTCCTGAAAACGACATCAGCAGTCTGAGCGAATCTCAATCAGAAAAAGTGGACAGCTATCTTTCCAGCGGAAACAAGAAAAATTTCCAAAACTTTGCGAGATATGTCCGAAAATACATCGATGGCAAAAAATTCTTCGCCGAAGAGCCTGAAAAAGTCATAGAGAAAAAAGAAAATGTTTTCTTTCATATTGATGAGGAAGTGGCTTTTTCTGATATAAAAGCCTATGAAGATTACCTCAAAAAAAATAATCTTTACCAAGAAGGAAAACCAAAAATCGCCATAGTTTCTGGTATCCACGACCCTTTTTCTGGGAACAAAGCGCACATAGACAGCATCATTATTTCCCTTCAGAAATCTGGGCTGAATGTCTATCCTTTCGCTTCTTTCGGTAAGAGAGTAGAATTTTTGGAGCAAATCAACCCTGATGCCGTGATTTATTTCCCACACGGAAGATTGCAGATGACCAATCCTGAACAGACCGTAGATTGGCTAAAAGAAAAAAACATCCCGATTTTCACGCCTATTTCCGTGATTCAGCTGGAAGAAGACTGGCTAAAAGACCCTATGGGAATGTTCGGTGGATTTATGGGACAGACCATCGTAATGCCAGAGCTGGACGGCGCGGTGTATCCTTATGTCCTTATCGCTCAGGAGAAAAGAAACGATGGAATGGTCGTTTTCAAAACAATTCCTGACCGATTGAAAAAATTCACTCAGATTGTTAATAATTTTATCAACCTAAAAAAGAAAAACAATCAGGACAAGAAAGTTGCCATTTATTACTTCAAAGGACAAGGGCAAAACTCTCTCGTTGCGCAGGGATTAGAAACTAATTCTTCGCTGTACAATTTCCTGAAAAGAATGAAATCCGAAGGATACAATGTAGATGGTCTTCCTGAAAACGAGGCTGATTTTCAGAAGCTCATCAACACACAGGGAAATGTCTATAACCGCAATGCGATGGGCAGTTTTGACAATTTTATCCAAAATGGAAAACCTGCTCTCATAAACGATGTAGAATACACAGACTGGCTCAAAAACTCCGTGCAAACCCAAATGTATGAAGAAGTAATGAAGCACAATGGAGCCGTTTCTGAAGGCTTCATGGGAACTAAAAAAGATGGAAAAGGATATTTAGCAATTTCCAGAATCGTTTTCGGAAATGTGGCCATTCTTCCTCAGCCGCCTGCTGCACTAAGCACAGATGATGAATTTAAAGTAAATCACGGCGTGAAAGAAATCCCTCCACATGCCTACATCGGGGCTTATCTTTGGGCTCAAAAAGGCTTCAAGGCGGATGCTATGATTCATTTCGGAACGCATGGAAGTTTAGAATTTACACCCAATAAACAAGTGGCTCTTTCCAGCGATGACTGGAGTGATATTCTGGTGGGCGCTGTTCCTCATTTCTACTACTATACGATAGGAAACATCGGGGAAAGCATCATCGCAAAACGCCGTACTTATGCGACTTTAATCTCATATCTGACACCAGCATTTACGGAAAGCGAGGCTCGTACTATATTCAATGAACTTTTGGATAAAATCAATTATTACTACAAAACCCAAGACGAAGCCCACAAGAAAGATATTTCTCTTCAAATAAAGAAAATCGCCGTTAAAATGGGCTTACACAGGGATTTGCGATTGGACAGCATCACTTCCAAACCTTATTCCGAAGAGGAAATAGACAAACTGGAAAACTTCGCGGAGGAAATCGCTACGGAAAAAATCAATGGAGAATTTTACACCATGGGCGTTCCTTACAGCTCGGATAAAATCAGCTCCACCGTTCTGGCGATGAGCACCGATCCACTGGCGTACAGCTTGGCTGCTTTGGATAAAATTTCAGGAAAAGTGACCGACCAGCAGCTGAAAAGAAAGGCTTTCTTTACCGAAAATTACCTTAATCCTGCTAAAAATATCGTTCTACAAATCCTTAATGGAAAAGCTGTAAGTCCTGATTTTATCGCAGCAACGGCAAAAATTCAGGTATCAGAAATCGAAAAAGCCAGAGAAATCCTCACGCCACAGCGAGAAATGCCTTATTTCGTGAAAAAAGCAATGGAGAAGAAAATGAAGTCCAAAAATAGCGAGCTTACCGAAGTAGAAAAACAACTGAAAGCAGGTAAAATCCCTGATGGAATGCCCGAATTCGTTGCTAAAAAGCTGATGGAAAAAGTAAAACGAGGAGAAAGACTTGGCGAAAAACCAAGCTTCGGCGGAGGAAAACTAAAAGTTTCCACGCCTAAGGCTGGACAAAAGCCTGAAACCAACCAAATCCCAAAAGAGCAGAAAGAAAGAGCAATGGCGATTTTGGATATAGAGCAGACTATCAATAATGTTGTTTTCTACAAAGAAAGCCTGCTGAAAAGCCCTGAAATAGAGCTAAAATCTTTCTTCAATGCTCTAAATGGTGGTTATGTAGCACCTTCCTCTGGCGGTGATGCCGTTGCCAACCCAAGAGCTGTGCCTACGGGAAGAAATCTCTATGCCGTGAATGCAGAAATGACACCTTCTGAAATGGCTTGGGAAAGAGGCGTAAAACTTGCCCAAAATACGATAGAAGAATACAGAAAAAACCACAAAGGCAAATATCCTAAAAAGATAGCCTACACTTTTTGGAGCAGTGAGTTCATAGAGACCGAAGGTGTTTCTATCGCTCAAGCCCTTTATATGCTGGGCGTAGAACCCGTGAGGGATTCTTTCGGAAGGGTGGTAGATGTCAGACTGATTCCATCAAAAGAGCTGGGCAGACCGAGAATAGACATTGTCATTCAGACTTCTGGACAGTTCAGAGATTTGGCGGCATCGCGTTTATTCCTTTTAACAAAAGCTGTAGAACTGGCTGCCAATGTAAAAGATGAAAACTTTGAAAACCAAGTAAGCGCTGGAAACATCGCCATAGAAAAAGAACTTGTAAATGCTGGGGTAAGCCCTAAACAAGCTCGTGAAATGTCCAACTATCGTATTTTCGGGGGACAGCAAGGAAGATACGACACAGGAACTAAAGAAATGATGCTTGCAGGAGACAAATGGGACTCTCAAAAAGACATCGCCGAAACCTACATGCACAACATGGGAGCACTCTACGGAAACGAAAAAGAATGGGGAAAATACGAAAAAGGAATGCTAAAAGCTGCCCTCAAAAATACGGATATCCTCATCCATGCCAGACAAAACAACACTTGGGGAGCTCTGAGCCTTGACCATGTATTTGAATTCATGGGAGGAATGAACACCGCCATAAAAGAAGTTACAGGAAAAGACCCAGATGCCTATTTTGCAGATTACAGAAACCGCAAAAACATGCGTATGCAGGAACTGAAAGAAGCCGTAGGAGTAGAAGCCAGAGCGACTATTTTCAATCCTAAATACATCAAAGAAAAAATGAAAGGGAAAGCTTCCAGCGCAGGGCAGATTGCGGAAATCACGACCAATATGTTCGGCTGGGAAGCCACACGCCCAGAGCTGATAGATGATGAAATGTGGAACGAACTCTACGAAACCTATGTAGAGGACAAACACAAGCTGGGCATCAGGGAATTCATTCACAAAGAAAATGGAGCTTCCCTACAAACCATAACAGCCGTAATGCTGGAAGCCACACGAAAAGGCATGTGGAAAGCCTCCGCGGAGCAGATTTCCAACCTTGCTTCTATGCACAATGGACTAGTGAAAGAATTTGGGGCTGAGTCCTCCTCTTTCTCTGCAAATAACGAGAAACTGCAAAACTACATTGCAGGGAAACTTCCTGAAAATGAAGCCAAAGAATACAAATCCGAGCTTCAAAAAATGAAAACAGGAAGCACCAAGGAAATCAATACCAAAGAAGGAAAAGTCCTGAAAAAAGAAGAAGTAAATCCAGAACAAGCCAAAGAAAAAATGCCGCTGAACGGACTGCTGATAGGCGGAGGAATTTTAGCTGCATTCATCGGGCTGCTGATTTATTTCAAGAAAAAAAGAAAAAATGAGTAATTCCTAAAAAAAACTGTTTGGAGTGCAAGCCGTATTCCAAACAGTTTTATTTTTAATTTTAAACTTAATAAATTGATAATTTTCGTTCATATTTGAAATTTCAATTTTATATTTGTGCGTATTAAATCCTAAAACATTTTTATGAAATTAAAAGTCATTTTCCTTTCACTACTGGCATCTTGTAGTGTTTTTGCACAAAAATCAGACATCTGGACTTACTTTTATGACGATGAAGAATATCTTTTCGGCTTTAAAAACAGCAAAGGAGAAGTGATGATAGAACCCAAATTCAAGGGATTTACTTCGGCCAATAAGTTTGACAAAATCGCTGCTTTTATGGAAGATGCCAATGGAGAATTTAACAGCTACTACATGCTGAAAAACAGAAAAAAATTCGGAAAAGACAGCCTTTATGTCTTTGATATGGCGTTTGACTGCGAAAATGAAGGTTTCATCAAATTCCGAGATCCTAAAACAGGAAATGTCGGCATGTTTAACGCAGCAGGAAAAGTGGCTATCCCAGCTCTATACAATGATATGACTCCTTTTGAAAACGGGCTTTCTGTTGCTTTAAAAGGAGCGAAACTAACCAAAGAAGATGATGAACATTCTTTCTGGGCTGGCGGAGAAAACCTTCTCATCAACAATAAAAATGAGGTTTTGGTTAAAAATTTCCAAGATGACCAGCTTACTCTGGACTTTCACTCACTCCATATCCAGAACCAACCCGAAAAATCTACCGAAAGAGTTAGTTTTCTAGGAACAAATGGGAAATATTATTCTTTCATTGACAATGAAAAATTATTTGAAAACTTCCTAAACCAAAAGTTTTTCAAAAATCTAAGCAAAAAAAGCCTTCTAAAAAATTCATATGAAAAAATCGTCTATTGGGACGAAGAAAAAGGCTGGATATCACAACCTGCAAAAGATTTTTTAGAGAAAAATCATGCTATTTTATTAGAAAGGCTGGAAGGCTACAAGAACAAGAAAAATGTGCAAATCATGGTAGAAAACTATACTCCGCTTACCGAGGATATAGAGCAAAAAATCCAGCATCATTATAATAACTGCGGCAGAAGAAACATGTCTAAATATCCTTTTTTCAGCCTTGTTATCACAAATCATGATGAAAATGGAAAATTCCGCCACCAAGACCTTTTTAGTTTTTTAAGAACCGAAAAAGGCATCAAATTTATCAGTTGCTCGATAAGAAACCACACTTTGAAGTAGAGAAAAAATGCAGTTAGTTTTAAATATTTTATTGGTTTTCATCCTCATCAATGCCGTGCTGAAATTCAGTTTTTGGAAACTTTGGCAAGTCGCGGCTGCCGCGGTTTTGTCGGTCGTGTTTCTCTTTTGGGCTTATCCGTATGCGATGGAGCAGTCGCAGGTAACGATACAAAACGCCCTAGAAACGCCCTCTACCCTGAGCAATATCGCAGTGTTGGTAACCATAGAAGTTGCCCTCTGTCTCGCTTTTTGTTTCTCCGAGCTGAAAGGACTTTTTTTCGCAGAGAAAAACCGATGGAACACCTTTCTAAAAGCCTGCCCTGCCCTGCTGATGTTTCCTGTTTTGTTTTATCTCCTTACGCAGAGCTTTTTTTACTTTTCAGGAATGGATTTTTTCACCATTAGTATGCTGTTTTCGGCAGGTTCAGCGCTGTTCATCATCGGTGGAGCATGGTGCATCCAAGCGTTTTTCCCTGAAAGAGATTTTCGTATTGAAGTTCATCTGATTACCAGCTTGTTCATCGGTATTTTGGGATTGATAATCACTTCCAGCGGCAATCTTATCTATATTTCCAAAAGCGAACCTATTTCTTTCAAGTTCTTAGGAATTTCTTTTATCTTATTTATTGGAATTTTTATCTTAGGAATGATGATAAATAGATGGTATTGGAAATTAAAGAGATAAAATTAAAATCAATAGTCTATAAAAACAGTTTTACTTGCAATCCATTAAAACAACAAACG